>NZ_JBIEIS010000011.1:0-311820 GCF_043496855.1 Nonomuraea sp. JJY05
CCTTTCCTGAGGTGGGGGTGCCTCGGGCCGGCCCTGGGACCGGCCCGAGGGGTCGGTCACAGGCCGATGCCGGCCTGCGGGCCCGCGTAGGTGCGAAGGAGCGCCGGGACCTGCGCCGCGGGGTCCAGGGTGTAGGAGTAGAAGGAGGACGGTGTGAAGGCGGAGCCGCCGGTCTCCCGCCGGCCCGTCGAGTTGACCACGATGCTGCCGCTCTGGCGGAGCTGGGCGGCGTCGTCCCTGTAGTAGGGGTCCTTGACGTTGTCGTAGTAGCTGTTCTCGATCACCATCTTGGTGGCGCCGCGCGAGTAGTTGCCGTAGCCCGTGATGTTCTGCAGGTAGTTGTTGTACAGGTGGGCGTAGGCGACGTTGTCGGTGCTGGGGTTGCGCTGGTTGTTGTCGTGGATCCAGTTGTGGTGGATCGTCATCCGCGACGTGACGTTGTCGGTCCAGCCGATGCCGAACGCCTTGTTGTTCTCCGACAGGACGTTCCAGGAGACGGTCAGGTAGCTGGTGTCCTTGCGGCTGTCGATCAGCCCGTCGTTCATCCGGGTGATCGTGTTGTGGTCGATCCAGATGTGGTGGGCGGTGTCCATCTGGATGCCGTCGTAGTCGTACAGCTTGTCGTCGGGGTCGTCGTCGGCCATGCGGGTGTCGCGGATGGTCAGGTTGCGGATGATGACGTTGCTGACGCCCGCTCCGAGGAAGAAGCCGCCGTTGACGATGTGGCCCCGGGTGCCGACGCCGACGATGGTCTTGTTGGAGGCGACCTTGATCTCGGTGCCGTACGGCGTGACGGTGACCGCGCCGTTGACCTTGATGACGTATGGCTCGGCGGCGGTGGCGTACCTGACCAGGTCGGCGTAGGTGGTGACGGTGACCGTGGCGCCGGCCGCGCCTCCCGTGGTGGTCGCCAGGCCGTTGCCGCTGGTGGCGGCGAACCCGTCGGCGTTGTTGGACCAGACCCGGTCGCCGGAGGCGGAGTTGACGGACCACTGCATGCGGGCGACGTCGGAGCAGGTCTCCTGGACGATGGGGTTGTTGCCCGCCGTGGAGCCGTCCTTGTCACTCACGCACAGCCCGGTCGCGACGCTCTTCACCAGGTACTTGCCCGAGGTGGAGGAGGGCGTGAAGGTCCAATGCTGGTTGGTCTTGCCGCCGTCGCCGCAGCCCCACTGCTGCAACTGCGTACCGGAGACCGTGGACGCGCCCGGCACGTCGACGCACCGGCCGCTGCCGCCGTTGACCAGATTGAACGCACTCCCCCGCGCCACCGCCTTGAACTGCTGGCCGGCGGCGGAGGGGACGCAGGCGGTCTGGACGAGCAGGGCGCCGTTGTCGGCCGACGCGCCCGTCACCTCGACGCACTTGCCGCTCGCCCCGGAGGCGAGCGTGTACACGCCGCCGTCGGCCGGGGCCGCCGCCTGCGCCGGTCCGGCGGAGGCTACCAGCACGGTGGCGGTGACCAGGACGGCTGCCGCGGGGACGGCGATCGATCGGGTACGGCCTTTGATGGTCAAGAGCAAATTCATTGATTGCATCCTCGAAGGTCGAGAGGAATCTCGCATCGGACGAATCAGCGCGCTTCACTGACGCGGAGGTTACGACCGCGTTTCCGATTACGTCAATCTATGAAACAAACAGGCGACACCTGGTCGAACCCTGGTTTTCCGCCCCGCTGACGGCCGGTCAGCCCGTCCTTCCGGCGTTTTTCGCTGGTCATTGCATGACGCGGGGCGAGGGGCGGTCGTCGCCACGGAGGGCCGTCGTCCGAAAAATTTCGATGATTCGACGGCGCGCCGATTGAAACTTTCCCCGGTCACCCGCCGGCCTGATCCTCGACGCGGTGGGCGTACCCTGGCATGTCCCCGTCGTCCATCCAGGGAGCACCGCTTGCGCAGCAATCCGGCCGACTTACGCCTGAGGGCCGCGACCGCGGTCTACCCCGCGGGCGTGCTGGCACCGCCGCCCCGTACCCTCATCGACGTCCTCGACGAGACCGCGCGCCGCCACCCGCACGCGCCGGCGATCGACGACGGCACCGTGATCCTCGACTACCGCTCGCTGCGCGCCGAGGTGGACCGGCTGGTCTCCGGGCTCGCCGACGCCGGGATCGGCCGCGGCTCCCGGGTCGGGGTGCGCCTCGCGTCGGGAACCGCCGAGCTGTACGTGTCCATCCTCGCCGTGCTCGCCGCCGGCGCCGCCTACGTGCCCGTCGACGCCGACGACCCGGCCGAACGCGCGGAGACGGTTTTCGCCGAGGCCGGCGTGGACGCGATCGTCTCCGGGGAGCTCACGGTGACCGGCACCCCCGGCCGGGCTCCCGCGCCGCCGGAGCCCGACGACGACGCGTGGATCATCTTCACGTCCGGCTCGACCGGCAAGCCGAAGGGCGTCGCGGTGACGCACCGGTCCGCCGCCGCGTTCGTGGACGCGGAAGCGGGGCTGTTCCTGCAGGAGCGGCCGCTGGGCCCCGGTGACCGGGTGCTGGCCGGGCTCTCGGTGGCCTTCGACGCCTCCTGCGAGGAGATGTGGCTGGCGTGGCGGCACGGCGCCTGCCTCGTGCCGGCGCCCAGAGCCCTGGTGCGCACCGGGATGGACCTGGGCCCGTGGCTGGCCGGCCACCGGATCACGGCCGTCTCGACCGTGCCCACGCTGGCCGCGCTCTGGCCGGCCGAGCACCTCGACGGCATCCGGCTGCTCATCTTCGGCGGCGAGGCCTGCCCGCCCGAGCTGGCCGAGCGGCTGGCCGTGCCGGGGCGCGAGGTGTGGAACACCTACGGCCCCACCGAGGCCACCGTGGTGGCCACGGCGGCACGGCTCACCGGCGACGGCCCGGTCCGCATCGGCCTGCCCCTCGACGGGTGGGACCTCGCGGTCGTCGACGGTGCGGGCGAACCGGTGGCCATGGGCGAGACGGGCGAGCTGGTGATCGGCGGCGTCGGCCTGGCCCGCTACCTGGACCCGGTCAAGGACGCCGAGAAGTACGCGCCGCTGCCCTCGCTGGGCTGGCAGCGCGCCTACCGCAGCGGCGACCTGGTACGCGCCGAACCCGAGGGGCTCATCTTCGCGGGCCGGGCCGACGACCAGGTGAAGCTGGGTGGCCGCCGGATCGAGCTGGGCGAGGTGGACGCCGCGCTGCGGGCGCTGCCCGGGGTCGCGGGCGCGGCCGCCGCCGTCCGCACCGCCGGCGGTGGCCACCAGGTGCTCGTCGGCTACGTCGTCACCGAGCCGGGGTTCGACCTCGGACAGGCCCGCGACCGCCTCGCGGACACGCTGCCCGCGGCCCTGGTGCCGCGCCTGGCGCCGGTCGATTCGCTGCCCACGAGGACCTCGGGGAAGATCGACCGGGCCGCGCTGCCGTGGCCGCTGACCGAGCCGGCCGCCGCCGAGGTCGCGCTGAGCCCGGCCGAGGCGCGGCTGGCCGGGCACTGGACCGCTGTGCTCGGCGTGCCGCCGAGCGGCCCCGACGCCGACTTCTTCACCGACGGCGGCACCAGCCTGGCGGCGGCCCGGCTGGTGTCGGTCCTGCGCGCCGACCATCCCGACGTGGCCGTGGGCGACGTGTACGCCCAGCCGACGCTCGGCGCGCTGGCCCGGCTGCTGTCCCACAGGGGCGAGGCCGAGCCGGCGCGGCGGCCGGTGGCCCCGATGCCCAGGCGGGCCGAGCTGGCCCAGGCGGCGCTCATGGTCGTGCTGCTGAGTGCCGGCGCGGCGCGCTGGATCGTGCTGCTCGCCGCGCTCGGCAACCTGCTCGCGCCCCCGTGGGCCCCGGCGTTGTCGTGGTGGTGGGTGGCGCTGGGCGCGCTGCTGTTCGTCACCCCCGCGGGGCGGATGGGCCTGTCCGCGGCCGTGGCCCGGCTGGTGCTGCGCGGCGTGCGGCCCGGCGCCTATCCGCGCGGCGGCGGCCTGCATCTGCGGGTGTGGTTCGCCGAGCGGTTCGCGGAGCGGCTCGGCGTGCCCGACCTGGCCGGGGCCCCGTACATGGCGTGGTACGCCCGGCTGCTCGGCGCCCAGGTGGGCGCCGACGCCGACCTGCACTCGCCGCCGCCCGTCACGGGGCTGCTCAAGCTCGGCAGAGGCGCCTCGGTCGAGCAGGAGGTCGATCTCAGCGGCTACTGGTACGACGGCGACCTGCTGCGCGTCGGCGAGATCAGGATCGGCGCGGGCGCGACCGTCGGCTCCCGCTCGACGCTGCTGCCCGGCACCAGGATCGGGAAGAACGCCCAGATCGCTCCCGGATCGGCGGTCGCCGGCACCGTTCCGGCGGGCCGGCACTGGGCCGGCGCGCCGGCGTTCCGGCAGGGCAAGTCCCGCCGGTGGCGCCCGGCGGAGCGGCCCGCCCGCTCCCGGTTCTGGGCCGCCGTGTACGGGGTGAGCGCCATGCTGCTCAGCCTGCTCCCCGCCGTCGCGGCCGCGGCCGGGCTCGCGGTCCTGGCCGCGTTCGCCGGTGACGCGCGCACGATCGGCGAGGCCCTGGCCGCCGCCCTGCCGGGCGTGCCGGCCGCGACCCTCGCGGGCATGGCGGCCTTCGCCCTGGTCACGCTGGTCAGCGTGCGGCTGCTCGGGCTGGGCCTGCACGCGGGCCGTCATCCGGTCCACAGCCGCCAGGCGTGGCAGGCGTGGGCGACCGGACGGCTGATGGCCTCGGCGCGCGTCTGGCTGTTCCCCCTGTACGCCAGCGTCCTGACGCCCGTGTGGCTGCGGGCGCTCGGCATGAAGGTGGGCCGTGGCGTCGAGCTGTCCACGGTTCTGGCGCTGCCCACGATGACGTCCGTCGGCGACGGCGCGTTCCTGGCCGACGACACGATGGTGGCCCCGTACGAGCTGGACGGCGGGTGGATGCGCATCGCCTCCGCGCGGATCGGCAAGCGCGCCTTCCTCGGCAACTCGGGGATGACCGCGCCCGGCCGCAAGGTGCCCAAGGACGGCCTGGTCGGCGTGCTGTCGGCGACGCCGAAGAAGGCCAGGTCCGGCTCGTCGTACGTGGGCATGCCGCCCATGGAGCTGCGCCGCATCGCCGAGGACGCCGACCGCAGCCGCACCTACGACCCGCCCGCCCGGTACAAGGCGGCCAGGGCGCTGGTCGAGGCGTTCCGCGTGGTGCCCGCGATGTGCGCGGTCGCGCTCGCCGTCCTGGTCGCCGCCGCCTTCGAGTGGCTCGCGGCCGGCCACGGCTTCGCCGTGACGCTGGCGCTCGGCGGCGTGGTGCTGCTGGCCGCGGGTGTGGCCGCCGCCCTGGTCGCGACGGCCGCCAAATGGCTGCTGGTCGGCCGGATCCGGGCGGGCAGCCGGCCGCTGTGGAGCTCGTTCGTGTGGCGCAACGAGCTCGCGGACAACTTCGTGGAGGTGCTGGCGGCGCCCTGGTTCGCGCAGCCGTGGCTGGGGACCGCGCCGCTGAACGTGTGGCTGCGTTCGCTCGGGGCGCGTATCGGGCATGGGGTCACATGTGACACGTACTGGCTGCCAGAGGCGGATCTGGTGACATTGGGTGATGGCGCCTGCGTCAACCGGGGCTGCGTCCTGCAGACCCACCTGTTCCACGACCGGGTCATGAACATGGACACCGTGACCCTCGAGACGGGCGCGACGCTGGGCCCGCACGGCGTGGTGCTGCCCGCCGCGCGGGTGGGCGCCGACACCACGATCGGGCCGGCCTCGCTCGTCATGCGCGGGGAGTCGGTGCCCGGCCGTACGCGATGGTTCGGCAATCCCATCTCGGCGTGGCGATGACACCGTACTTCCCCGGGCACGGCGACCACCGCTACATGGTGTCGCGCTACGACCTGACGCTGAAGTACCGGCTGGCCAACAACCGGCTCGAGGGCACGGCCCTGCTGACGGTGACGGCCGCCGAACCCCTCAGCGTGCTCGACCTGGATCTCGGCCGCTTCCGGGTCGAGGGCGTCACCGTGGACGGCATTCCCGCCCGCCACCTGCACGGCCAGGGCAAGCTGCGGGTGACGCTGCCCTGGTCGCTGCCGGCGGGCGCCGTCGCCGGTGTCGAGGTCCGCTACTCGGGCAGGCCGGTGCCGGTGTCGAGCCCGTGGGGCGGGCTGGGCTGGGAGGAGCTGTCCGACGGCGCGCTGGTCGCCGGGCAGCCCATCGGCGCGCCGTCCTGGTTCCCGTGCAACGACCGGCCCGGGGACAAGGCGTCGTACCGGATCTCCGTGACGACCGCGTCGCCGTACCGGGTCGTCGCGAACGGGGCGCTCGTCGACCAGCACCGCGCGGGCGGGACCACGACGTGGGTCTACGACCAGCCCGAGCCCATGGCGAGCTATCTGGCCAGCGTGCAGATCGGGCGCTACCGGCTCATGGAGGTCGCGGGCGCCCAGGTGGCCCATCCGGCGCGCCTGGCCACCCGCGTCCGGTACGACTTCGGACGGCAGGGCGAGATGATGGCGGCGTTCACCGACCGTTTCGGGCCCTATCCGTTCGGCGGCTACGTCGTCGTCGTGGCCGACGACGAGCTGGACATCCCGGTCGAGGCGCAGGGCATGTCGATCTTCGGCAGGAACCACGTGGACGGGCGGCGCGGGTCCGAGCGGCTGGTCGCGCACGAGCTGGCGCACCAGTGGTTCGGCAACAGCCTCACGGTGGCCTGCTGGAGCGACATCTGGCTGCAGGAGGGGTTCGCCACCTACGCCGAATGGCTCTGGTCGGAGGCCTCGGGCGGGCAGCCCGCCGCCGCCCACGCCCGGCGCTGGCACCAGCGCCTCACCGCCCTCCCGCAGGACTTCGTGCTGACCGACCCCGGGGTGGGCACGCTCTTCGACGACCGCGTGTACAAGCGGGGGGCCCTGACCGTGCACGCGCTGCGCCAGGCTCTCGGCGACGGGGCCTTCTTCCCCATGCTGCGCGCCTGGACGGCCGGGCGCCGGCACGCGAACGTCACCACCCCGGACTTCGCCGCACACGTCCAGCGGCACGCCACCCAGCCGGTGGGACCGCTGCTGTCGGCCTGGCTCCACGACCAGCCGCTCCCCCCGCTCCCCTGACGGGCTCCAAGCCCGCCCGCGCCCGGACTGGATCCGGTCCTTGGCGATCTGCCCGAGTGTGGGCAGGCTCCTGCGGTCCGGCCAGGTCTCGGGCTTCCACAGGGACGAGCGCAGGAACGCCGCGCGGCCGTTCACCCGCAGGGTCTCGTTCATCCCCCGCACGATGAACGGCAGCCCGACGTGGGGGTTGTCCAGCACGTTGCGGAAACTGTCGAGCCGGTGGTCGCCGGCAGCACGAACCGGTAGGGGGAGGCGACATCGCCCGGCGTTGCGTCCGGACCAGTGATCGGGTCGTGCTCTACGGCTTGTAGAGTAAGGGCGTTAACCGGACGAAAGGGTGGATTGTGCTGCGCTGGTTTCGACTCGTGGCGGTGGCCGAGGCGTGCTCGTGGGCGGGGCTGCTGGTCGGGATGTTCTTCAAGTACGTGACCGAGACCGGCGAGCTCGGCGTGAAGGTGTTCGGGCCGATCCACGGCGCGCTGTTCGTGCTGTACGCGGCGGGGGTGGTGCTCTCGGCGCGGGAGGCGGGCTGGAGCCGGGGCGCCGTGGTGCTGGGCCTGGTGTGCGCGGTGCCGCCGTTCACCTCGGTGTGGTTCGAGCGGCGGATGGCGGCGCGCACGGCGGCCGGGCAGCTCGCCTGATCCTGGAGGCGGGCTCGGTTGAGGGTGCCTGCCCGGGCGATGGCGATGCGGTGCCCACCGACCCGCCCGGAGCAGGCGTTCACGAATGGGCGCGGGGGAACGGGCACAGCGTAGCCGCATGCCTTGACAGGCAGCCATCTGGCTGCCTAAATTAAAGGCAGCCGGAAGGCTGCATATTGACAGGCGGCAACCTGAATGCGGGGGCGGGCATGGACGAGGTGTTCAAGGCGCTGGCCGATCCGAGCCGGCGCGCGCTGCTCGACTCGCTCAACGCCCGCAACGGGCAGACGCTGCGCGAGCTGTGCGCCGGACTCGACATGGCCAGGCAGTCCGTCAGCAAGCACCTCGCGGTGTTGGAGGAGGCCGGGCTCGTCACCACCGTGCGGCGGGGCCGGGAGAAGCTGCACTACCTCAACGCCGCGCCCGTGCACGAGATCGCCCACCGGTGGATCAGCCGCTACGACCGGGCCAGGGTCCAAGCCCTGGCGGACCTGAAACTCGCCCTGGAGGAGACCCCGATGGACGCGCCGACCTTCGTCTACACCACCTACATCCGCACCACCCCGCAGAAACTTTGGCAGGCGCTGACCGAGCCCGCCTTCACCCGCCGCTACTGGGCCACGGAGTTCACCACGGACTGGTCCGTCGGCTCGCCGATGACCTGGGACAACCACGGCGTGCTGATCAGCGACCCGGAGCAGGTCGTGCTGGAGGCCGATCCCTACAGCCGGCTCTCCTACACCTGGCACGCCGTCACCCCGGAGCTCGCCAAGCGCTTCGGCTGGGACGAGGAACTGCTCGCCCGGCTGTCCGGCGAGGCCCGCTCGAAGGTCACCTTCACGATCGAGGAGGCCGCGCAGGTCGTGAAGCTCACCGTCGTGCACGACGGCTTCGAGCCCGGATCGAGCCTGGCCGAGATGGTCAGCCACGGCTGGCCGAACGTGGTGTCGAGCCTGAAGTCGCTGCTGGAGACCGGCGAACCGCTGCCGGACGATGCGTGACCTCCCCCATCGGCTCGACGACGTCGCGAGGCGCCGCCGGGCCGGCCCGACCGGCACCAAGCTGCGCAGCGGGCACGACCGGCCGAGCTGGAGAAGTCAACTCAGCGTGGCCGCCTTGCGCAGCAGCACTGAGCGTTCGCGCTGGTTGGCGCACAGCCGGGCCGCCAGTTCCAGCTCGGCGCGCGCTTCCGGTCGCCGTCCGAGCCGGGCCAGCAGCTCACCGCGTACGGTCGGGACCAGATGCGAACCGGGGAGCCGGTCCGAGGCGATCAACTCGTCCACGATGGCCAGGGCTTGCGCCGGGCCCGAGGCCATGGCAACGGCGACGGCCCGGTTGAGCTCGACCACCGGCGAGGGCGCGACCCGGCCGAGTGCCTCGTAGAGCACCACGATCCGGTCCCAGTCGGTCGCCTCGACCGAGGGCGCCGACGCGTGGGTGGCGGCGATCGCGGCCTGCAGGCCGTAGGGGCCGAGGCCCCGAGTCGATGCCTTGGCCAGCGCGGCCAGCCCACGGCGGATCGCCGAGAAGTCCCACCGCCGCCGGTCCTGCTCGTCCAGCAGGACCGGCGAACCGTCCGGGCCGGTCCGGGCCGGGAAACGCGCGGCCGTCAGCTCGAACAACGCCAGCAGGCCGTGCACCTCCGGCTCGTCCGGCTGCAGCGCGGCCAGCGTGCGGGCCAGCCGGATCGCCTCGTACGCGAGGTCGGGGCGCAGCAGCCGGTCGCCCGACGTGGCCGTCGACCCCTCGGTGAAGATCACGTAGAGGACGCTGAGCACGCCGCCCAGCCGCTCCCGGCGCTCGGCGGCCGGCGGCAGCTCGAACGGCACTCCTGCCGCCGCGATCGTCTTCTTGCCCCGGGTGATGCGGGCCTGCACGGTCGGCACGGGTACGAGGAACGCGCGGGCGATCTCCTCGCTGGACAAGCCGCCGACCACGCGCAGGGTCAGCGCCACCCGGGCCTCGGGGGAGAGCATCGGGTGGCAGCTGATGAACATCAGCGCCAGCACGTCGTCATCGATCTTGTCGGGATCGATTTCTTCGTCAACCGCCAAGTCGGCCGCCAGCAGGGCGTACCGGTCCTGGAGGGCGGTCCGGCGGCGGATCGCGTCGATCGCCCGCCGCCGGGCCGTGGCCATCAGCCAGCCGGCCGGATTCGCCGGAGAGGCGAGCGGCCACGACACCAGCGCCTCGGCCACCGCCTCCTGGGCCGCGTCCTCGGCCAGCCCGAAATCGCCGGTGAACCGGGTCAGCGCGGCGACGATCCGCGCCGACTCGATCCGCCAGACGACCTCGACATCGGCCGCATCCATCAGATCCGGCCGTTGCTCTCGCGCCCGGCCCTGTCCTTGATGATCATTGGCCGACCTGCGGCACCTCGTCGCTCCCGGGCACCCGCCGGACCTCGATCTTGGACCCGGGGGCCGCCGGGACCCGCTTGGCCCACTCGACCGCCTCCTGTTTCGAGGCGACGTCGAGCAGGAAGAAGCCCCCGAACAGTTCCTTGGTCTCGCCGTACGGCCCGTCCGTGACCACCGGGGCCTCGCCGCTGAAGTCGACCACGACGCCCTGACCCGGATCGTCCAGCCCTTCCGCCGCGAGGAGAACGCCGGCCTTGACCATCTCCTCGATGAACTGGCGGGTCATGGCCATCATCTCGTCGATGTCGGCCATCATGGCCGCGTTCGACTCGTCGGTGCCCCGCATGATCAGCAGGTACTTCGGCATCGCGTTCTCCTCGTCCGGCGCGGCCGCCTCTCGGCCCTCGCACCCACACGTCGAACGAGCGGCCCGCGGATCGACACGGCCCCGGAGAAATCTCTCGCCGCGACGCGGCCGATCCCTCCCACCCGCGTTTCGCCCGTCAGAGCGGCCCCTGAGCGATGGCTGACGCGGACGCCCTGCTGATCAGCAGCTTATCGTCGCATCTTCGTAAGGCGCCAAGGCCAGTAGAGGTCCGTCGCCCTTATGGCCCCTGTATTCGACATGCGGTAGAACTTCTACGCAACGTAGAAGTTCGCAGGGAGAGGCAGTCGAATGGGCGACAAGCCGCAGGGCACGATCAAGGAGCGGCTCTCCGCGCTGCAGGCTCAGCAGCGACGGCAGGAGCTGCGGCGCCGGGTCGTCACGATCGGCGTCTCGGTGGCCGGGGTGGGCGCGCTGGCCGCGGCGGGAACGGTGTTCTGGCTCAACGACCGCGCCCGCACGTCGCTGGACGCGGTGCAGACGATCAACGTGACGCAGCGCAATCACACCAGCGATCCGGTCACGTATCCGCAGGCGCCGCCCGTCGGCGGGGACCATTCCCCGGCCTGGCAGAACTGCGGCGTCTACACCGATCCGGTCCGCAACGAGAACGCGGTCCACAGCCAGGAGCACGGAGCGGTCTGGGTGGCCTACCGGCCGGGACTGCCGAAAGAGCAGCTCGACATGCTGCTCGACCATGCCAGGGGACGCGACTTCGTCCTCCTGTCCCCCTACCCGGGGCTGTCGTCCGCGGTCGCGCTCAGCTCCTGGGGCAAGCAGCTCAAGCTGGACAGCGCCGACGATCCGCGCCTGCCGGCGTTCCTGAAAGCCAACATCAACGGCCCGGGGACGCCCGAGCCTGGGGCTACGTGCACCGGCGGGGTCGGGGAGCCGTCCGCATGAGGGTGCCGGCCGCTCTGCCGCGGCGCCGCGTGCTGGTGCCCGCGACCGCCGCGCTGGCGTTCGCGGTGGCCGCCCTCGGCCTCGCGCTGCTCTGCCCCCGGCCGCCCGCGGACACCTCGGTGGAGGCGGGTTTCGCCCGTGACATGCAGGCTCATCACGCTCAGGCCGTGCAGATGGCGCTGATGGTCCGGGATCGGACCGGCGATCGGGAGGTCAGGACGCTCGCGTACGACATCGCGACCACTCAGCAGCAGATCGGGCAGATGTACGCCTGGCTGGACATGTGGGGCCTGTCCCAGGCCTCGTTGCAGCCGCGCATGGCCTGGATGGGACAGAGCCACCACAACGTGACCAAGGCCGCGCCCATGCCCGGGATGGCCACCGCGGCCCAGATCAAGGAGCTGGAGCAGGCCGACGGCAAGGACGCCGAGGTCCTGTTCCTGCGCCTGATGATTCCCCACCATCAGGGCGGCGTGCAGATGGCTCAAGCGGCCGTCGGGAGCCGGCAGCCGCAGGTCCGCCGCATGGCCGGAGCCGTCCTGGCCGCCCAGAAGGCCGAGATCGACCTGATGCGGCGCATGCTCGCGGCACGCGGCGCCTCCGAGACCTCGGCCGCCGGCTGACGCGCCACCGAGCCGCTGACCTGCGGGATGAGGCGCCCGCACCACGCGGGTGCGGGCGCCGTCGAAGATCAGCTCGCCGAGTCGGCGGGCTTGTGGGTGTGCCTGGCGTCACCGCTCCGGGAGGCGGCGGTGGGCGCCGGGTCGGCGGGGATCGCGCTTGTGTCGAACGCGTACGTGCCCACCAGGGTCGCGATCGCGTCCGAGTTCACGTCGAGCGCCTTGTCGTCGATGTTCTTGATGGTGTCGCAGGCGGAGTGATAGCAGGGGTCGAGCGGGGCGCCCGCAGTGCCGCCGAAGACGGCGGCCTCTTCCTCGGTCTTGAGCTCCTCCGCCCCGGTGAACAGGCCGCCCGCCGGGATCCCGGCCGCGATGAACGCCCCGTAGTCCGAGCGGCCGGTGAACGCCGTCGCCGTGAACGGCAGCCCGCGCCGGGCGAAGAACTTCTCGAAGTCCTGCTCGATCACGTCGGATCCGGGAGGACCGGCGGTGCCGAACGCGTCGCCGTCACCGTCGTAGATCCCGAACGTGTAGTTGGTCGAGGCGATCATGTCGAAGTTGAGGTAGAGGGTGATCCTGGCCCGCTCCTCCGGCGACAGCGAGGCGACGTAGTGCTCGGAGCCGAGCAGCCCGAACTCCTCGGCGCCCCAGAAGGCGAAGCGCACCCGGTTCTTCGGCTTGGTCTTGGCGAACTGGAGCGCGACCTCCAGGGTGCCGGCGCTGCCCGAGCCGTTGTCGTTGATGCCGGGCCCCTCCTGGACGCTGTCGAGGTGGGCGCCGAGCATGACCACGTTGTCCGGGTTGCCCTTTCTGGTCTGCGCGATCACGTTGTACGTGGTCCGGGTCTCGACGATCGGGTCCCAGTTCAGCTGGACCGTCGTGCCCGCGGCGGCGGCCAGCTCCTGGCCGACCGAGAAGCGGGTGAAGAACGACGGGATCGTGATGCCCGGCCCGCCGAGCACCGGGTTGAAGTCGATCTCGGTGCGGCCCTCCTGCCCCTCGTTGAACACGACGGCCGCCGCCGCGCCCGCCGCGATGGCGTTCTCCACCTTGACGCGGAAGCTGCAGGTGCCGCGCTGCATGAGCGCGATGTTGCCGGCGGTGAAGCCGGCGAAGTCGCTCGCCTCGCAGCCCGAGCTCGAGCTGTTGGCCGCCGGACCGGGCGGCAGCACGAGGTCGACGGCCTGGAGCGTGCCGCTGACGGCGCCCGCCGGCGAGTCCTGCATCGCCACGTAGTCGCTGAAGAACCCGTACGTGTACGCCTTCGGGTCCGGGCTGGTCCGCTTGAGCACCGGCGGCGTCTTGTATCCGTCGAAAGTGAACTCGAACGGCTGGATCGTCACGTCGTACCCGGCGGCGCGGAGTTTGCGCGCCACGTAGTCGCGGGAGGCGTCGAAGCCGGGAGTGCCGGACACGCGGGTCCCGCCATTGGCTTTCGCGATGGCCTGTAAAGCCCACAGGTGCTTCTTGACGTTCTTACCGGAAACGGCTTTGACGAGCTTGCGGACGGCGGACTCACCACCCCCGTGGGCTCTGGCCGGGCCGGTGAACGCCAGTGGCGACAGGGCCACGGCCACGGCTGTCACGGCGCCGAGCACGCCCTTGCGCAGTCGGGAACGCATCATTGCTCCTCGGAACGTGGAGGGAGGACCCGGGTCGAAAATGCGCGCGTTTCCCGAACGTATTTATTAATCCCCACATAATGGAAGATTGACCATGTATCTCTTGGATCACGGACTTGGAACGTGCCGCGCCGGACGTACGACCAGGAGGGCGAGCGGGAGCAGCGGGACGAGCAGGTGGACGGCCCCGGCCAGCTGCTGGTCGGTGCGGAGGTCCGGCGCGTCGTCGGGGCCCACCAGGTAGAACCAGTCGGCCGCGACCGGCGGGCCGAGCAGCAGCAGCGCCCCCACGGCCAGTTGCGCCACCAGCACGCCGCCCAGCAGCCCGGCACGCAGCGGCCGGGAGACGGGGCGCGGCATCGGGTCCGCCCCGGCCAGCGCCCAGAAGACCAGCAGCCCGCCGCCCAGGAACAGGGCCATGGTGAACAGGTGGGCGGCGTGGCCGGCCAGCGACCAGGCCAGCCAGCCGGTGCGGTACAGCAGCGGAAACGCCACCATGTACGCCGCCGGCAGCAGGGCGAGGAAGGTCAGCCTGCGCTTGCGGAGCCAGGCGCCGAGGTCGCCGTACTGGGAGGACTCCGAGGTGGCCCGGGCGGCGAGGGTGAGCGGGGCGCCGAGGCAGAGCAGGAGCGGAGCGACGACGGCCAGCACGACGTGCTGCAGGGCCTGGACCGACAGCATCGCCCGCGCGTAACCGCCGATCCCGCTGAGCAGGACCAGCGCCAGGAGCGCCAGGCCGGCGTACCAGGCGATCGTGCGGCCCGGTGGCCAGTCCCCCACGCGGCGCACGCCGACCAGGTACCCGACCGCGGGCAGGGCCAGGAGCAGCAGGACGAGCGAGTCCGGGCGGAGCTCGGTGAGCAGCGCGCCGGGCGTGAAGGGCGGCAGGTCGTACTCCAGCAGGCGCTCATGCGCGTCGACGGCGCCCGGAGGCGGGGGCGGCGGCGGGGTGCGGGACAGGCCGACGGCCAGGCCCATGGCCGCCGTCATCACGATCATCTCGCCCGCCGCCAGCCGGACGAAGACGTGGCGCGCGCTCCGGTCGGCGACGTGCGCGACCGTGCGGCGCCGGTGGGTCCAGCCGAACAGGCCGAGCAGGGCGAGCGCGGCGGTCTTGGCCAGCAGGAACTGGCCGTACTCGGTCCGCCAGAGATCGGACACCGCGCTCAGCCGCACCCACGCCCCCACCGCCCCGGAGACGGCCACGGCCGCGAAACAGCACAGGGCGATCGTGCTGAACCGGGACAGCACGACCCGCAGGTCGCCGGCGCGGCGGAAGTGGATGAGGACGGCGCCCAGCCCGCCGACCCACAACGACACCGCGATCAGGTGAGCCGTCAGCGCGGAGACCGCGACGTCGTGGTCGGCGGCCGAGGCGGCATGCCCGACGTAGGCGGGCGGCAGCAGCCCGAACGCGGCGACCGCGAGCGCGATCCAGCCGGGCAGGCGCGGCAGCCGCGTGGCCAGGACCACCATGGTGATCGCGCCCAGCACCGGCAGCAGCGCCCGCGCCTGCGGGATGGTCAGGCCGTAGCGCAGCAGGCCGGGATCGGCGACCAGATCCGTGACGGGCAACGGCAGCACGTACGACATGGTCAGCGGGTAGCTCAGGGCGGCGGTGACCGCCCATCCCAGCGCCCACCACCGGGCCGCCCGCAGGCAGGCCGCCTTCTCGGGCGAGCCGGCCGGAGCCAGGACGACGGCGGCCAGCAGCGTTCCCAGGGTGGCCACCGCGCACAGGTCGTAGCAGAGCTTGACCAGCGGCAGGCCCCACTCGGTGACCGGGCCGGCGGTGGGCAGGCCGGCGATCACCGGCTCCGTCCTCGCACCCCCGAACCGCAGGGCCGCGACCAGCACCACGACGCCCGCCGCCACCACCCAACCGGCGTAGATCCGCGTCGCTGCCCTCATATCCATCGGATACGCGGAGGGGCACAGGCCGGTTCATTCGCGAGGTTTGCCGGACATGTGCTGCATCGCAACTCTTGACAGTAAAGATCCCGATATTAGGGTGATGATCAGATTGCCGGTCTAGACCGCGGCAAGAAAGGCGCGAGCCCTCACCCGTCATGGGTATGGACCAGTGGAGACTTCCGTGAGAAGACGCAAGATCACCCCTGCGGCGTGCCTCGCGCTGGCCGCGACCCTGGGTGCCGGGGCGCTCCTGCCCGTCCCCGCGGCCCATGCCGCTCCCGCCCCGCCCCTACCCTCGGTGTCGCCGACCCCGCAGTCGCTGACCGGCCTCGGCGCCGCCGCCGCCGTCACCGGACGGGTGCTCGTGGTCGCCGACGCGCAGACCGACCCCGCCGCCCGAGACCGCCTCGTACAGGAGCTCAAGTCGCACGGCGCCGGCCGGGTGGACACGGTCGCCCCCGACCGGATCCCCGCGGGCACGTCCGGCCTGCTCAAGGTGCGCCTCGGCCCAGCGGCCCGCCCGGACATCGCGCAGGCGCTCGGCGACACGGTCGTGCCCGGCCAGGCCGAGGGATACGCGCTGCGGGTCTCGGGCGGCACGCCGCGCCAGATCGCGCTCGGCGGCAAGGACGCCGCGGGCCAGTTCTACGCCGTGCAGACGCTGCGCCAGCTGTTCGTCCCGTCCGGCGGCGGCTGGAAGGTGGCGGGGGTCCAGGTCAGCGACTTCCCGTCCATGCCGCTGCGCGGCACCATCGAAGGCTTCTACGGCGCGCCGTGGACCCACGCCGAACGCCTCGACCAGATGGACTTCTACGGCGACGTCAAGGCCAACACCTACATCTACGCCCCCAAGGACGATCCCTACCACCGCGACAAGTGGCGCGACCCGTACCCGGCGGACAAGCTCGCCGAGCTGGGCGAGCTGGTGGCCCGGGCCGGCGCGAACCACGTCCGCTTCACCTTCGCGCTCTCCCCGGGCGTGTCGATCTGCTACTCCGACCGCGCGGACCGCGACATCCTCAAGCGGAAGCTGCAGGCGCTCTACGACCTGGGCGCCAGGGCGTTCTCCATCCCCCTGGACGACATCAGCTACACCCGCTGGAACTGCGCGGCCGACGAGGCGGCGTACGGCGCGGCCGGGCGCACCGCCGCGGCCAAGGCCCAGGTCGACCTGCTCAACGACCTGCAGCGCGACTTCATCGCCACCCACGAGGGCGCCCGGCCCCTGCAGATGGTGCCCACCGAGTACGGCGACCTGACCGACACCACGTACAAGCAGACCATGCGGGCCTCCCTCGACCCCGCGGTCGAGGTGATGTGGACCGGCACCGACACCGTGCCGCCGGAGATCACCAACGCGCAGGCCGAGAAGGCGGCGCAGCTGTTCGGGCGCAAGGTCTTCGTCTGGGACAACTACCCGGTCAACGACTACGGCAACACCAGCGGCCGGCTGCTGCTGGCGCCCTACGACAAGCGTGAGGGCGGCCTGGCCGCGCACCTGTCCGGCATCGTGGCCAACCCGATGAACCAGCCGTACGCGAGCAAGGTCGCGGTCTTCGGCGCCGCGGACTTCACCTGGAACGACAGGGCGTACGACGCGAGGAGGAGCTGGCCGCGCGCCATGGCCTATCTCGCCGGCGGCGACCAGGCGGCCACCGCGGCCCTGCTGGTCTTCGGCGACCTGGAGCACATGGCTCCGACCTTCGGCGGCACCCCCTGGCAGACCCAGGCGCCCGAGCTCGCCGCGCGGGTGGCCGCGTTCTGGCAGGCATGGGACTCCGGGCGGCGCGCCCAGGCGATCGCCGCGCTGCGGCCGTACGCGAAGGCCATCGCCACGGCGCCGGCCACCATCCGCGGCGGAGCGGTGCAGAAGGGCTTCGCCGACGACGCCGCGTCCTGGCTGGACGCCACCGAGCTGTGGGGCAGGGCGATGGCAGACCTGCTGGACGCGCTCCAGGCCCGGGAGGCCGGGGACGAGGCCAAGGCGGCCGCGTTGCTCGCCGAGTCGCGTGACCTGCAGCGGCAGGCGCGCGCCGTCCGGGTCAGCCCGCCGCGCAACCGCTGGGGCGCGGCCCAGCCCCGGATCGGGGACGGGGTGCTCGACGTCTTCCTGGCCGAGGCCGAGGCCCGGCTCCAGCGGTGAGCGGCCGGCGGGTCAGCCGAACTCCTCGACGTACTCCTCCGGCGGGCCCAGCTCGGGGCGCTCGCGCAGCTCCAGGGTCGCGCCGAGCCGTTCCAGTTCGAGGACCGTCACGGTGTTCTCACCGGCGCGCAGCAGCGGTGCCGGGCAGTACAGCGTGACCTGCGGGCCGATGTCCCAGTAGCGGCCGAGCAGGAACCCGTTGGCCCAGACGAGTCCCCGCCGGGCGTCCGGCGGGGCGGACAAACGCCTTCCCTGGGCGGCCGCCCAGGGAAGCACTGCCCGGCTGGAATGGGCCGGCTGGCGCGGTCATGTCCGTTGCGCGATGAGAGCGGCCAGGCCGTCGAGGATGCGGTCGAGGCCGAAGCGCCGGGCGTTGTCCGTCAAGGCGTCCGCGCCACCGGAGATGGCTTCGGCGAGTGCGGGGAACTCATCACGCCTGCTGTGCAGCAGCTCGGTCAGGGCGGTGGCGAAGCGTCCGCCTGAGGCCCAGGGCTGAGTTCCCGCCGTGGCGATGGACTGGGTGTTGCGGATGTGAGCGAACAAGATGAAGGCGGCCGCCAGTCGTTCGTCGCCACCTAGGCCGGTGCCCGACAGCGCCTCGACCGCCCGGTCGGTCCAGGCCACTTCGTTGGGTCCCATCGGCCGTTCGCCGACAGTGGCTCCGGGTAGCCAGGGATGGCGAGACCACGTCTCCGTCAGGCACTGGAGGAGATACTCCGTGCGTGGGCGCCAGCCCCCGGGGACCTCCGAGACGGCGGGCGGCTCGCCCACCGCCATGTCGATCATGATCGCGAGCAGCTCCGCCTTGTTGCTGACATGGCGGTACAGCGCCATTTTCGTGAAGCCGAGGTCGGCGGCGATCCGTTGCATGGAGACCGCGTCCAGGCCCTCGGCATCGGCGATGCCGATCGCGGTGCGCGCGATCTTGTCGTGGGAAAGCGGGGGTCGCCTGCCCCGGCTGCCGGCCTTCGACCACAGAAGCCGGGAGGTGTCCGGCAATGGGGAGCTCGACATGTCAGGTCCTGCTCTCGGGTGGGGTTGCAATCTCTCAATGCCTGTGTCTAGCTTATACCACTGTATCCGCCGGATACATCTGTTGCCGTAGGACACAAACCACCGTCGCCGCGGCCGTTCACAAGGGAGCACTGACATGCCCAAACTGCGCGTACACAACTTCACGATTTCGTTAGACGGATACGCCGCCGGTCCGAACCAGCGCCTGGACGCCCCGTTCGGCGACGGCGTGGAGGGAATGCACGACTGGATGTTCGCCACCCGCGCTGTACGAGCGGCACAAGGACTCGACGGCGGTGTGGAAGGCCTGGACAACGACCGGATCCTGCTGGCCGAGAACGGCGTCGGCGCCACCATCATGGGCCGCAACATGTTCGGGCCGGTCCGAGGCGAGTGGCCGGACCACTCGTGGACGGGATGGTGGGGTCCCAACCCGCCCTACCACAACGACGTCTTCGTGATGACCCGCTACCCCAGGCCCACTTTCAGCCTGGAAGGGGGCAACACCTTCCACTTCGTCGACCAAGGCCCCGAGGCCGCGCTGAAGCTTGCCTTCAACGCGGCCGACGGCAAGGACGTCCTGCTGGCCGGAGGGGCAACCACCATCCGGCAATTCCTGCGGGCCGGGCTGATCGACGACCTGTACCTCGTCATCGCCCCGATCTTCATCGGCGGCGGGGAGCGCCTCTTCGACGACCTGGACGGCGGCCTCGACCGCTACCAGTGCATCGAGCAGGTCAGCACCAGCACCGCCACACACCTGCACATCACGCGCCGCAACCCCGATCCCGCACTTTGACGCGGGGGTGCGCCTCCGGGGGAGGCCCACGCCCAGCGCGTTGGCCTCGGCGATCTCACCGGCAGCCGCCAGGTCGCCGCGGACCAGCGTGTCGCGCATCTGGTCGAGATCGGCGGGGCCGGCCTGGACCCACGCCGGATACAGCGGCGAGGTCGCCGCATGGCGCCCCTGCTGGACACCGTCTTGGGGCCGGCATCGGTTACGGCGATGACCACGGTCCACGCGACGGCGCCGACCGGCACCGGCTCGGCGAAGGAGCTTTCGTCCCCCTCCTGCCCGGTCCCGGTGCCGACGTGCCAGTGCACGAAGCCGCCGAACAGCGACCGGCAGGCCGACCCCGCCGCGCCGGCCGCGACCGCGCCCGCGCGTCCAGTTGCGGCCCATACACCGACGCGGCGGCGACGGTCAGGGTGGCGACGACGCCAGCCCCACCCCCGGTCGGCCCCTGGTTCCGCGACCGGACCACCGCGTGCTCGCTGCGGCCTGCCCGTTCGCGCACCAGGTCCAGCAAGCGGCGCACCCGACCGGCGGCGTGGTGCCCGTTCAGCACGAGCCGGTCGGCCGACGCCTGGGGCGTCACCGTCACGCACGTGGGGGTGGCGAAGATGTCCACGGTCATCGACAGGTTGCCGGTGACCGGCAGCGCCCAGGCCTCATCCCGCTTGCCCCAGTACTTCACCAGCGCGATGTTGGGATGGGCCACCACGGTGGTGGCGGGAGTTGGCGTCGTCACCGCGCCCTACCCCCGCTGTCGAGCGGCGCGGTCCAGGTCCGGGCAGCGTCGGCCTGCCGCAGCCGCTCCGCCAGCCGCGGCCTCGGCCGGGCCGGCGGCCAGGGCCAGGACGCAGCCGCCCGGCCCGCCGCCGGTGAGCTTGGCGCCGAACGCGCCCGCATCCAGCGCCGTCTCGATCAGCTGGTCGATGCCCGCGGTGCTACGCCCTCACCCAGGAACTGCAGTCACAACTGGACGCACTCGCCGGTGGTTAGCTCGGCGGTGGGTCAGAGCGTTGACAGTCGTTGGCGAGGGTGGCTCGTAGCCGATCGTGTTTGAACTGGTATCTGGCTCCGGCGGTGCGCAGCACATGACGCCGGCGGGCGTCTTCGAGGAACCGCATCCCGCGCAGAGGAAACAGTCCGCGTATCCGGAGCTGGGCGAAAAGCAGGCCGGTGCGCCAGATGTCGGAGATCGCCCCGACGGAGCCAAGGGTGATCATGATGCAAGCGATCCGGGCGTCTGTGCCCGCTCAGTTTCAGGGAGTCGGAAGGTTGATCGCGATTCCGATGGGGATCGACAAGATCACCCCCAGGATCAATGAGACTCGTGAGCTGCGTTCGGAGGAGCGGCGGTAGTCGTTGAACGCGTGCAGAATCTTCTCCAGGTCCACGCTCGCACCGTGCGTCGGAATAGCGTTGACGGCGTCCTTGAGCGCGTTGACCCTGCGTTCGAGGTCGCGCAGAGCACGTTGCCGCTCCATGATCTGGCGGCTCAGGTCGTCCAGGTCGCCGGTCTGGGGTTCGGCGGGCGGAGCGGCGGTCTGTCCGGGCGGCTCCTCTGCGTACGCCGACGTGATCAGGTCGGATACGCGGTCACCTAGATCACGCGACCGGCGGATAGCGAGCGGCATTTCGAGGGCGACGCGAGAGATCACGCCTGTGAGCGCCGTCCCAGCCCCCGTCGACCCCGACCGGCCCTCGGCCGACATCCGCATCGGCTACGCCCGCTGCTCCTCCCCCACCCAGGAACTCCGATCCCAGCTCGACGCCCTGGCCGCCCACGGCATCAGCCGCGACAAGATCTTCTCCGAGAAGATCTCCACGCGCGTCAGGGCCCGGCCGGAGTTCGAAAGGGCCCTGGCCACCGCGCGGCAGATCAAGGCTCACGCCCCGCACTGCCGCGTCATCCTGACGGTGTATGAGCTGAAGCGGCTCGGCCGCGACGCCGGCGAGCTCACCACCCTGGCCGACCACCTCACCGCACACGGCCTGGTCCTGGAAATGCTCGCCGGGCCGCTCGCCGGGATCTACGACCCGGCCGGGCCCCGGACGGATGCTGTTCGCGGTCTTCGCCGCCATGGCCGAAACCGAGCGGGAAGCGATTCGCGAGGCAACCCTGGAGAGGCTGGATGCCGCAGCCCGCAAGGGCAACCACGGCGACCGTCCCGCCGTCATCACCGACGACATGATCCACACCGTCCTGCGGCGCCGCGCGGCCGGTGAACCCGTCGACAAGATCCGCAAAGACCTGATCATCCCCGCCGGCAAGCGCAAGGGACACAACCCCTCCCTCGCCAGCGTCTACCGCGCCCTCGCAGAACACGAGAAGACCCAGCACCACTCCGACGCTGTCGAACAAGCCCGCGCCGAGTACGCCATCCTGCGCCAGGAATTCTGATCTCGCTCACTCGCGGATCAGCCCTTAACTCCATAGCCAGGGCGGATCGCCCTTCTTCTGCAGCACTGAACACTACGTCACCGCAGGTCAGGGGCGGGTTCGTTGGATTCTGCTCGATGGCTACTGAGACCCCCGGTGGGCAAGCCAGACGCCCACCCCCTGCGGTTCTGCTCCGCTGATCACCCATGACCGGGTAGCTTCGGGACATGGTGCCCCATCGGGCGTCGCCCGCCATCCGGAAGGTCGACGCGGTCATGGTCCCGGTCCCGGACCTCGACAGCGGTCTTGGTTTCTACCGGGACCGTCTCGGCCACGAGCTGCTGTGGCGCAACGACGAACTGGGGCAGGCGGGCCTCGGGCTGCCCGATACCGATACCGAGATCGTGCTGACGACCCGGCTCGGCCTGGTGCCGACCTGGCTGGTCGCCTCGGTGGACGACGCCACCGCCCAGGTGGTCGAGGCCGGCGGCCGCATGGTCGCCGAGCCCGTCGATGTTCCCGTCGGCCGTCTGGCGGTTGTGGCCGACCCGTTCGGCAACGACCTGGTCTTGATCGATCTGTCGAAGGGGACGTACGTGACCGACAAATCCGGCGCGGTCACGGGCGTCCAGGACCCAGCCGGGTGAAGCGCAGGCCGAGGCCTGGAGCGGAGTTGCCGTAGTCTCCGGAAATGCGGTCGGATATCGCTGAACCGGTGATGACTTGGGCGGCCGTAATCAATGCGGGTGGACGCCGCCCAGCGCCGCATCCGGCAGGCATGATGAGCAGGGGGCAGACCAAGTACGGGAGAAAGGGACAGTGGGCTACTGAACTGCTAGAACTGGCCGGACCTGCCTGTACGAGGTTCTCTGCTCGGCTCATAGATTCTTGCGCATGAGAACGCACGTGGTCTCGTGGCGATGGATCGAGCCGTCCGGCGCTTCCTCGTCCCAGGCCTCCGGCTTTCGGCCATAGGCGATATAGCCCAGACGTTCATACAGAGCGCGAGCTCGAGGATTGTCCTCCTCGACGGCGAGTTCCGCCCTGCGCAGGCCGCGGTCACCGATGCGCTGCTCGGCGGCCTGGATTAGCAACGTTCCCAGGCCACGGGACTGGAGCGCCGGAAGCACGGCGAGCTGCCACAGGGTACCGGCCCCCTCACTGAGCCGGTAGTCGACGCCGCCGATGGCGACTGGCAGGTTCACAGGAGTGCATACCGCCAGATAGTCCACCTCTCCCTTCGCGGCACGCGCCAACGCCCGCTCCACGTGGCGCAGGTGGCCGGCCGAACCCGACCATGTGCACGCGGGCAGGTCGCGGGGCAGGAGGTCGCGTACGGTGACGGGGATGGCGACGGTGGCCTTGATGGGGCGATGAGCATCGATCACCGGTGTAAGGATGTCAAGCGACGCAGCAGCATGGCAACGCGTTCACCGGTGGACGATCCGGCGGCGCTCTCTTGATCTGAACGGGGGAGCGTGATCTCGTTGCGCACCCCATAGAGCCTTTGCTGCTGCAGCCGAGCAGCCGAGATCCCACCGCGGTTCATCATGGGCAGGACCCGCCGCAGGAACCCGCGAACCGTCATGCGCTACGTCCAGCCCGGCGGCGCAGAGCACCCTCTGTAGCGACAAGTGGTCAAGGGCACACCTGCCGGAACTCCTCGGCCTCCACGTAACGCCGCCACTCGGCGCGGGTGAAGGAGCGGCCCGCCTGCGCACACACCGCGGCGGCAGGGTCGGCGGGCGCCGCGACGTTCCACAGCCGCAGGGTCAGATCGGCGCTTACCGTGGCGAGCAGGGCCCCGTCCGGGCTGAAGGCCACATCGGCCACGGTCTTCGTGTGACCGGTCAGCGCGGGGCCGATCTGGCGGAGGGTCGGTACGTCCCACAGCCGCACGGTGCGGTCCCCCGAGCCGGTGGCGAGGGTTCTGCCATCGGGGCTGAACGCCATCGCACCGACGGAGTTGGTGTGACCGGTCAGGATGACCCCCTTCTGAAGCCGGCTCGCCACGTCCCACAGCCGCACGGTGCCGTCAGCCGCCGTGGTGGCCAGGAGCCTCCCGTCGCCGCTGAAGGCCAGGGCGCTGTGCTGATCCGTTGCGGCGCCGTGCAAAGGCTCACCGATTTGACGGCGGGTGGCGACGTCGAACAGCCGTACGGTCTGGTCGCTGCCCGCCAGCGCCAGGATGGAGCCGTCAGGGCTGAACGCCTTCGCGGGCACAAAACTGGTGTGACCCTTGACGACGATGCGAGGTCCGACCTCGCGGCGGCCCGCGACGTCCCAGATCGCGACGGAACCGTCGTTGCCGGTCAGCACCCAGAAGGCGCTGAGCCCGCCGTCGGCGCTCAGCTCGCCGAACGAGCCGAGCCTGTCGGCGGGGCCGAGCTGGCGGCGGGTGACGGCGCCCCACCGCCGGATGGCGCCATCGGTCCCGGCCGTGGTGAGCGTCCTGCCGTCACGGCTGAACCTGATGGCGCGGACGCCAGCCCATTCGCGGGGCACCGGATCGTCCTCAGGGCGCAGGCGGGGGCCGGACTCGCGGCGGGTGGCCACGTCGAAGAACCGGACGGCGCTGTCCTTGCGGTCGGTACCCATGGCGACCACGGGGTCGGAGGCGGCCAGGGTCTTTTCGCCGGGGCTGAAGGCGACGTCGTACGTGCCGGGCATCGCCGCGCCGAGCTGCCGGTGCGCCGTCGGGTCCCACAGCCACACCTGGCCGTCCGCGTCGGCGGCCGCGAGGGTCCTTCCATCAGGGCTGAATGCCAGTTTCTCGTTCCGGAACCGCCTGTTGGTCAACGGGTCACCCACCTGCCGGCGGCTCGCGGTGTCCCACAGCCTGGTGTAGCCGTCTCTGCCACCGGTGGCGAGCCTCGTCCCGTCCGGGCTGAAGGCCACCGCGTAGAAGCCGAGGTCGCTGCCGGTTCCCCGCAGGACGCCACCGATCTGCTCGTACGTGGTCAGATCCCACAACCTGGCGGTCCGATCCGCGATGCTGACCGTCGCGAGCGTTCCGCCATCCGGGCTGAGGGAGATGCCGCTGATGTCGCCGGCGTGCCCGGTGAGCGCCCTGCCGATCTTGCGGCGGGTGACGAGGTCCCAGACGCGTACGGTGTCGCCGGCGCTGATCAGACGCTTTCCGTCCGGGCTGAAGGCCACCTGACCGATGGAGCCGCGGACGGACTCGTGGCCGATGGGGGCTCCGGCCTGCCGGCGCTCGACGGTGTCCCACAACCGCACGGTGCCGCTCGCGGTCGCGGTCGCGAGGGTCCCGCCGCTCGGGCTGAACGCCATCGCCCGTACCCCGTCCACGACGTCCATCGGGGGCCCCAGCGGCCGGCGGGTGGCCACGTCCCAGAACACGACCTCGTGAAAGCATGCCGTGGCCAGCACCTTCCCGTCGGGACTGAAGGCCGTCTCGAATCCGAAGACGCACAGCCCGTCATGAACGATCGGCTCGCCGAGCTGCCGGTGGGTCGCCGAGTCCCACAACCGGACGGTGCCGTTGTAGCCGGTCGCGATGATCGAACCGGTGGGGCTGAACAGCAGCTGGTCGATGGAATCGTCCTGCGCGGAGAAGATTCCCCGGTCCGCGCGGGCCGCTACGTCGAGCAGGCGCCGACGAGTCTCGGGGGTTTCGGCCAGCCGCCACGCTGCCACGGCCAGCAGCGCGGAGGTGACCGGATCGTCGGTGATGTCACTCTCCGTGGCGAGCCGGCGCGACACCGCCAGTTGCCGCTCCTGAACCGCCAGCAGGCGCTGCCGGTCGGCGTTGTCCGCCGCGTTCACGGCGATGCCGGCAGCGAGCAGGGCGAGCACCGACAGCGTGGCCAGACCGGCCATGACGAAGGCGCGGCGCCGGCCCGCCCGCCGCGCGGCGGCGACGGACGCCGCGACGAAGCGGTTCACGACGGGGCCGGGCGGCGGGAAGCTGCGCGGGTCGCGGTCCCAGCGCGGCCGGCTGTCCTGTACGGCCAGCAGCCGGGCCCCGCGGTAGAGGAAGGCAGGGTCGCGGTGGTTCTCGGCCCATTGCCCGGCGTCCTCCACGAGCCGGTCGTACACCGCGTGCGCGGTCAGGTCAGGTTCGAGCCACTGCCGCAGAGTGGGCCAGGCGGTCAGCAGGGCGTCGTGAGCGATCTCCGCGCGGTCCTCGTGCAGCGTGATCAGGCGCAGTCCGGCGAACGCCGACAGCAGCTCCTCGACCCGGGCCCTGCGCTGCTCCGAGTCCGCGGCCGCGGCGGCGTGGAGCTCGGTCCAGGTCGCGCTGCGTCGCGCCATCCGCCCGCCTGAGGTGATCAGGGTCATCCGCCGGAAGATCCGCAGCGTGGCCTTGCGATCATCGGGAGACAGCCGGTCGAGCACCTCGTCAGCCGTGCGCTGCACGGAGGCGCGTACCTGGCCGGAGTCCTCGTACCCCCGGATGGTCAGCCTGCCGTCCTCGCGTCTTTCCCACGTGTTGAGCAGCGCCTGCGACAGCAGGGGCAGGGAGGCGGCCTCGAAGCCGCCGCCCGCACGCAGCTCACGCAGAATGATCTCGACCAGCCCAGGTTCGAGCTCCAGGCCCACAGCGGCGGCGGGACCGGCGATGGCCAGCCGCAGGTCCGGCTCCGTCATCGGCTCGACGATCACCTGGCCGTCCTGGATGGCCCCGGCGAGCTTAGGGTAGGCGGCGCAGCGGTCCCAGTAGTCCGCGCGCACCCCGATGATCACCGCGGCGCCGGCTCCGGCCAGGGCGTGCAGGGTCTGGACGAACGCCTGGCGCTCCAGCTCGTCGGCCACCAAGGTGAACAGCTCCTCGAACTGGTCCACCACCAGCACGAGCCGCCCGTCCGGCGGGCCGGCCTTCCCCACCCGCTCCTGCGCTCCCTCACCGGCCTGCTCCGGATGCTCCCTCGACGGCTCGCCGGCCTCTTCCGGAAGCGCTCGTAATCGCTCGCCGGCCTGCTCCGCGCTACCGCCGTACGCCTGCACCCAGGCTTCGGCGAGCGCGCGGAACGGCTCCGCAGTCGGCGTGACGAGCAGCCGGGGCCAGTCCCGCGACCCGGGCAGCAGCGGCGTATCGTCTGCGAGCGCCGGCATCAACCCCGCCCGCAGCAGCGACGACTTGCCCACGCCCGAGGCCCCCGAGACCAGCAGGATGGAGCCGCGCTCCCGCAGCCGGGGCGCGAGCCGCTCCAGCAGGTCGCGGACCGCCTGCCGACGGCCGAAGAACAGCTCGCTCTGGTCGCTTTCGAACGGCGCGAGCCCCTGGTACGGGCACACCTCATTCTGGTCAGGCACCGTTCCGACCGCCTCGCGCCATCCCGAAAAGCGGGAACACGTTGCAGGGTTTCACCACGGATACCGTATTGATCAGGCCAAACACCCGTCAAGCGACGACCTGCCCGATCCTGGCGTCGAGGGTGTCGTTGGCCGCCGCGCGGTGCACGCCGGGCTCGGGTGAGCCGGCGAGCAGGGCGTGGTATCGGGTCACGACGCCGGTCCCGGCTGGTCTCGCTTGCCCGGATGTTGCCGCTAGCTTGCCCGCCGCCCGCAAGCCGGGCGTCCACTCCCCCGCAACAGGCGTGGCCGATCGTGATCTGGATCGCGATCGGAAGGGATGCCGTCATGGAGCAGCGCGTGGGGATCGAGCGGCACGGCGTGTCCGCCATGGCCGAGCACCGCCGCACCGCCCGGCCCGTGACCGTGATGTGGGTGCTCGTGGGCTCGAACCTGTCGCTCAGCGCGACGGTGTTCGGCTGGCTGCCCGTCACGTACGGACTGAGCTGGTGGCAGATCGTCGTGGCCGCCACCGCGGGCACGGCGCTCGGCCTGATGCTGGCGGCGCCGCTGGCGCTGCTGGGGTTCCGGGCCGGGACGAGCAACACGGTGGCCGCGGGCGCGCACTTCGGCGTGCGCGGCCGGCTGGTGGGCTCGATGATCGGGCTGCTGCTGTCCCTCGGGTACACGGCGGTGGCGATCTGGACGGGCGGCGAGGCGGTCGAGGTCGGCTCCTACCGAGCTGAACGGCGCGTCGGCCAGGATTCTCGCCCTCGTCACGGCCGGGATCAGCGGACCCGTCGCGTACGCCACGATCATCGGCGACTACACGCGATACCTGTCTCCCCGGAGGCACAGCGCGGCAGGCATAATGTGGTCCTCGGCCGCCGGGCTGTTCTGCGGGCTGCTCGCGCCCACGCTGTTCGGCGCCTTCGTGGCGATCTCGACGCGGGCGAAGGGGGCGTACCTGGAGAGCGTGGCACGGGCGGCGACCGCCTGGTACCTGCCGCTGCTGCTGTTCGCCGGCGTGGCCGGGTGCCTGGGCGCGGCAGGCGTGCCGCTCTACAACATGGGGCTGGAGCTGCACGGACTGTTCCCGCGCACGTCCAGGACGGCGGGGGCGGCGGCCGCGACGGCGATCACGCTCGGGCTGGTGTTCCTGGGGCGTTTCACCGTGGGAGTGGAGGAGGCCGTGACCGGGTTCGTCGTGGTGCTGACCGGCGGCCTCGACGTCGGCTACCTGCTGTCCGCGCTGGTCTCGGCCTGCGTCTACCTGCTGCTCGGCACCGGGCACGTGACCGGTGAGCCGATCCCGGACTGGCGGCAGACCTATCTCTGGCCCGCCGCCACCCGCTGAAGCCTGGAAGGAGAACGAACATGCTGGTCATCGTCGCCGTGCCGGTCGCGGTGGTCGCCGTGCTGGTCGCGGCGCTGGTGTTCGTACGCAACGGACCCTGGGGGTTCACCGCGGCGGCGGAACGGGATTTCGCCGAGCTCAAGAAGCGGGTCGGCGCCTGCCTGGAGCAGGACGTGACCATGCTGGACGCGAAGCTGCCGCCCGGCGCGGGGACTGCCCGCGAGTACCGCCGCCTGGCCGAGAACCACGCGCTGCGTGCCTCGGTCGCGGATGGCTCGACGTACTGGCGGGAGGTGTCGGCGTGCACGGAGGCGCTGGCCAGGGCCGGGCGGGAGCTCGCGCCGACAGCGGGCAAGGGCCCGCCGTGCCTATTCGACCCGGCGCACGGGCCGTCCACGGAGACGGCCGAGTGGCGGCCGCTCGGTGCCCATTTGCCCGATCTCATCAGGGGGATGTCATGAGCTTGGACTACACCAGAGCCACCCGGCTGTGCCCGGTGAGCGGACTGGATGACCGGCTGCGGACGGCGGTCACGGAATACGCCGGACAGCAGCTCCTCGGCGACCTGGAGGAGACGGCCGAGATCTGCTGCGAGACCCGCAGCGTCCCGGTCCTGCCGCCGGGCGGCTTGCGGCGCGGCCTGCTGAACGGGCTGTTCAGCACGTTCCGGGTGGTCGGGCTGGAGATCGGGCCGTTCACGACGGCGGCCGTCGTCACGCCGGGCGTGATCGTGATCGCCACCGTCACCGACCGGGGCACGGAGGTGCGGCTGGGCGCCAGGCTGGCGGACGTGTCACTGCGCGTCGCGGACCCGGCGCTGTACGGGCAGGCCACGGGGGTCGACGTGCAGGCGCGCTGGTTCGGGTCGTCGGAGGCGAGCTCGTACCTGCTGCCGCTCGACACCGGCGCGAACGGCCAGTCGTTCCTGGCGCGCCTCCGCGAGCTGACCGCCGCAACGAGACACGGGTGATGGGCGAGACACCGGTGAACGGTCAGGCCCGGCCAGCGCCGGCGTCTTCGTTCAACCGGACCGCGAGCTGCGTCCGACTGCGTACGCCCAGCTTGCGGTAGGCACTGGACAGGTGCGTCTCCACGGTCTTCACCTCGATCACCAGCTCCTCGGCGATCTCCCGGTTGGACCGGCCGCGCGCCGCGAGCGTGGCCACCCGCGCCTCCGACGGCTTCAGCCCGTACGGCCCCGGAGGCCTGGCCGGCTGCGCCGCCGCCCCGGCCCAGCGGGGCGCGCCGAGCTCGGCGAACAGGGTGGCGGCCTGCTCGGCGCTCTGCTTGGCCGCGGCTCGCCGGCGTAGCCGCCCCTGCGCCTGGGCCAGCGCCAGCAGCGTACGGCCGAGCTCGAACGGCATCCCTCCGGCGGTGAACTCCGCGCAGGCCGCGCCCAGCTCTCCGGCTGCCCGTTTTGGCGAGCCCGTGGCAGTGAGCAGCAGGCCACGGGCCCGGCCCGCGACGCCCCTGGCCAGCGGCCGGTCGATGAGGCGCGCCGACCTGGCGGCCCGTTCGGCCAGCTCGGCGGCCCGGTCGAGGCGGCCGAGCGCCACCAGCGCCTCCACATGGTCGGACACCGCGGTCGGGCACACGGCTTCGAGCGCCGCTCCGAGAGAGGTGGCCGCCTGCTCCATGTGTTCCAGGTGCCGTACCGCCTCGGCGGGGTCACCCGCGGCGAGCTCGACGAAACCGAGCAGGGCCCGCAGGCACAGAGCGGCCGCGCCGACGGCATCGGGCACGACCGGTCCGTGACGGGCTTCGGCACCGTCACGACCACCCTGCTCCGGGTGTCGCTCACCGGCAAGGTGCCGAGCGAGGTCTACACCCCGACGATGACCGAGATCGCCGTCTACCGCGCGGCCTGGCACGCGGGCGGGTTGGCTGCTGTGGGCATCCAACCCGCCCCTTCACCCACGCGCCCCTCCCCCGCATAAGCCCGCAAACCCGGATATGTTGCCTGACCTGCAACAACACTTCGAACAACCACCGACAACCGAGCATCAAACCCGGCAGACCACAACACCGGGGAGCACCATGAGAACTGGAACGAGAGCCGCCCTCGCCGTCATCACCGGCGCCCTCACCACCACCGTCACGTTCCTCGTCACCGCCGCCCTCAGCCCCGTCCCGACCCCCGCCCAGCCGAGCCTCCAGCCGCCCCGGCCCCACTGCGCCGGCGGCCACGGCACCTGGCACCCTGCCAAGCGGATGTGCCGCCGCGACCCCATCGGCCGGAACCGGGAGCTCAGCCCCGCCCGGCCATGACGCGGTCAGCCGCGCAGCAGCGGTAGGAGCCGGTCGCCCTGGCGTTCGATCTCCCGCAGGTAGGGAGTGTCGGAGAGGATGAAGTGGGTGATGCCGAGGGCCTGGTGGTCGCGCAGCGACTTGGCCACGTCCTCGGCCGAGCCGACCAGCCAGGTGGAACCCGCGCCGCCGCCGCCGAACCTGCCGGGCGCGGTGTAGAGGTTGCCGTCGAGCACCTCTCCCCGCGCGGCCAGGTCGAGCAGCCGGCGCCGGCCGACGGCGGCGCGCCAGTTCGGCGGCTGGAACGTCGTCGTCCGCGCGGCCAGCGCGGTGGCGACCGTGAAGGTGTCGACCCGTCCCCAGCCGGCGCCGATGAGCGCCCCGCTCCACCCGTGCTCCTCGAAACCCTAAAAGCCCAGTGGACGTGGCCGTCGGGGCGGATCAGGGCCGCGCCGACGGCTCTCCACTCCGCGGGCACGTCGTCCCCCAGCGCCCCCTCGTACGTGGTGGCGCCCAGGTCGCGGGCGTGGCCGGCGACGCGGTGGTGGCCGCCCGGCATCCCGACGACCATCACCCCGCCGTCGAGGGTGTGGGCGGACATCGAGGGCCCGGACGGCGGGTCGTCCAGGTGGACGTCGCCGAGGAACCCCCACACCGTGGCGTCGGTGCCCGGGAAGTCGATGCCCGCGGCGCGGCGCACCGTGCTGCCCGCCCCGTCGCACCCGGCGACGTAGCGGGCGCGGACGGCGTACGGGCCGTCGGGTCCTTCGACGCTCACCTCGACGCCGGCGGAGTCCTGCGCGAGCCCGGTCACGGCGTGCCCGCGCAGCACGCGGGCGCCCAGCGCCACCGCGCTCTCCTCCAGCAGCCGCTCGGTGCGCGCCTGCGGGAAGAACAGCGTGTACGGGTGACGCGTCGGCAGCGGCCGGAAGTCGAGCCGGGTCTCCAGCATCCCGAAGTGCCCGTTCGGGATGGCGATGCCCTCCTCCAGGAACGTCTTCTCCATCCCGCGCATGGCCAGCACCTCGATCATCCGCGGGTGCCGCGTCAGCGCCTTGGAGTGCGGGCCCGGCCGCTCCAGCCGGTCGAGCACGAGGACGGGCACGCCGGCGCGGCGCAGCTCGGCCGCCGGCACCCTGCTCGGCGTCGAGGCCCTCGGCCTGCCCGGGTGGCTGATCGAGGTGGAGGCCACCGCCCTGCTGCCTCCCGCGAAAGTTTCACCCGGGGTTGACTGAAGGAGTCAGACTGTTCTTTAGTTTGGATACCAGCCAAACTAAACACAGGCAGGCAGAAGGGATCCAGCAATGCGCAAGATCGTGCGTTCGGCCGTCCCCGTTTGCGTACTGGCGCTCGTCGCCGTCCTCTTCGCCCCGCCCGCCCTGGCCGCCACCTGGTCCTCCACCGACCGGTGGGGCACCTGGTCCAACGGCGGCTACACGCTCTACAACAACATCTGGGGCAGCGGCGCCGGCCCGCAGACCATCTGGGCGAACTCCTACAGCAACTGGGGCGTATGGGCCAACCACCCCAACACCGGCGGGGTGAAGTCGTACCCGAACGCCACCAAGTACGTCGGCAAGCGCATCAGCGCCCTGGGCAGCGCCACCAGCAGGTTCAGCGTCACCGTGCCGAACGGCGGCTCGTACACGACGGCGTACGACATCTGGGACTCCGCCAACGCGTACGAGATCATGCTCTGGATGAACAAGCACGGCGCCGTCGGCCCGCTCGGCTCCCGCCAGACCGGCGCCACGGTGGGCGGCCACAGCTGGGACGTCTATCGCGGGAGCAACGGCGCCAACCAGGTCTTCTCGTTCGTCAGGACCGGCAACACCAACTCGGGCACCGTGGACATCAAGGCGGTGCTCAACTGGCTGCGCACCAACGGCTGGATGGGTGACGTGACGCTCGGCAACGTGCAGTTCGGCTACGAGATCACCTCCTCCAGCGGCGGGATGGACTTCGTCACCAACAGCTTCTCGGTGTCCGCGAGCTGACCGCCCCCTATGCCTGGGGGCGGTCGTTCCCGCGGTAGACGGCCATCAGCAGCGGGCGGGTCAGGGTGGCCATCTCGGCGGGCGATCGCGGGCAGCCGTGCTGGAGCCAGTCGATGGCGACCCCGATGAGCGCGCCCGCCGTGAACGCGGCGGGCACGTCATGCGGGGTCTGGGCCGTGAAGTCGGTCGGGGCGTCGTCCTCCGTGGCGGCGCGGCGCGCGCCGACGTAGGCCGCGACGGTGGCGTGCCGGCGCACGTGGTTGATCACGCGCGCGCTGCCCTGGGGCCCGAGCACGCTGCGGTAGAGGCCGGCGTGCTCGTCGAGGTGGGTGAAGAAGGTCAGCAGCGTGTCGGGGGCGGCGTCGGGCACCTTGCGGGCACCGGGGTCGGGGATGGCCTCGATCAGGTCGTCGATCATCGTGGTGCACGCCGCCTCGGCCAGCTCGTGCACGTCACGGTAGTGGTCGTAGAACGTGGAGCGGCTCACCCCGGCACGTTCGGCGACATCGGCGACGCTGATCCTGGACAGGTCACGGTCCTGGACGAGGTCGATCAGCGTGCGTTGTAGGGCCGCCTGGGTGCGGCGCACCCGCGGGTCGCTCAGGTCGCTCTTTCTGTCTCTGGTGAGGGCCACGCCTCAGTGTACTGTGCCCTACATCTGTAGGTTAGCCTACAGATGTAGGGAAGTTTGGGAATGGCACGCTGATTGGGGACAACCGTGACCGCTGACTCCGCTGAGACGCTCCAGATCACCCGCACCTGCCCGTACGCACCGCCCGAGCAGCACCTTCGACTCCTGCGTGAGCAGCCGGTCACCGAGGTCACGCTGCCGGGCGGTTCGAGCGCCTGGGTCGCCGCCCGCTATGAGGACATCCGTACGGTCCTGAGCGACCCGCGTTTCAGCGCCGACCGCCGCCATCCCAACGCTCCCAGGCTGAACGGCGAGATGGCGCCCGGCGAGTCGCCGCTGCCCAAGATGATGCTGGAGATGGACCCGCCCGAGCACGGTCCGGTGCGACGCGCCGTGATCGGGGAGTTCACTCTCAGGCGCATCGCGGGCCTGCGGCCGCGCATCCAGCAGATCGTGGACGAGCACCTCGACGCCATGCTGGACGGCCCGCGCCCGGTCGACCTGGTGCGGGCGTTCGCCCTGCCGGTGCCCTCGCTGGTGATCTGCGAGCTGCTCGGCGTGCCGTACGAGGAACACGACTTCTTCCAGACGCACTCCGCCCAGTTGCTCAACCGCGCCGCCACGCCGCAGGAGCGCCAGCACGCCTCCTTCGAGCTGGCCATCTACCTGGACAAGCTGATCAGGGCCAAGGAGGAGAACCCGACCGACGACCTGCTCGGCCGCCAGGTGGTCAAGCAGCGCGAGAGCGGCGAGGTGGACCACGGCGCGCTGCTCAGCCTGGCGTTCCTGCTGCTGATCGCCGGGCACGAGACCACGGCGAACATGATCTCGCTGGGCACGTACATGCTGCTGCGGCACCCCGACACGCTCGCCGCGCTGCGTGCGGACCCGAGCAAGACGCCGGGCGCGGTCGAGGAGCTGCTGCGGCACTTCACCATCGCCGAGTTCGCGATCATGCGGGTGACCACCGAGGACGTGGAGCTCGGCGGCACGGTCATCCCCGCCGGGGCGGGCGTGCTCACGCTGGCCAACGCCGGCAACCGCGATCCGGAGGTGTTCGCGGACGCCGACACGTTCGACATCGAGCGCGACGCCCGCAGCCACCTGGCGTTCGGTTACGGCCCGCACCAGTGCCTGGGCCAGAACCTCGCCCGCGTGGAGCTGGAGATCGTCTTCGACTCGCTGTTCAGGCGGATCCCCGGCCTGCGGCTGGCCGTGCCGGCCGAGCAGCTCTCGTTCAAGGACGAGGCCAGCGTCTACGGGATGCACGAGCTGCCCGTCACCTGGTGATGCCGTCCCGTTGAACCAAGTTCATGAATCGGCCCGTACCTCCCAGGAGTAAGCAATCACCTAACCAAGGGCCGATTCATGAACAAGCGCACCCTCGTTCTTCCTGGCCTGGCCATCACCACCGCACTGGTCGCCGCCCCCGTGCCACCGGCCGCCGCGCAGACCAGCACCCCCATCTACCTGGCCGCCAGCCTCGCCGGGAAGAACGAAGTACCGGCCGCCGGCACCAAGGCCGGCGATGACGACGGCAGCGCCTTGGCCGTTTTCCGCATCCACGGCCACCGCGTCGACTACGCCGTCCGCTGGAGCAACGTCAACGCCCCCAGCGGCTTCCACATCCACAAGGGCACCGCCGGCCAGAACGGCGAGGTCAAGATCCCCTTTGTCACCACCGCCCTGCCCGCCCAGCTCCACGCCATCAAGGGCACCGTCATCGCCAAGGACCTCAACCTCCTCGGCCGCATCCTCAACAACCCGCAGGGCTGGTACGCCAACCTCCACAACGCCGAGTTCGGCGGCGGCGCCGTACGGGCCCAGCTCCACCGCATCCGCCCCGTCGCCCTGGAGACCATCCTGGCCCACGGCTTCGGCCGCACCCTGACCACCCTCGCCGACGGCAAACAGGAGATCCCCGCCCCCGGCACCAAGGTCGGCGACCACAACGGCCGCGCCGCCTGGCTCGTCCAGCCCGAAGGCGACCGCGTCTGGTTCGCGGCCACGTGGAAGCACGTCGCCACGCCCACCGCCGCCCACGTCCACCGCGCTCCCAAGGGCAAGAACGGCCCCGTCGTCGTCCCCTTCTTCGAGGCCAAGGGCGGTCTGCCGCCCAGCGTCAACGGCCTGGCCGGCAGCGCCCCGACCGACACCGCCACCGCCCGCCGCATCTGGAACAACCCCAAGAACTGGTACGCCAACCTGCACAACGCCAAGTTCCCCGGCGGCGCGGTCCGCGGCCAGCTCTACCGGGGCGACTGGTAGGGCGGCAGCCTCGGCGTCCTCGGCCCAGCGCGGGTGTGCTGGGCCGAGTGGTCGACCGCGGCGAGATCCTTGGCCGCCAGCACGACGTCGGCCGCCTCCCGGGTGACGTCCACCGCGCCCCTCGGGCAGATGCCGACGTCGGCGGCGCGCATGGCGGCCAGGTCGTTGACGCCGTCGCCCAGGAAGCCGACGGTGTGTCCGCGGGCGCGCAGCGCGCGCACGACCCGCGCCTTCTGCTCCGGGGTGCAGCGGGCGACCACGGTCGCCCGGCCGGCGGCCTCGGCCAGCTCGGAGTCGGACAGGTCGTCCAGCTCGCCCGCGTTGACCACCGCGCCCACGCTCAGCCCCAGGTCCCGGCAGGTACGGGCGGCGGTCGCCGGATGGTCGCCGGTCAGCACCTTGCGCGTGATCCCGCGGCGGGAGAGCGCCGCCAGGGCGCCGGGCGCCTCCGGCGACGGCTCGTCGGCCAGGGTGACGAAGCCGGCGAAGGCCAGCCCGCGCTCCTCGCCCAGGCGGTGGACGGCAGGGCGGTCGGCCACGGCCACCGCGAGCACGCGCAGCCCTTCCTCGGCCAGCCGATCGGCCAGGCGGGCGGCACGCAGGCGATCCGGCGGGCTGAGCGTGCAACGTTCCAGCACGCGCTCCACGGCGCCCTTGACCACGACGCGGTGCGCGCCGCCGTCGCGGACGAGCGCGCACGAGACGCGGCTCACCGGGTCGAACGGCGAGGCGTCCACGCCCTCGACCTCCCCGTGATCGGGCGCGCCGAGCAGGATCGCCTCGTCCAGGGCGTCGGGCACCGGCGGGTCGGCCAGCTGCAGCGTCCAGAAGCTGTTGATCGCGGCCCAGCGCAGCACCTCGGGATCCGGAGCGCCGTCCGGGCCGATGGAGTCGCGCAGCACGGGACGGTCGCGGGTGAGCGTGCCGGTCTTGTCCATGCACAGCACGTCGATCGCGCCCACGTCGTGCAGCGCGGCCAGCCGCTTGACGATCACGCCGCTGCGCGCCAGCAACGCCGACCCCCTGGCCAGGGCGGTGGTCACGACGACGGGCAGCATCTCGGGCGTGAGCCCGACGGCCACCGCCACCGCGAACGGCAGCGCCTCGAACCCCCGGCCCCGCAGGACCGCGTTGGCCACCAGCGCCACCGGCGGGATGATCACCATGAGCCGGACCAGCGTCCAGGAGATGCCGTTCACCGAACGGTCGAACGCCGACGACCTGCGCACCGGCGCGGTGGAGGAGCCCGCCAGCATCGTGTCCGCGCCGGTGGCCGCCACCACCGCCAGCGCGCTCCCCGAGACCACGCTGCTGCCCTGCCGGCACAGGTGATCGTCACCCTGGGGCAGGTCGAGCGCCCGCTTGGGGACCGGCGCCGACTCCCCGGTCAGCGGCGCCTGGTGCACGGTCAGCCGCCTGGCACGCAGCAGCCGGACGTCGGCCGGCACCAGGTCCCCCGGCCCCAGCTTGACCACGTCGCCCGGTACGAGCTGATCGACCGGGATCTCCCGCTCCCGCGGCTCGGCGTCCTCCGACGAACGCCGCCGGACCGTCGCCGTGGTGGCCACCAGCTCCCGCAGCGCCGCGGTCGAGCGGTCGGCCCGGTATTCGCCGTTGGAGCGGAGCGCGCAACTGGCCACGACCAGGAGCACGATCACACCCGCCGTGCCCCAGGACGCGATCAGGGCCGACACCAGCCCCAGCGCGAGCAGCACCATCGTGAACGGGTCCCGCAGGCTGCGCGCCAGCCGGCGCGGCCACGACACGGGACGATGACCGGGAAGGACGTTCTCACCGTGGCGCAGCAGCCGGGACTCGGCCTCCGCCTCCACCAGGCCGCGCGGCCCGCTGTCCAGCAGCCGCAGCACCTGCAGCCTGCTCAGGGCCGCGATCTCGCCCTGCGCCGGCCGGGACGGCGTGCTCGGCGCCTCAGGCGCCCAGACCATGGGCATGTCCCCCTGGGCGGCCCGCTCGCTCGGCGAGGCGCCCCACCAGCACCTGGACCGTGGCGACGATATCCTGATCGTCGATCAGGTAGACCACCCGGCGGCCCTCGCGCCTCGACCGCACCAGGCCGGCCAGCTTCAGCTTGGCCAGGTGCTGGCTGACCGCCGGAAGCGCGCCGCCCACCCGCTCGGCCAACCCGGTCACGTCGCACTCGCCCTGCGCCAGCGCCCAGACGATGTGCAGGCGCGGAGGGGACGACAGCAGCCCGAAAGCGGCCGCGGCTTCGGCCAGCACGTCGGCGGGCGGGTCACCGACCTCACCCATCGCCACCGTCACTCCTCCTCCGGACACAGCTGCCCAGTGTAGGCCGTCAGGCGCGCCGGCCGGGCGATCAGGCCTTGGCCTGGCCGTCCTCCCGAATGCCCGCACGCAGCCTGGCCGCCTGCTCCTCCAGCCGCCGCGCCTGCTCCTCCAGCGACGGGCCGGCGGCCGGCGGCGCGGCCGGTTCGTCGTCGTGGAGCTTGCCGGCCTCGGCCTTGAAGATCCGCAGGGAGCGGCCGACGGCGCGAGCCGTCTCAGGGAGCTTCTTCGCACCGAAGAGCAGCACGAAGACCAGGGCGATGATGAGGATTTCAGCCCATCCGAGATCCTGCATGAGGAGTCCTAACGTTGCTCGGATGCGCAAGTATAGGAGTGTCCAGGCACTACGAAGGACGCCCCCTGCCGGTTGAGCACCTCACGCCCGCCCCCGCCCATGGATCGCATGATCATTCGATGGTTGACAGAGATCTAATGACCAGGTCATTCTGTTCGGCGGCCCACCCCAAAAGGTCCTAAAAAACTCAACAATCGGCAGGCGTGACAATGACGTCAGATGCGTCACCCTTTGCATCTGTTCTGCACCTTTACCAGGAGCAGTTGTGCGCGGCCCCCGAAAGGGTCGCTGTTTCGGCCGGACAAGAACACCTCACTTACCGGCAGTTAGATCGCCTGGCAAACGGCATCGCCGCCCAGCTGCGTCATCTCACGATGACCGGACAGCGCTGGGTGGCCGTGCTCGCCGGCCGTTCGATCCGGCTGGTCGCGGGGCAGCTCGGCGCGATGAAGGCGGGCATCGCCTTCGCGCCGATCGACCCGGCCACGCCCGTGGAGCGGATCCACGCCATGCTGGCGGGCGCCGCGGCCGTGATCACGGCGCCGGAGTGGAGATCGCTGATCCCCGACGGCATCCCGGTGATCGACGCCCCCTCCGAGTCGGACGCGCCGCCCCCGCCCGACGTCGAGCCCGACGACCTCGCCTACGTCGTCCACACCTCCGGCTCCACGGGGACGCCGAAGGGGGTGCTCGTCCCTCACCGCGCGCTGACCAACCTGATCAGGTGGTCCCACGAGACCTTCGGCCCCGGCGGCCGTGCCCCGCTGCTCACCAGCCCCAACTTCGACCCGTCGGTCTGGGAGATCTGGATGTACCTGACCGCGGGCACCACGATGGTCATCCCCACCGAGCGGATCAGGCTCTCGCTGCCCGCCCTCCGCGACTGGATCGTGGAGCAGGAGCTGACCACCTGCTACGCGCCCACTCCCATCGCCGAGGGCCTGCTCGGCCTGTCCTGGCCGGAGGGGACCGAGCTCGCGACGCTGAGCACCGGCGGCGACCGGCTCACCACCTATCCCAGGCCCGGGCTGCCCTTCCGGCTGATCAACCTGTACGGCCCGGCGGAATGCGCCGTCAACGCCATCGCCGGCGTGGTGCCCGTCCACGACGGCCAGAGCCGCCCGCCCGCGCTCGGCACGCCGCTGCCCGGCGTCACCGTCCACCTCCTGGACGAGGAGCTTCGGCCGGTCGACGAGGGCGAGATCCACCTCGGCGGCGTGTGCGTCGGCCTGGGCTACCTGGACCAGCCCGACCTCACGGCCGAACGTTTCGTCCGCGACCGGGACGGGCGGCTCCTCTACCGCACCGGCGACCTGGCCCGCCGCAACCGGGCGGGCGAGATCGAGTTCCTGGGGCGCCTCGACGACCAGGTCAAGATCCGTGGCAACCGGGTGGAGCTCGGCGAGGTCGAGACCGTGCTCGCCGGGCACGAGGGGGTACGCGCCGCCACCACCGCCGTCCGCGGCCACGAGCTGGTCGCCTACGTCGTGGGCACGGCGACCGAGCAGGAGGCACGCGCCCACCTGCGCCGGTTCCTGCCCGACTACATGGTCCCCACCGCCTGGGTCTTCCTGGACGAGCTCCCGCTGACCGGCAACGGCAAGGTGGATCGGGCCGCGCTGCCGGACCCGGTCCGCGCGTCCCGCTCGATCACGCCGCCCGCCACCCCCACCGAGGTGCTGCTGGCCGAGATCTGGCAGGACGTCCTGGACGCCGGGCCGGTCGGCGCCGAGGACGACTTCCTGGCCCTGGGCGGCCAGTCGCTGCTGGCGATGCGCGTCGCCGCGCGCGCCTTCGAGACCCTGGGCAAGCCGGTCGAACCCCGGATGCTCTTCGAACATCCCGCGCTCGCCGAGCTCGCCCGCGCGATCGACGGCCTGCCGGAGGCGACGGCCGTGACCCCGGCCGTCGCCTCCGGGATCACACCCGCGCAGCGCCGGCTCTGGTTCATCGACCAGGTGGCGCCCGGCGCCCAGTACAACGTGCCCATCCTGTTCGCCCTGGACGGCCCTCTCGACACCGGGCGCCTGGAGGACGCGATCAACGAGATCGTGCGCAGGCACCCGCCCCTGCGCACCCGCTACGAAGAGCGCGACGGCGAGCCGGTGCCCGTGGTCGACGAGGCGGCGCCCGTGCGGATGAAGGTCATGGACGCCACCCCGCGCGGCGCGCACGCCCTGGCGCTGCACCACGCGCGTGACCCCTTCGACCTGCGCAACGGCCCCGTGCTGCGGGCGCTGCTGCTCCGGCTCGCCGACGACCGGCACCGGCTGCTCGTGACCGTCCACCACATCGCCTTCGACGGCTGGTCGGCCGGGGTCTTCCTGGACGAGCTGGCGCGGCTCTACGCCGGGGAGAGCCTGCCCGCGGTGGCCGGGCCGTACCGGCGCGGGCAGGGCCTGGACAGCCTGCCGTACTGGAGGAAGGTCCTGGACTCGCCGCCCGAGCGGCTGGGGCTGCCCGCGGACCGCCCGGGTTCGGCGGGACCCGCGCGGCGCGGCGCCCGCGTGCGGGCCACGCTGCCGGACGGGCTGCTCACCGAGCTGGAGTCGCTGGGCAGGCGTGCCCAGGCCAGCCCGTTCATGGTGCTGTTCGCCGCCTTCCAGGCGCTGCTGCACCGCTACAGCGGCCAGGACGACATCGTGACGGGCGTGCCGTTCTCCGGCAGGGAGACGCCGGGCGCGGACTCGATGATCGGCTTCTACGTGGAGACGCTGCCGATCAGGACCGGCCTGGACGGCGACCCGACCTTCGAGCGCCTGCTGGCACAGGTGCGGGCGACGGTCCTGGCCACGCCTTCGGACGTGCCGCTCGAGGAGATCGTACGGGAGCTGTGTCCCGACGGCCGGCCGCCCTTCGACGTGATGTTCGCGATGCAGGAGCCGGCGGACGCCAGGCGGGGCGGCGGGGTGAGCTTCCGGATCCTCGAGGAGGTCGAGAACGGCGGCGCCAAGGCCGACCTGGTGCTCTACGCCGAAGGGCGGGAGATGAGCCTGGAGTTCGCCACCGACCTGTTCGAGCGCGCCACCGCGGAGCGGCTGCTGGGCCACTACGTGCGCGTCCTGGAGCAGGTGGCGGCCGACCCGGCGGCGCCGCTGTCCGCGCTGCTCGCCCGCGAGCACGAGCCCCCCGGCCGCGGCCCCGACCAGTGCCTGCACCGGCTCTTCGAACAGCAGGCCGACCGGACGCCCGACGCGGTCGCCGTCGAGTTCGAGGGCGCCGCCCTCACCTACGCCGAGCTCGACCGGCGGGCCAACAGGCTGGCCCACCTCCTGCGGGGGCTGGGGGTCGGCCCGGAGGTGCCGGTCGCCCTGCACGTACGGCGCTCGCTCGACCTGCCCGTGGCCCTGCTGGGGATCCTGAAGTCGGGCGGCGCGTACGTACCGCTCGACCCCTCCTACCCCGAGGGACGCCTCACCCAGGTGCTCGGCCGCGTCGACACCCCGGTCCTGGTGACGCACCGGGCGCTGGCCGGCGGCCTGCCGCACGAGCGGCCCGTGCACGTCGACACCGACCTCGACGGACAGCCCGAACACCGGCCCGACAGCGGCGTCACGCCGGACGACCTGGCCTACATCCTGTTCACCTCGGGCTCGACCGGACAGCCCAAGGGCGTGGCGATGCCGCACCGCCCGGTCGCCAACCTCATGGCCTGGCACAGCGGCGCCTACCGGAGCCTGCAGTTCACCGCGCTCGGCTTCGACGTCTCGGTGCAGGAGATCTTCAGCACCTGGGCGTACGGCGGGACGCTGGTGATGGTCAGCGACGAGGTGCGGCGCGACCCGGCCGCCCTGCTCGACCACATCGCCCGGACCCGCGTGGAGCGGATCTTCCTGCCCTTCGTGGCGCTGCAGTCGCTGGCCGGCGCCGGTGTGGAGCCGCCCGCCACGCTGCGCGAGGTGATCACCGCGGGCGAGCAGCTCCAGGTCACCCCGCAGCTCGAGCGGTTCGTCAAGCCGTGGATGACGCTGCACAACCAGTACGGGCCCACCGAGGGCGCGATCATCGACATCGCCCACACGCTCACCGGCCCTCCGGCGGACTGGCCCCGGCTGCCGCCCATCGGCGTGCCCGTCACCGGCGTCCAGGCGCTGATCCTGAACCGCCTGGGCCACGAGGCGCCCGACGGCGTCCCCGGCGAGCTGCACCTCGGCGGCGCCTGCCTGGCCAGGGGCTACCACGGCCAGCCCGAGCTCACGGAGGAACGTTTCATCACCTGGAGGGACGGGCGCCGGCTCTACCGGACCGGTGACCTGGCCCGCCGCAACGAGGCCGGGGAGATCGAGTTCCTGGGCCGCGCGGACGACCAGGTCAAGATCCGCGGCTACCGGGTCGAGCCCGGCGAGATCGCCGCGGTGCTGGCCGGGCACCCGGCCGTGCGCGAGGCGTTCGTCATGGTCGTGGAGGGCAGGCTGGTGGCCTACGTGGTCGCCGACGGGACTCCCGAGCTCCGTCCCTACCTGGCCGAACGGCTGCCCGAGTACATGGTGCCGAGCACGTTCGTCGCGCTGGACGCCCTGCCGGTGAATCCTTCCGGCAAGGTGGACCGGCACGCCCTGCCGGACCCCGGCCAGAGCGTGCGGACCGTCGCCGCGCCGGTCACCCCGGTGGAGCAGACCATCGCCGCCATCTGGCAGGAGGTGCTGGGCGGCGAGGTCGGGCGGCACGACAACCTCTTCGAGCTGGGCGGCCACTCGCTCAACGCGACCCAGATCGCCTCCCGGTTGCAGGAGGCGCTGGACGTGCGGGTGCCGCTGCGGACGCTCTTCGCCCACCCGACCGTCGCCGAGCTCGCCACCCAGCTCGCGTCGCCGGACGTGGAGGCGGCCGCCGAGCTCTATCTCATGGTCGCCGCGTATTCAGATGACGAGGCCGAGGCCCTGCTGCGGTCGATGGAAGGTGACGAATGAGCCTGTCAGCCCAGCAGCGCCAGCTCCTGGAAGCGTTACGGAAGAAGAAGCAGCAGCAGGCCGAGCGGCCCAGGCCCGACCGGCTGCCCATGTCCTTCACCCAGCTCCGCGCCTGGTACCTGGACCGGATGGCCCCGGGCGCCGCGCACTACCTCATACCGCTCGCCTTCCGCATCGAAGGCCCGCTCGACCGCGACGCGCTGCACCGCGCGCTGAACGCCCTGGTGGCCAGGCACGAGAGCCTGCGCACCACGTTCGCCATGGACGAGGACGGCCCGTACCAGATCGTGGCCGCCTCGCTGGCGATCGACCTGGCGGACGCCGCCGACGGCACGCCGATGGACCTGACCACCGGCCCGCTCATCCGCGCGCACCTGGAGCGCGAAGGCGCGGACCGGCACGTCCTGCACCTCACGCTCCACCACATCGTCGCCGACGCCTGGTCGCTGGACGTGCTGCGCCGGGAGCTCGGCGCGCTCTACAACGGTCAGGAGCTGCCGGCGCTGCCCCGGCAGTACCCCGACTACGCGATCTGGCAGCGGGAGAACGACTACGGCCGGGATCTGGACTTCTGGCGGGAGGCGCTGGCGGGCGCGCCGCCGATCAGCGAGCTGCCGGCGGACCTGCCGCGGCCGGCCGTCCAGACGTACGCGGGCGCCGAGCTGCCCTTCTCCCTCGACCTGCCGCGCGAGGAGTTCAAGGCGTACTGCCGGAGCCTGGGCGCCACTCCCTACATGGTGCTGTTCGCGGCCTATCTGGTGGTGCTCTCCCGGCGCTCGGGCGGGCGGGACCTGGTGGTGGGCACGCCCATCGCCAACCGGGACAAGGTCGAGTTCGAGGGCCTGATCGGGTTCTTCACCAACACCCTGGCCATCCGCGCCGACCTGTCGGGCGACCCGTCGTTCGCCGAGGTGGTCGAGCGGGTCAAGGACGCGGTGCTCGACGCCCACGACCACCAGGGGATGCCCTTCGAGCGGCTGGTGGAGGAGCTCAACCCGGAGCGCCGCCTGGACCGCAGCCCGGTGTTCCAGACGATGTTCAACATGTTGCCCGAGGCCACGGCGGCGCTGGAGCTGGACGGGCTGACGGTCACCCCCGTGGAGATCCCCGAGCGCACGGCCAAGTTCGACCTGACCGTGGGCGTCCGCGAGACCCTGGACGGGCTCGTGGAGTACAACACCGACCTGTTCCACGCGGGCACGATCCGCGATCTGGTGGCCGACCTCCGGCGAGTGCTCGCCCTGGCGATGAGCGGGGACGAGGCGTCCGGGGGAATGCCGCGTCATCAGGTCTCCCAGCTCGTCACCCGGGCCTGGCGCGAGGCGCTGGGCAGCGACGCCTTCGGCCCCGACGACAACTTCTTCGACGTGGGCGGCCACTCGCTGCTGGTCCTGCAGGTGCACGAGCGGCTGCGCAAGCGGTTCAGCCTGACGGTCACCGACCTGTTCAGGTACCCGACGATCGCCTCGCTGACGGCCTACCTGAGCCCCGACGCGCCGGCGCCGGCGGCGGTCGCGAGCACCGCGCCCGCCGCCGGCGGCGCGCTCGCCATCGTCGGCATAGCCTGCCGCTTCCCCGGCGCCACGGGGCCCGAGGAGTTCTGGGCGGCGATCCGCGACGGCGTGGAGGCCGTACAGGACTTCACCGACGAGGAGCTGCTCGCCGACGGCGAGGACCCCGACCGGCTGGCGGACCCCGCCTACGTGAGGTCGGGGACGGTGCTGGACGGCATCGACCTGTTCGACGCCACGCTGTTCGAGTTCACCCCGCGCGAGGCCGAGATCCTCGACCCGCAGCAGCGCCTGTTCCTGGAGACCGCCTGGGAGGCGCTGGAGGACGCGGGCTGCGACCCCGCCCGCCACCCGGGACGCATCGGCGTCTTCGCCGGTTCGGCGATGAGCAGCTACTACATCGAGAACCTGCTGGCCGCGCCCGACGTGCTCAAGGCCGTGGGCGACTACCAGGTCATGCTCAGCAACGACAAGGACTCCCTGCCGACCAGGACCTCGTACAAGCTCGACCTGCGCGGGCCGAGCGTCAGCGTCAACAGCGCCTGCTCCACCTCGCTGGTCGCCCTCCACCTGGCCAGGCAGAGCCTGATCGCGGGCGACTGCGACCTCGCGCTGGCCGGGGCGGTGCGGGTGAACGCCTGGAGCCGCCGCGGCTACCTCTACCAGAGCGGCGGCATCGGCTCGCCGGACGGCCACTGCCGGCCCTTCGACGCCGAGGCGCAGGGCACGATCGGCGCCAGCGGCGTGGGGATCGTCGTGCTGAAGCGCCTGGAGGACGCCCTCGCCGCGGGCGACCCCATCCACGCCGTCGTACGCGGCTCCGCGGTCAACAACGACGGCACCAGGAAGATCGGCTACACCGCGCCGGCCGTGGACGGGCAGGCCGAGGTCATCACCGCGGCGCTGGCCTCGGCCGGCGTCGACCCCGGCACGATCGGCTACGTCGAGGCGCACGGCACGGGCACCGCGCTCGGCGATCCCATCGAGGTCGCGGCGCTGTCCCAGGTGTTCACCGGGGATCGCCCGATCGCGCTGGGCTCGGTCAAGTCCAACATCGGTCACGCCGACGCCGCCGCCGGGATGGCCGGGCTGATCAAGACCGTGCTGGCGCTCAAGCACCGTACGCTGCCGCCGACGGTCAACTTCGCGACGCCCAACCCGCGCATCGACTTCAGCCCGTTCTACGTGCCCACAGCAAGCGCGGAATGGCCGCAGGGCCCGGGACCGCGCAGGGCGGGCGTCAGCGCGTTCGGGATGGGCGGCACCAACGCCCACGTGGTGCTGGAGGAGGCGCCCGAGCCGTCCGCCGCCCCGCCGGCGGACGGCCCGCACCTGCTCGTCATGTCGGCCGCCGGCGAGTCGGCGCTGGCCGAGACGGCCACGCGGCTGCGCGTCCACCTGGCCGCGCGTCCGGACACGGATCTGGGCGAGGTCGCCGCCACCCTCCGGCACGGCCGCCGCCAGCTGCGGCACCGCGGCGTCCTGGTCGCCGAGGACCACCGGTCGGCGCAGGACGCCGAGCTCATCACAGGCGAGTCACGCCCGCGCGAGGTCGCCTTCCTCTTCCCCGGCCAGGGCGCCCAGCGCCGCGGCATGGCCGCGGGCCTGTACCGAGCGGAGAGCGTCTTCCGCGCCGGCGTCGACACCTGCGCCGGCCTCCTCGAGCCGCACCTCGGCCTCGACCTGCGCGAGGTCCTGTACGGCGACGCCGGCGACCTGGACCAGACCTGGCTCACCCAGCCCGCGCTCTTCGTCACCGAGTACGCGCTCGCCCGCACGCTGATCGAGCGCGGCGTCCGCCCGGCGATGATGGCCGGGCACAGCATCGGCGAGTACGTCGCCGCCTGCCTGGCCGGGGTCTTCACCCTGGAGGACGCCCTGCGCCTGGTCGCCGCCCGCGGCCGCCTGGTGCAGAGCCTGCCCCCCGGCTCGATGCTGGCCGTGCCGCTGCCCGAGTCGGAGGTCGGCGACCTGCTCGGCGACGACATCTCGCTGGCGGCGGTCAACGCCCCGGAGCTGTGCGTCCTGGCCGGCCCGGAGCAGGCCGTCGCCGAGCTGGAGCGGCGGCTGGTGGAGCGCGGCGTCGCCTGCCGCGCGCTGCGCACCTCCCACGCCTTCCACTCCGCCATGCTGGACCCGGTGCTCGACGCCTTCGCCGCCGAGGTCGCCTCGGTGCAATTGGGCACGCCGGAGCTGCCGTACCTGTCCAACGTCACGGGCGGCTGGGTGTCCGGCGCCGAGACCAAGGACCCCGCCTACTGGGTGCGCCACCTGCGGGAGACCGTGCGGTTCGCCGACTGCGCCGGCGCCCTGGTGGCGGCCGACGCGGCGGTGATCGAGGCAGGGCCGGGCCGTACGCTGACCACCCTGGTACGCCGCCAGGGGGGCCAGGCGGCGGTGGCGCCGTTCACCGAGCCGGACAGCGGGCTGTCCGGCCTGCTGGAGGGCATTGGACGGCTGTGGGTGAGCGGTGCCGGCGTCGACTGGACGGCGTTCGGGCCGCCGGGACGGCGGGTGCCGCTGCCCACGTACCCGTTCGAGCGGCGCCGCTACTGGATCGAGCCGCGCGCCCGGCGCTTCTCGGCGGCGTCCCCGGCGCCGCTGACGGCGGCCGAGCCGGTGGCGGCCGCGGTCCAGGAGCTCGACGCGGTCGCCGCCGCCTGGCAGGACGTGCTCGGCATCGCGCCGGCCGGCCCGCAGGACGACTTCTTCGGCCTGGGCGGCGACTCCCTCGTGGCCACCCAGCTCGCCTCCCGCCTCGGCCTGCCGATCGAGGCGATCTTCGAGCACCCGACGCTGAGCGGCCAGCGCGCGCTCGTCGCCTCCGCGCTCGCCCCCGCCGTCGCCCCCGCGGTGATCCCCGCCGTCGCGTCGGTGGGAGCTCGTGAGGTCATCCCCGTAGTCGAGGAGCCCGGCCCCTCTCCCGTCTCGTTCATCCAGCGGCGCATGTGGTTCATCGACCAGGTGCACGGCTCGGCCGCGTACGCCGTGGCCACGGCGCTGGACCTGCGGGGCGAGCTGGACGTGGAGCGGCTGCACGGCGCCCTGCGCGAGCTGGTGCGGCGGCACGAGTCGCTGCGGACCGTCTTCCGCGAGCTGGACGGCGAGCCGGTGCAAGTGGTGCTGCCCGCAGGGGAGGTGCCGCTGCCGGTCGAGGACTGCGACGACGCCGAGCGGGCGCTGAGCGAGGCCGCGGCCGAGCCGTTCGACCTGGCGCACGGCCCGCTGTTCCGGGCCCGGCTGCTGCGGCTCGCCCCGGATCACCACGTCCTGTCGCTCGGCTTCCACCACATCGTGGTGGACGGCTGGTCGATCACCCTGCTGCGGACCGAGCTGGCCGCGCTGTACAACGGCGAGACGCTCCCCGAGCGGCGGGTCAGGTACCGCGACTACGCGCGCTGGCAGCGGGAGCAGGTCGCCGACCTCGGCTTCTGGAAGGAGCGGCTGCGCGGCATCCCGCACAGCCTGGACCTGCCCACGGACCGGCCGCGCCCGCCGATGCAGACCTTCGAGGGGGCGGTCGCCACCCATGTGCTCCCCGCGGAGCTGGCCGGGGCGCTGCGGAAGCTGAGCCAGGAGCGCGGCGCCACCCTCTACATGACCCTGCTGGCCGCGCTGCACACGCTGCTGTACCGCTACAGCGGCCAGGAGGACATCTGCGTCGGCTCGCCGGTGGCCGGGCGCACCCGCCCCGAGTTCGAGGGCATCGCGGGCTGCTTCATCAACACCCTGGTCATGCGGGCCTCGATGGACGGCCACATGCCGTACACGCAGCTGCTGGCGCAGGTGCGCGAGTACGCCCTGGGCGCCTACGCCCATCAGGACGTGCCGTTCGAGCAGCTGGTGGAGGAGCTCAACCCACCCAGGGACCTGTCGCGCAACCCGCTCTTCCAGGTGCTGTTCAACCTGCTCAACCTGCCCCAGAGCGACCTGGGCATGGCCGGGCTGGCCGTGGAGGAGCTGGCCGTGGAGGCCGGCACCGCCCAGGTGGACCTGGTGCTCTACGTCTACGAGCAGGGCGACGAGCTGCTGTGCCGGCTGGAGTACAACACCGCGCTCTACGACGCCGGCACCGCCCGGCGGCTGCTGCGGCACTACGAGACCCTGCTCTCCGCGATCGCCGCGGCGCCCGGCACCGCGCTGTCCGGCCTGGTGTTCCTCACCGGCGAGGAGCTGGCCGAGCAGCTGGCCAGCGAGGACGTCGAGGTGCCCGACCTGTGCATCCACGAGCTGGTGGAGGCCCAGGCCGACCGGACGCCCGACGCCGTGGCCGTCACCTTCGAGGGCGCCTCGATGACGTACCGGGAGCTGGAGGAGCGGGCCAACCGGGTCGCCCGGCGCCTGCGGGCGGCGGGCACGGGGCCCGAGACGCTGGTGGGCGTCGCGATGGAGCGGTCGGCCACGATGCTGGTCACCCTGCTCGGCGTGCTCAAGGCCGGTGGCGCGTACGTGCCGCTCGACCCGATGTACCCGCAGGAGCGCCAAGACTACATCCTGGAGCACTCCGGCATCGGCGTCCTGGTCACCGAGCACGAGCTGGCCGGGCGCTACACCGGCTACCAGGGCGAGCTGATCCTCACCGACGACGGCTTCCCGGAGGAGAGCCCGGAACGGCTGCCCGCGCTGGCCACCCAGGAGAACCCCTGCTACGTCCTGTACACCTCCGGCTCCACCGGGCGCCCCAAGGGCGTGCGCGTCCAGCACTCCTCAGTGGTCAACTTCCTCGCCTCGATGAGCCGCGAGCCCGGCCTGACCGGCCAGGACACGCTCCTGGCCGTCACGACGTTCGCGTTCGACATCTCGGTGCTGGAGCTGTTCCTGCCGCTCACGGTCGGCGCCCGCGTGGTGATCGCCGGCCGCGAGGCGGCCTACGACCCGGTGGGCCTGGCCGCGCTGCTGGAGGACGCGACGGTCATGCAGGCCACCCCGGCCACCTGGCGGCTGCTGCTGTCGGCCGGTTGGGAGGGCAAGCCGGGGCTGAAGGCGCTTTGCGGCGGTGAGGCCCTGCCCGCCGACCTGGCCACCGGCCTGCGCGGGCGGGTGGCCGAGCTGTGGAACATGTACGGGCCCACCGAGACCACGATCTGGTCCACCCTCACCCGCGTCACCGACGGGCCGATCACGATCGGCCACCCGATCGCCAACACCCGGATCCACCTGCTCGACACCGCGATGCAGCTGGTTCCGACCGGCGTGGTCGGCGAGCTCTACATCGGCGGGGCGGGCCTGGCCCGCGACTACCTCCACCAGCCCGAACTGACGGCCGAACGCTTCGTCACCTGGCAGGACGGCAGCCGGCTGTACCGGACCGGTGACCTCGCCCGCCGCCGGGCCGACGGCTCGATCGAGTTCCTCGGCCGGGCCGACGGGCAGGTGAAGGTCCGCGGCTACCGGATCGAGCTGGGCGAGATCGAGTCGCTCCTGCTGGCGCATCCGGCGGTCCGCGAGGCGGCCGTGGTGGTGCGCGGCTCGGACGAGGACAAGAGCATCGCCGCCTACCTGGCCGCCGACTCCGATCATGATTGGCGCGAGTACCTGCGGCGCAAGCTGCCCGACTACATGATCCCTTCGGCGTTCGTGCCGCTGGAGGCGCTGCCGCTCACCCCCAACGGCAAGGTGGACCGCAAGGCGCTGCCCGAGCCGGTGAGCCAGGCCCGCGCCGAGGGCGCGGCACCGCGGACGCCGGCCGAGGTCAAGCTGGTCGAGCTCTGGACGGAGATCCTGGGCGTGAAGGGGATCGGGATCGACGACGACTTCTTCGGGCTGGGCGGCGACTCCTTCAAGGCCGTGCGTGCCGTACGGGACTCGGGGATCCAGGCGACCGTGCTGGACCTCTTCAAGAACCCCACGATCCGGGCGTTCGCCACGCTCGACGGCTCGTCGCAGAACATCGGCCTGCTGCATGAACTGACGCCTGCGCGCCCGGCGGCCTCGCTGACCCTGGTCTGCCTGCCGTTCGCGGGCGCCGGCGCGATCACGTACCAGCCGCTGGCCGCGGCCCTGCCCGAGCACATCAGCATGCTCGCGCTGGAGCCGCCGGGCCACGACACCGGCAACCCCGGCGAACCCGTGCTGTCCTTCCACGAGCTCGTCGAGGGCTGCGTGAAGGAGATCAAGGAGAAGGTCGACGGGCCCCTCGCGCTCTACGGCCACTGCATGGGCGGCGCGCTCACCGTCGAGCTGGCCCGCAGGCTGGAGGAGGAGGGCGTCGAGCCGGAGAAGGTGGTGATCGGCGGGCACTTCCCCGCGCCCCGCCTGCCGGGCAAGGCCTTCGCCTGGTTCCGCAGGACCTTCCCGATGGAGCGGTGGACCTCCAAGCGGCAGGCGCTGGAGTTCCTGCGGGCCATGGGCTTCTTCACCGAGGCGCTGGACCCTCGCGAGCGCGACTTCATCATGGGCGTCTTCCTCCACGACACCCAGGAGGGCGAGGACTACTACACCGAGCTCTACAAGGAGCCCATCAAGAAGCTGTCGGCGCCGCTGGTGTGCGTGGTCGGCGAGAACGACCGCGCCACCGAGCTGTACGAGGAGCGTTTCCGCGAGTGGGAGGCCTTCTCCGACTCGGTGTCGCTGGAGGTCATCCCCAAGGCCGGGCACTACTTCCAGAAGCACCAGGCGCCGGAGCTGGCCGGGATCCTCGGCGGCGACGACCGGCCCCCGGCTCCGCTGCCGCCCCGCTACCAGCAGGCCAGCCTGAAGACGTTCGGCCTGGTGGCCTTCGGCCAGCTGGTGTCGCTGATCGGCACCGGGCTGACCACCTTCGGCCTGGGGCTGTGGGCCTACCAGCAGACGCAGTCGCTGTCGATGTTCGCCCTCGTCTCGGTCATGGCGCTGCTGCCCGCCGTCGTGCTGGCACCGATCGCCGGAGCGGTGGCGGACCGCTTCGACCGCAGGCTCGTCATGATCGCCGCCGACTCGGCGGCGGGGTGCGCCTCCATCTCGCTGGCCGCCCTGCTCTGGACGGGCGGGCTCCAGCTCTGGCACGTCTACCTCATCGTCGCCGTCGGCGCGGTGTCGACGGCCTTCCACCAGCCCGCCTACATGGCGGCCGTGGCCCAGCTGGTGCCCAAACGCTATTACGGCAGGGCCAACGGCCTGACCCAGCTGGGACAGGCCGCGGGAACCGTGCTGGCGCCGCTGCTGGGCGGCGCGCTGGTGGCCGCCGTCGGGCTGAGCGGCATCATCCTGATCGACCTGTCCACGTTCGCCTTCGCGGTCGTCGTGACCTTGGCGGTCCGCTTCCCGGACACGCTCTTCAAGAAGCGGGAGGAGCCGTTCTGGCAGGAGGTCACCGGCGGCTGGCGCTACATCAGCCGCAGGCACGGACTGCTGGCGATCATCCTGTTCACGGCGTTCCTGAACTTCCCGTTCGCCATGGTCGAGGTCCTGTCCACGCCGCTGCTGCTCAGCCTCACCGACACCCGCGGCCTGGGCGTGGCGCTCTCGATGACCGGCATCGGACTCCTGCTGGGCAGCCTGATCATGACGGTGACCGGTGGCCTGGCGCGGCGCACCAACGGCATCCTCGGCTCCTTCATGGCGCTGGGCGTCGCCTTCGCCGTCATCGGGATCGCGCCTCACCCGGCGCTGCCGGCGATCGGGCTCTTCCTCGTCGGGCTGCTCACCGCGCTGCTGAACGCGCACTGGTTCGCCATCGTGCAGCAGAAGGTCGGGCTCGACCTGCAGGGCCGGGTCATCGCCACCAACCTGATGCTCAGCTGGGCGCTGGTCCCGGTCGGGTTCCTGCTGGCCGGGCCGCTGGTGGAGCAGGTCTTCGACCCCATCGCCGGCTCCGCGCACGGCCGGGGGATCGCCCTGCTCACCATCGTGGCGGGCGCGGTGACCGTGCTGATCGGGCTGGCGGCCTTCCGCTACCGGCCGGTCCGCTTCCTGGAGGACGAGCTGCCCGACGCGACCCCCGACGGGGTGGTCATCGCCGACAAGGACCTGATCCAGCGGGAGGCCGACAGGCAGCTCGTCGCGTGACCCTTCCCTCCCCCGGTACGGCGCGTACCGGGGGACGACCCCCGTCCGAGCGCGGTCAGCTCGGCGCCGGAAACTCGACCAGGCCCGTGAACTCGGCGCTCGGCCGGACCTTGATCTCCTGCCACAGCAGCTCCGTGAACGCGTGCACGGCGCGGACCGCCTCGACCAGGTTGCCCTCGGCGAGGTGGATGCGGACGACCAGGCGCTGGGAGCTCTCGCGCAGCGGTTCGTACTCGACGGCGGCCAGGGCGAGGTCCAGCGCCCGGCCGTAGGCGCCCTGGTCGAGCTGCCGTTCGGCCATAGCCTCCACGGTGTGCAGCTGGAGCTGGCGGACGCGCTCGCGGACGGCGACGACCCACTCGTCGTACCAGCCGGGCAGCAGCACGCCGCGCGGCGGCACCCACGAGCCCTCGTCCTCGGCCTGCGCCGGTCGCCGCACGTGCAGCCGCCTGCTCAACGCCTGCAGCTCGTCGACGTCGACCGAGACCCGCGAGTCCAGCCGCATGGCCGGGCCGCCCGTGACGATCAGCCCCGGGCAGGCCCGGCCGGCCCGCCAGAGGGTGGTGCGGAGGCCGGCCTGCGCGTGGGCCTCGCTGGAGTCCGGCCACAGGCTGCCTGCGGCGGCGCGGGGGCGTCCGGTGCGGGCTGGGCACGCGAAGCCGCCGTCGCGGTGCTCGACCACTTCCGTGGTCCGGCGCAGGGCGCTGACCTTGCTGATCCCGGCGACGTATTTGTTGTCCCACTTCACCCGGAACTTGAAGTTCTTGTACGGGTCCAGGCGGGTGGTGTTGACGGAGAACTGAACCATGTCGCTCCCAGGGAGTGGCCGATCGTCAGGCGTCGGGACGCTTCTGCTGGATCCGGATACGCACGAACTCGGCGGGTTTCAGCGGCTGGAAGCCGACGTCCACGTTGACGACGCCGACGTCGATGTCGGCCTGCGGGTTGTTCTCCCTGTCGCACTTGACGAGGTACGCCTCCCGGGCCGTCCTGCCCTGGAAGGCGCCCTGGCGGAACAGGCCGTATGCCGGTGCGCCGGACCGGGTCGCCGATCACGTCGGCGGCGGCGAGCGTCACGTCGGCCGCCTGGGTGACGGTTTTGTCCCCTTCGGCGGGCCGCCTGTCGACCGGGCTGCCGTCGGCCGGCCCGACCAGCCGGGAGGTCTCCAGCGCCCGGTCCAGCCACCTGCCGCGCAGGGCCGGGTCGATGGAGATCTCGTACGTCTCGGTCGTCTTGCCGGAGACCTTGATCGTCAGCGTGTAGTGCTTGCTGTCGGCGGGGTCGTGCTTGACGGTCGCCGTCAGGGCGTTGCCCGCCGTGCCCGGGGTCCTGGCCCGCAGCTTGACGCTGTCGCCGAGGTCGATGGTGGCGTACTGGATGTCGGCGCCGACCCGTACGACGATCGCCTTGGCGCCGCCGTTGAGGAAGAACTGGTAGACCGGGTAGCTCAGCTCGCTGCCGGTCCACAGCCCGCCGAAGGTGCCGTCGTACTCGGTCCAGCCGTTGATCGTCGTGGGGGTGCGCGGCCCTCGCAGAGCCAGGCCGACGAACGCCGCCACGGACGTGTCGACGCCGACGATCGGCCGGACCGCGCTCTCGATCTCCTCAAGATAGACACCGGGATAGGTGAATCTCGTCGCCATCGGCCTTCCTCGTCCCGTAGCCGCAGAGCCTCTGCCGGTAGTGTCGGCCCCAGCCATAACCCGGCCGTCACCCCGCCATCACTGCGCCATCACCCAGACCCTCCACACGACGCATTGCTCTGGTTGGGCACACTCGTCCTATGCGTAACGGACGGCTCTTCACCATCGTGGGCGGGATCTTCGGTCTAATCGGGCTGGTGCTGCTCTGCGTCGGCATCGCGCTCGCCGCCTCCACGGCAGGCTTCCTGGCCTCGGCCGAACGGACCGACGGCACCGTGGTCGCGCTGGACGCACGGACCACCACGACACGGAGTTCCGACGGCCGTACCCGCAGCACCACGATGTGGTACCCGACCGTGGAGTTCACCGCCGGCGGCAGGCGGTACGCGTTTCAGAGCTCCACCGGCACCAACCCGCCGTCCCACGAGAAAGGCGAAAGCGTACCCGTCGCCTACGATCCGGACGATCCATCCGATGCGCGGATCGCGTCGTTCTCCTCAGCGTTCCTCGCCCCGCTGATCGTCGGCGGGCTGGGGGTGGTGTTCACCCCGATCGGCGCGGTCCTGTTCGTCAAGGGACGACGGATCACGCGGCTGCGAGCCTGGCTCCGGCAGGAGGGCCGGCCGGTGTGGGCGGAGATCGAGCACGTGGGACGCGACTTCAGCGTGCGGGTGAACAACCGGCACCCCTACGTTGTCCACGCGACGTGGCGGGATGAGCGGACAGGCCGGACATACACCGCGGCCAGTGACCATCTCCGCGACGACCCAGGTCCTCGGCTGCGGGGCCAGACCCGCGTTCGCGTGCTCTACGACGCCGCCGACCCCGCTCGCAATCTGATCGACCTGGACGCGCGTCCCTCCTCCTGACGGCAGGGGTGTGCAGGACAGGCGGTCCGTCCGCGCCGGGCCGGAGCGCCGTCGACCCGGGCTCGATGGGCAGGGCGCCTGCGGCCATGCTCACCGCGGGCGCAGCGCCCCGCCCGGGGCCTGTCGCGGCGGGTCAGGACGGGGACGTCGCGGTGAGCTTCGCGAGGTCGGGCGCGTAGACGGTCATCCAGTGCGGACGCAGCCGGTAGTAGACCACGTCCTTGTCCCAGTCGAAGGCGTCGTCGTCGCCGTAGAAGTCCTTGAGGTACGCCAGCAGGTACGGCCAGTCCGCGGCCGGCTCACCGTCCTCAGGGTTGAGGATCTCCACCGTGCCGTGGGTGAACACGCCCAGATCCTCCCCGCGCAGGTGCGCGACGCTGGCGGCGGGGCGGGCCGCGAGGTGACGGGCCTTGGCGGCGCTGCGCGCCGTGCCGAAGTGCCACTTGCCGTGCAGGAAATGTCCGTCCGCGCCGCTGATCCGCGGCTCGCCCTTCGCCGTCACGGTCGACAGGGCGAGCGTGCACATCCCGGTCAGGATCCGGGTGAGCTGCTCCGCGGTCAGGGTGTGCTCGGTGACGATCGAGCGCAGGTGCGAGGTGGAACGGGAGAGAGAGGCTTCGAGGAGAGCCTGAAGCTCTTTGAGCTCTTCGGGCGTTTCGCGCATTGAGGTCCTTGTCTATCCGTGGGCCGGTCCGCGTCCGCCATCGACGCGGACCGGTGAACCCATGCTCCACCCGAAACCCGACACCTTGTGTCCTCTTTCTTCACCCGTCTTCCGGGCCGCCGGGCTGCTGTCATCGCCCCGAGGTGATCGCCGGCTCCCGGTGCTCCCGCCGCGCCGGCGCCAGCCGTTCGTGGAATCCGCCGTCCGGGGACCGCACGATGATCCCGGTCTCCACTCCGTGCTCGGCCACGTGGCGATCCGTCTGCTGAAGTGCCAGGCAGATCCACCGGGTGCCGACGAAGGCGATGACGGGGCCGATGACCACGGCGAACCTGAAGAAGATCGTCACGGCGTCGACGGTGAGCTGGAACTGGTGGGCGAACTGGTCGTTGGCCGCGGCTGCCCACAGCACGCCGTAGAACGTGACGCCGGCGGCCGCGACGGCCGTCTTCACCGGCGTCTCGCGGGGCCGGTCGAGCAGGTCATGCGCGTGCGTCTCGCGAGCAGTGCGGCTCGCCGTCCTGGGCCTGCCCAGCGCGTCGCGGCGGCCGCGTCGCGAGGCGAGGAAGCGCTCAGCCATCGGGTAGGCGGCCAGGGCGGTGAAGAAGACTCCGGGGACCACCAGCGTGGGGACGATGACGGCGAGGCTGAGCGTGTAGTCCCCGATGGTGAGCTCCCACCCGGGCATGATCCGCAGGGCGCCGTCCAGGAACCCCATGTACCAGTCGGGAACCGAGCCTGCCGAGATCTGGGTCGGCGACGCGGGGCCGTACAGCCATATGGGGGCGATCTGGAACCCGAACCCGAGGATGATCAGCATGCCGATCGTCGCGAGGGCCATCATCGGGCGTGCGTTCCGCCGCGCCGGCAGCGAGGCGACGAACCGGGAGTGGCCGTGCCTGCGCACCAGCAGCTCACGGGCGATCAGCAGCCCGGCCATGACGACCGCGACCAGCAGGTGGCCCCCGTACATGACCGGGATGACCCTGTCACCGGGGAAGTCCGGGCCGAACAGCAGCGACAGCGCCCAGGTGCCCACCACGGGGATGGACTGCACCACCGACTTCATCAGCCACAGACTGCCGCCCGACAGCATGTCGTCGGGCAGGGCGTTGCCGGTCTCGCCCGCGGCCATGCCCAGCGCCAGCAGCGTCACCCAGACCAGCCACTGCCCGGTGCGTGGGCGGCGGAACGCTCCGGTCAGGAACATGCGCAGCAGCTGCAGCACGACGGCCGCCACGAAGACGAGCGCCGCCCAGTGGTGAACCTGGCGGATGAGCAGGCCGCCGCGCACCTCCAGGCTCAGCTGCATGGTCGAGTCGAAGGCCTTGCTGACGAAGAGTCCGCGCAGCGGGCCGTACGAGCCGTCATAGGCCACCGAGGACATGCCGGGGTCGTAGAACACCATCAGCACCGCCCCGGTCACCGCCAGGACGACGAACGACCAGACGGCGATCTCGGCGAACATGAACGACCAGTGGGAGAACTGAAACGAGCGGCGCTTGGCCGACAACGAACGCATTTGGGCCCCCTTACCGTGCCTCACTGACAAGACGAAATCGGGGCCGGAGGTGTGACATCGAGGAGGGGCCGGCGACGGTGATTCACGTCACCATGGGCCCGGCGCCTTTACGCTGTAGATTCATTTGACGCCGGCACCGGACGAGCGTGCCGAGGTCTGATGCCGGGAAAACGGCGGATTTCGCGGGGGCCCCAACCGTTCACCGCCTCTCGGGCGTCTTGTCTATATGACGGATTCCGAGGCGTTCGAGGCCTTCGTCACCGCCTGGCACCCGCGGCTGCTGCGTGCGGCCATTCTCATCAGCGGTGACAGGGATCTGGCCGAGGACGTGCTCCAGGATGCCCTGATCAAACTGGCGCGCCGCTGGTCGAAAGTGCATACCGACCCGGTCAATTACGTCCGCACCACCCTGTACAGGGAAGTGGCGTCCAGGTGGCGGAGGCGACGGGAATTCGCCTACGGGGAGCCGCCCGACCAGGCGGATCACGACACCTCGGGAGCGTCGGACCTGAAGGTGGTGTTCGCCCGGGCGCTGGCCAGGCTGCCGGTGAAGCAGCGGGCGGTGCTGGTGCTGCGCTTCTACGAGGACCTGCCCGTCGGGGAGGTCGCCGCGATCCTCCGGGTCTCGTCCGGAACGGTGAAGAGCCAGACGCACGCGGCGCTGAAGCGGTTACGCGAGGTCGCTCCCGAGCTGGAAGAGGTGTTGATATGACGGACCAGAGGCTGCGGGAGCTCTTCGACGATCTCGCCGAGACCCTGCCTGAGGGGCCGTCACGCGCCGGTGAGCTGTGGCGGCAGGGCACGCGGAGCCGTAGCCGCCGCCGGTGGGCGGTGGTCGCGGCGGCCGCGACGGTCGCCGCGCTCGTCGTGGTGGAGATCGTGGTGTCCCCGGCGCCGGTCCAGCGCGGCATCGCCGTGTATCCCAGCGTCACACCCGCGCCTGGGACCCCGGCGGCCACACCCATGGACACGGCGCCGCCGCCCAGCGGCGAGGCGGGGCTGCCCACGCTGGCGACCGCGCTGCCGGAGAGGTGGGCCGACATCCCTGTCGTGACCGCGGTTCCCGGACCCGTTCTGGCGCTGGCCGAGTTCGGCGACGGGCGGATCTACATGATGAAGTCCGACGGCCGCGTCCCGCTCGATGTGAAGCCGGCTGATTCCGTGGACCCGGCCGGCAATGGCGGGACGCCGCTGAAGCCCAACTCGCTCTCCCCCGACGGCACGATGGCCGCCTTCCCGCAGAAGAACGAGGTGGTGGTCGTCGACCTCGTGATCGGCCAGGCCAGGCGCTATCCGGTGCCGGGGTTCAACGAGGTGGTGCTCTGGCGGGGCGAGCAGCTCCTCGTCGAGCAGGAGAAGGCGAACTACCTGCTCGACCTGGCCACGGGGAAGGCGCGGCGGCAGGCGTACAAGGGCTTCACAGGTGTCGCGGGCTACCGCGACCTCAGGATCGTCTCGCCCGGCGAAGGCGGGCGGACGGTCATCCAGGAGGGCGGGGTGGAGGTGACGCTGGACGTCCAGGGGATCACCAACCAGGGCAGCATGCCCGTGGGCGCCCTGGGCAACCACGGATGGCAGCGCGGCAACCTCGTCGCCAGGTCCGCGCCGGCCCCGGGCGACCGGGCGGAGAGAGCCGACGTGGTCGTCGTGGCCGACCCCGACACGGGACGGGTGGTCAGGACGCTGCTCCTGCCCTGGGGCGATCCTCCTGACATGAGGTGCGGGAAGAGCGGCTGCGCCGTGCGGGGCTGGATCAGCCAGGACACGGTGATCATCGAGAGCAGGGACCGGCTGCTCGGCTGGAACATCCACACCGGCGCGCTGTCACGCGTCGCCGACCTGCCCGAGGGCGTGACCGCCTACTCCCTGCGCGGTTGGTGAGCGGCTCCCGGGACGACCGGTCAGGAGGCGCGGTTCTGCCGCGAGGTCTTCTTCCGCCGGAGGCGGCGCGAGCTGGAGCCGCGGGGGTTCTGGACCGGCCCTCTCGGGACGACGTCGAAAGCACGCAGGCCGTCGCCGCAGATGGCCTCGCCGCCGTACCAGCCCCACAGGAAGAAGATCAGGCCGAACAGCAGGCCCAAGATCGCCGTCCCGATGAAGAAGTCGACGAATCCGGCGAGTTCGAAAGCGCTGAACGCCAGGATCGCGATGATGAGGTCCCTGGTGGGCATGCGGTGGTGCGGGGCGCCCACGGGCCGGTCATCGTGGCTCCACCCCCAGGGGATCCGCCGGCGCAGCCGCCCGGCCGGCCACAGCCGGGTGCCGTCCGGGAGGGTCACCACTGCCCGGCGGAACGGCCACGGGCCGACTCGCACCGAGACCTCGCCGCCCCTGGAGAAGTCGGCCCAGTTGGGCATCCGGTCCAGAGCCGGGTGCCAGTAGACCCGCTGCACGAAGGCTCCTACGTCGCCGGGCGGGATCAGGCGCAGATAGCCCGCGTACCACTGGGCCAGGCCCGATCCGTACGTGGCCAGCAGCGGCACGGCCCGCCACGACGCCTCCGGCATCCTGGCGGCCCGCAGGTTGAGTGCCAGGCGGGCGCCGACGAGCAGCACCAGGAAGGCGTAGGCCGCGAGCACGACCGGCAGACAGCGGCTCTGCCAGTCCCCGGGGGGCGGGAACGCCTCGTCCTCGGCGGGGAACACCAGGCCGGCCGCGTTACCGGGGTCGTAGCGGACGGTCGCCGTGGAATCCATGGCCAAGGGGGCATCGACCTGGACGACGGTGACGTGCTCGACGCCCTGGGCGTCGGTCCACGTCAGGTCCACGGTGTCGGCGTCGTCGTAGATGTGGCTCACGTACGCGGTGGCGCGTGCCGTGGCGCGCGCTTCCTGCCCCGCGACGCCGGCGCATCGTACGCCCAGGATGGCCACGGCCACCAGCAGGCCCAGCGTGAGCCCCGCCAACGACACCACGTTCGTGCGTAAGGCAGGGCGCTCCTCCGACCTCATCGCGATCACCCCGTCGTCCCGATGCCGATACCCGGCCAACGCCGGGGATCCCGGAAAAGTGCCATGGATCTGCGGCACGTAGGTCCCGCATGACCGCAACCGGGTCCAGGCGTCGTTGACGACGACCTGATGTTCCTCTCGGCTGATCATGTCCCAACGGGGCTTGGAAGTTGAGTTGAGCTCAACTAACATGATGCTGTGGAGCCATTGTCCGATCGCGCCGCCGCCACCCGCGGCCGCATCCTCGAAGCCGCCGCCGCCGAACTCATCGAGACCGGCGACGTCGAGGTCGCGGCGGTCGCGCGCCGTGCCGGGCTCAGCGTCGGCCTGCCGTACCGCTACTTCGAGACCCGCAGCGGCTTGATGAGCGCGCTGCTCGCCGACTTCTACGACCGGCTCGTGAACGAGACCGTGCTCGGCCACTTCTCCGGCCACACGTGGCTCGAGCGCTGGCGGGCGCAGCTCACCCGGTGGGTCGACTGGGTCTACGACGAGCCGCTCGCCTCCGTCGTGCTCGGCCGGATGGTCGGCGACGCCCAGGTCGCCGCGATGGAAGCCCGCTGTGCCAGCCAGGTCATCGCCCTCGGGGCCAAGCATGTGGCCGCCGGCCAGGCCGAAGGCGTCGTCACCCGCGGGCGCGACGCCGAGCTCATGTCCGCGGCCGTCGTCGGTGGCATGCGTTCGGTCCTGGCCGTCGTCCTCAATCAGGATCCCCGCCCCGACCGGGCCGCGGTGCTGCAGGAGATCTGGGAGTTCAGCACCGGCGCGCTCGGCGCGACCCGGGAGGACACGCCATGACCGGCAGGGTCCGGACGTCGGCCACCGCGGGAGCCATGTCCGCACTCCACCGTGACGGCTACCTCGTCATGCGCGACCTGCTCACCCCGGCCACCTGCAGCCGCATCCGCGCCGAGCTCACCCCGCTGCTCCGCCCCGCGGGCCGTGACCCCTTCCGGTCGCGCCACGTCCGGCGCGTGTACGGGGTGCTGCACAACACCCGGGCCACGGATCCCCTCATCGACCACCCCCGCGTGCTCGCCCTCCTCGACCGGCTGCTCCTGCCCAACTACCTGCTGTCCCAGCTGGAGGTCACGGAGGTCTCCCCCGGCGCGCCCGCCCGTCCCGCGAGCTACGACGATCAACGCTACCCGCTTGCCCGCCCCCGCCCGGCCCTGTCCATCGCCGCCCTCTGGACCCTCGACCCGGGCACCGTCCTGACGGTGTGGCAGGGCAGCCACCGCTGGCCCTCCCGTCACCCCACCACCGAGGGCGCGCCCCTCACTCCCCCGCCCGGCTCCTGCACCCTGCTCCTCGGCACCCTCTGGCACGGCCGGCCCCCGCAACCGGCACCGCCGTCCTTGACCGTCACCACGCAGTACTGCGAGCCGTGGCTACGCACCCGGGAGGCGTTCGCCCTCTCCCCCGGCAGGCAGGTGGCCCGGCAGCTCAGCGACCGGATCCGCCGCATGCTCGGATACAGCGTCCACCCGCCGGACACCGGTCTGGTGGACGGCATGCACCCCTACCGCCTCTTCTCCTGACACCCTCGATCCGGTGGTGGCAGAGCTGCCTTGGCGGGGCGTAAGCGGCACGGGCAGGCGCGCCTTCACGTCGCCACCATGCGACGCCTCCGCCGTCGGCATGTTCCTCAAAGGCGTTCGAGTTCTTCGGCGCGGCGCAGGTCCTTGGGGCGTCCCAGGGCTCGGCGCATCAGAATGAGGTCGTCCCGGCGCAGGTAGAGCACCCGCAGACCGTCCGTGTCGACGGCGGTCAGGGCCCGGTCGAGCAACGGGCTCACCTGCAGTGCCCCCCACGGCAGGGCGGGCGTGCAGCAGTCGCCGCTCACCCAGGGGGAGTCGAACTGCACCTTGGGACGCAGGAGCGCCTGCGGCCTGGGCGGGACGGGGCCATGTTCGTCGTCCAGCACCGTGCAGCCGGCGGCGGCGAGGGCGGCCGCCAGGGCGTCGGCCTGCTCCGGCGCTCCGTCCCACAGCAGGTCGAGGTCCCCGGTCAGCTCTGTCGACCCGTGCAGGATCCCGGCGACCTGGCCGATCACCACAGCTCGTGCTCCGGCCGCGTCCAGAGCCCGCAGCAGCGGGAAGGGGTCGAAGCGCTGCGCGCTGTCGGTCGCGAGGCTGCCTGCGACGGGATCGGCGTCGTCGTGGGTGCGGCCGGTGGCGGGGCGGCCGAGGGTCAGCGCCCTGGTGCGGTCGACGGCCTCGTGCAGCAGTTCCAGTGGTCCACGGTTCACCGCTTCATCCAACACCAGGCGTACGAACGGCTGTGCCGATGCTCCCCCGCCAAGCAGGCCGGAGGCGGCTTACGCGGATCGATTCATTCAATGCACGGTAGTTTGTTGGTGATCGTGGCGATTTTCCCTCATGCGGCCGTGCTCTCTTCTCGCCCTGCCGCACCCCCGGTCCCTCCTCACGCGGTGGCCGACCGGCCGGATTCGCCGCAGGAGACCGCGCCTCTTCCCGCGCGTCCCGGGCGGTGTCACGCCGCCTGCTCTGGCTCGCCTCACCCCTCCCGGTGATCGCCACCGGCCTCGCGGGGCGGCCCGATGCCCGCGCCCACGCCGTGCGGTGACACCGATCGGCCGACTGATTTTTGCCGGTAGATTCGTTCGGAAGGCCCTCTCACCTGGGAATTACGAGGATGACACGCGCCTTACCGGAAGAATTCCCGGCTAGTCAGATCAGTAATGCAGCCAATTCTTATACGGAATGCACACGAGCAATCACATACCTTCCGTAACTCCGATAGAGTGATTAAACTCACACAAATGACGACGCATCTAGCTCGTTACCTCACACCGATGGAGGACAGCTCTCGGTGGGACGGGTTCGAATTCCGGCCTGGCGACATCGTCATCAATTCCCCGGCGAAGTGCGGCACCACCTGGACCCAGATGATCTGCGCGCTCCTGGTCTTCCAGACACCCCGGCTGCCTGCGCCGCTGTCGAGCCTCTCACCGTGGATCGACATGCTCGTACGCCCGAAGCAGGAGGTCTGGGACCACCTGTCCGCTCAGCAGCACCGCCGTTTCATCAAGACCCACATCCCGCTCGACGGCATCCCGGCCGACCCCCAGGTCACCTACATCACGGTGGGGCGGGATCCGCGTGATGTCGCCATCTCCCTGCGCAGCCACGGCAAGAACCTCAAACGCGACGTGATCCGCCGGCTGATCCACCAGGCCGCCCACCCCGGCAACGGGGCGGCCGACGCCCCGGTCGACGGCCATGACGACAGGGACCTGCTCGACGAACGCACGTACTTGTTACGTTGGGTGGACAACGACGACTCGCCGTACGACAACCTCGACTCGCTGCGTGCGCTGATCTGGACGCAGAGCCGCGCGTGGGTACGCCGCGAGGAGCCGAACGTCATCCTGCTGCACTACGCCGAGCTTTCGGAGGACCTCGCCGGCCAGATGCGACGGCTCGCCGAACGGCTCGGCATCGAGATCGACGAGAGCAAGTGGCCGGAACTGGTCGAGGCCGCCACTTTCCAGCAGATGCGAAATCGCGCGGCCGAACTCGCACCCGACGAGCAACTGGGCTACATCCGCGATCGCCGGCGCTTTTTCCGCAGTGGTAAGTCGGGCCAATGGCAGCAGTTCCTCTCCGTCGAGGATCGAGCACACTACGACCGTCGAATAGCCGAGTTCGCGGAGCCGGACCTGCTCGAATGGCTCCATCACGAGACCGCGTGACGCGGTGTTCCGATGAAACACCAGAAAATTCCAGATGTACGGCCGGAAGTGCCCGGGCTCGTGACGGTGGAATGCGTTCCCTCGTTGGGCGACGTCGCCGGGTGCGTGTGGGATGACGTCGCCGACCCGCGGGACATGTTCCAGAGCCGCGCGTGGTTGCGGGCTCTGGAGCGATCCGGCGACGCCGCCCTCATGTACCTGATCGCCAGACGACCCGGGCACCCTCGGATCCTCGGTGCCCTCCCCCTCTATGACTCGCTCCCCAGTCGCGGCGACTACCTGTACTGGCCGGAGCTCCACTTCCAGGACCTGCTGCACGCCGCGGGTCCGCCCGGTGGCCGGCTGGGACTGGTGGCCGGCTCCCGTGCGGGGTTCAGCACGCGGCTCATCGTGGACCGCGCCCTGCCGAGTTCGACCAGGACGGCGGTCCTGCGGGCACTCCGGGAGGCCGCCTGCGCCGTCGCGGCCGAGCGCGGGCTCCCGTACACCTTCTTCCTGTTCCTCGACGCCTCCGCCTGGACGGACCTCGCTCCGGTCGCCGGCGACGGAGATCACCACCGATTGGCGAGCGTCGCGCAGACCGAGCTGGAGCTCCCCGGTGAGGGCTTCGAGGACTACCTCGCGACGCTGCCGCGCAACACCCGCACCAGCGTCCGCAGGGAAGTCGGGGTCTTCGCCAAGGAGTGCGCGACCGAGACCGTCCCTCTGCGCGAGGCCATCGCGACCATCGCGCCGATGATCGTGAACGTGCGGGCCAGGCACGGGATGGCCTACAGCGTGGACGCGGTCACGCGGCGCCTCTCGGCGTACGCCTCCGCCCTCGGCGACGCCGCGTCGACGGCCGTGCTCTGCCGCGCGCAGGGCCGTGTCGTCGGCACCGGGGTCATGTGCCGCTGGCACGACCGGCTGTACGTGACGGACTTCGGGCGCCTCGACGACGAAGCGCCGGACCCGTTCGTGTACTTCAACGCGGCGATCTACGAACCCATCAAGCACGCCTATGCGACGGGGCTGTCGAGCGTCGTCACCGGCGCCGGGGCGGAGCTCGGCAAGGCCCGGCGCGGCTCGGCCGTGCTCCCGCTGGTGCACCTGGCGTGGGCGGCGGCCGGAGATCGCCCGGACCGCCGGATCGACACCGCGCCGGCGGAGACCCGCAGGAAGCACTGGCGCGAGCTGCGCAGCTCTCATCCCAGGTACTTCGACTCGGTGTGGGACGGGCTGTTGTGACGCGACATCGAGCCGAGGGAGGCTAGCGTGAGGCGAGTGGACGAGCCGATCGGCCCCGTCCGTGACACGGCCGGGACCGCCGCGCCGGGACTTCTCGGGCGGGTGCCCCGAGACCCGAGCAGGGTGGCCCTGGTCCACGAGGATCGTGACCTCACCTTCGGCGACCTCGCCGCGCTCAGCGAGGACGTCAGCGACGCCGTACGAGGTCATCACCTGCAGCGCCGCGTGGTGGGCGTGCCGGCGGAGCGGAGCCCGGAGTTCGTCGCGCGGATCATGGGGGTCTGGAACGCGGGCGCGGTCCCGGCGATCCTCGGGGACTGGGGCAGCGAGCGGGTGCGCAGGGCGTTGACGGCCGCCGGCGCCGCGGCGACCTTCGGGCCCGCCCTGACCGGTCTGGAGCTGCTGGACACCGGCCGGCAGCTCCATGGCGAGGACATGGGAGAAGTCAGTCATGTCCTCTTCACCTCCGGCACGACGGGGAAGCCCAAGGGGATCGTCGTCGGACGAACGGCCTTCGAGGCCGCCGGCGTGGCGTTCTTCAAGGAACTGCCCATGGACGAATCCGATCGGATCGCCTTTCTCAGCAGACCCGGCCACGACCCGAGCCTGCGGGAGCTGATGGCGCCCTGGCTCACCGGTGCGACGTTGGTCATTCCCGACGGTCGCACGGCCTCGGATCCGCGGCTCGCGGCGGCCTGGCTCGCGAAGCGCTCCATCACCGTGCTCCAGGGCTCGCCGGTCCTTCTCCAGCTCATGGCGGGCTCGTCGCGGCTTCCCGTCGAGAGCCTGCGGCTGGTCTGCTCGGTGGGGGCCCGGCTCACGGCCGCGGCGCTGCGCTCAACGGCGCGGTTGGCCCCGCGTGCCACCATCGTCAACTGCTACGGCGCGTCGGAGACCCCGCAGGTCGTGTGCATGCACCAGGTGCCGCCCGGTGAAGGGGTCGCGAGCGAGGATCCGGTTCCCATCGGACGCGCGCTCGGCCATGCCTCTGTCAAGATCGACAGCGCGGGCCGGCTGCACGTGGAAGCCGCGGCCTGCGCGCTCGGCTACACCGACGGAACCCCGCTGGCGGTTCCCGGCCATGACGGCCGGCACTGGTACGACACCGGCGACCTCGTCCGTCGATTACCGGACGGCTCGCTGTGCTTCCTGAAGCGGGCGGACCGGCAGGTCCAGGTCAACGGCACGCGGGTGGAGCTGGAGGAGATCGAGGGCGCGGCCGCCCGGGTCGCCGGCGTCGTCGACGCGGTGGCGACGTTCGTCGAGGACGACAGCGGTGTCGGCTCCGTGCGCCTGACCGTCGTACGGAGCCCCACGACGGCGGTCGACGGCGACGTGCTTCGCGCGGTGCTCGGCGCCTGTCTGGACCCCGCGGTCATGCCCTCGAGCATCGAGGTGCGCGACTCGGAGGACCGGCCTGGCGCGCAGGACGAGGACCGGGCGGCGACGCTGTGGGAGGTGCTTCACGAGAGCGCGCGGTCCGTTCTGGGCCGAGGCCGGATCGACCCTGACCGCGGCTTCTTCGACGCCGGTTTCACGTCGATGTCCCTCATGCGTTTCGTGTCGGAGGTCTCCGTCCGTCTCGGAGCGGAGATCTCTCCCGTGCTCGTCTTCCAATATCCCACCCTGAACACTTTTGCCGATCACCTGGCTCGCTCCCTGCACGGATCGGAGGACGGACGACATGGGTGACCTCGTTGAGCCGATCGCGATCATCGGGATGGCCGGTCGTTTCCCGGCGGCGGCCGACACCCGGCAGCTGTGGAGAAACCTCGTGGCCGGACAGGAGGCGGTGCGCTTCCCGTCCGCGGACGAGCTGCGGTCGAGCGGCGTGTCGCGTGAGGCGCTGGACGACCCGGCCTACGTGCGGGCGGTGGCCGAGCCTGAGGGCATCGACCTGTTCGACGCCGAGTTCTTCCGCCTGACCCGGCGTGAGGCCGAGACGTGCGACCCGCAGCTGCGGCTGTACCTGGAGACCTCGCACGCCGCCGTCGAGAACGCCGGCTATGACGCCTCGAGACTCGGCAGAGCGGGCGTGTTCTCGTCGGTCGCCGCGAACCGCTACGGGATCGGCCGCGCCCTCGGGAGCCTGGAGGCGCTCCGGAGTGCCACCGGCATGGCGGCCGGCATGTGGAACAACCCCGACAGCGCGTCGACGCTGGTCTCGTACAAGCTGAATCTGAACGGCCCCAGCATGACGGTGCAGACCGCGTGTTCGAGCTCGCTCGTGGCCGTGCATCTCGCCGTGAACGCGCTTCGGCTCCACGAGTGCGACGTCGCTCTGGCCGGCGGCGCCGACGTCGAGTTCCCCGTCGGCCACGGGTACTGGTGGGCCCAGGACGGCCCGCTGAGCCGGGACGGCCACTGCCGCCCCTTCGACGCGGCGGCCAGCGGCACGATCTTCGGCAGCGGCGTCGGCGTCGTGGTGCTCAAGCGGCTCGCCGACGCCGTGGCCGACGGCGATCGGATCTGCGCGGTGATCCGGGCCGTGGCCGTCAACAACGACGGCGCGAACAAGGTCGGCTTCACCGCGCCCAGTGCCGATCGGCAGGCGGAGGTCGTGCTGAGAGCCATGGAGCTGGCCGGCGTGGGTCCCGCGGACATCGGGTACGTCGAGGCGCACGCCACCGCGACCCGGCTGGGCGACGCCATCGAGATCTCGGCGCTGAGGAAGGCGTTCGGCGCGGCGCCGGGACTCGCGCCCGGGCGGTGTCCCATCGGATCGATCAAGGGGAACGTGGGCCACCTGGGTCACGCGGCGGGGATCACCTCGCTGATCAAGGCCGCGTTGTCGCTGGACCATGAGCAGATCCCCGCGAGCATCAACCTCGAGGAGGTGAACCCGCTCCTCGGGCTCGGGGACTCACCGTTCTTCGTCAACGACGCGCTGCGGCCCTGGCCTCGATCGGCCGGCCACCCGCGTTTGGCGGGGGTCAGCTCGTTCGGGATCGGTGGCACGAACGCGCACGCGATCCTCGAAGAGGCGCCGGCCCGCGCGGCAGACCCGGCTCCGGGACCCACGCAGCTGATCGTGTGGTCGGGACGGACGCCGTCCGCGGCCGAGGCCTGCCCGCAGCTGCTCGCCCGAGCCTTCGAGGAGAGTGCGGACCCGCTCTCCAGTGTCTCGTTCACGCTGCAGCAGGGGCGCACGCCGCACCCGGTCCGAGGCGCCGTGGTGGTCGAGAGCGTCTCCGATGCGGCCACCGCCGTGCTCGACCGGGCGAGGCGCGTCGTCACGCCGGAGGAGCACGCGGACCGGAGCACCGTGTTCCTGTTCCCAGGGGAAGGGGCGCAGCACGCCCGCATGGCGGCGGAGCTCTATCGCACCGAGCCGGCGTTCAGGGCGGCGCTCGACGAGTGCTTCGACCTCTTCGAGGCCCACGGCCTGGCGCCGCGACAGAACCGGGCGGAGGCCTGGGTAGACACCACCGTCGGGCAGCCGTTGCTCTTCGGCGTCGAGTACGCGCTGGGGCGGCTGTGGCTGGCGCTGGGCGTCGAGCCCGACGTGCTGCTCGGCCACGGCGTCGGGGAGTTCGCGGCCGCCGCGCTCGCCGAGGTGTTCACCCTCCAGGAAGCGGTACGGCTGGTGAGCGCCCGAGCCCGGGCGATGGGCGAGTCCCCCGAGGGCGCGATGGTGGCGGTCGCGGCCGACCTGGGCACCGTGTCGCCGCTGCTGTTCGGGAGCCTCGACGTCGCCGTGGTGACCAGCGACCGGCAGACGGTCGTCGGCGGATCGGCGGACGACGTGCGCCGCTTCGAGGACGAGGTCCTCGCGGGGACGGGGCTCGCCGCGTCCCGGCTGAGATCGCGGCACGCCTACCACACCCCGGCCATGACGAGCGCCGCCGAGCGGTTCCGCCCGGCCTTCGACGGCATCGAGCCGCGTCGTCCCCGTTGGAAGATCTGCTCCGCGTCCACAGGCGGTCTGGTGGAGGCGGCACAGGCGCGCAGCGTGGACTTCTGGATCGAGCAGCTCACCCGGCCCGTGCTGGTCAAGCAGGCGCTCGAGGCCGTGCTGTCCGGCGGTGACCGGGTGCTGGTGGAGGTGGGCCCCGGGCGGACGCTCACCACCCTGGCCCGCGCGCATCCCGAGGTGCGCGCCAGGCGGCACCTGGCGGTGCCGACGCTCCCGGGCGGGCCGTCGAAGGGCGCCACCGAACGCGCCTCGTTCCTGCACGCGCTGGCCCGGATGTGGACCCTCGGCACGGAGGTGAACTGGTCGGCGCTGGGTGCCACGGGTCCTCGTGAACGCGTTCCTTTGCCGGGTTACCCGTACCAACGCGAGCGGCACTGGATCGAGCGGGCGTCCGCGAGCGGCTCCCCCGCGCCGGAGGCGGGGGAACCAGCGGACCGTGCGGTGTTCCGGCTGCCCACGTGGGTGGAGGCGGCACCGGCCGGGCATCGCGATGCCGGCGCCGGGGACCGGCCTCTGGTGCTCCTGCCCGACGATCCGCGACGAGCCGGCGAGCTGGTCGCCCTGCTCGGCAAGGCCGGGTGGGACCCGTTGCCGGTGCGGCACGGCTCCTCGTATTCGGAGGCGGCGGACGGGTTCGTGATCCGCCCCGGGCACTCGGCGGACGTCGTCCGGCTGCTGGACGAGCTGAGGGACTCGCGGCGATACCCGGAGCTCATCGTCGACGCGACGCAGCTCGGCGGCCCGGCCGAACCCGATCTGAGCAGCATCGACGACCAGCTCGACGCCGGTTTCCACCGGGTCGTCGAGCTGCTGCAGGAAGCGGCGCGGCGGGCGCCCGACAAGCGCGCTCGCGACGTCCTGGTCGTCACCGAGCTGTCCGCGGACGTGACGGGCGGCGAGAGCGTGCACCCGGTGCGGGCCATGCTGCTCGGACTCCTGCGCAGCTACATGCTCGAGAACCCGCGGGCCACGTGCAAGCTCGTCGACGTCCAGGACGGCGTGAGCGGCGATCGGCTGCTCGCGGAGCTGCGCGGCCTCGATCGATCGGAGATCGTCGCCCTGCGGGGAGATCGGCGTTGGGTCCCCGGAGAGCGGGAGCTCGTCCCTGACGGTGCGGGCCCCGTCGAGCTGCGCCGCGAAGGTGCCTACGTCATCACCGGCGGACTCGGCGGCCTCGGTCTGGCCGTGGCGCGTGGCCTGGCGGACACCGGCCTGCGACCACGGCTGCTGCTGCTGGGCCGCCGTCCGGCAGGCGGGCACGACGCCGAGCTCGCCGAGATCCGGGCTCTCGGAGCCGAGTGCCGCGTCGAGGCGTGCGACGTGACCGACGTGGACGCGCTGCGGCGCGTGATCGACCGGGCGTCGGACGCGTTCGGGGGCATCAACGGGGTCTTCCACCTCGCCGGCGTGGCGGGCGGGGGCATGCTGCAGTTCCGGACGCGCGAGCAGGTGTCGGCGACGCTCGCGCCGAAGGTCCACGGGACGCTGGCCCTGCTCGAGGTGCTGCGGGGCCGGGCGGACCTCGACTTCTTCGTGGCCTTCTCCAGCCGCGCGGCGCTCAGGGGCCTGGTGGGCAGCGCCGACTACGCCGCGGCGAACGCCTTCCTCGACGCGGTGGTGCGCCGGCAGCCCTTGGCCGGCTGCGCCTCGATGGCCATCAACTGGCCGTCCTGGGCCGAGGTCGGCATGGCCGCCCGCCAGGGGCGGCAGGCCGGGCGCTCCGGACCGGGGCCGGAGGTGCGCCGGTGGTCGACCCCGCTGTCGGCCGAGGACTATCCGATCCTGGACGAGCACCGGATGAACGGCGTCCCGGTGCTGCCGGGCACGGCCCAGGTCGACTTCGTCCTGCGGGCCTTCCGGGAGGCGGTCGATCACCCGAACGGGCGGCCCGCGCAGCTGCGCCACATGGTCTTCCGGCAGCCGATCACCACCCCGGAGCCCGTGTCACTCGAGGTCGGCTTCGAACCGCACGAGGACCTCTGGCGATTCACCGTTCGCTCCGCGCCGCTCTCGTCCGGCTCGTCCGACGACTACCGCGTCCACACGACGGGTGAGATCCGGCTGGCGGAGGCCAGGGCGGAGCCGGTGGACCTGGACGGGCTGCGCGCGTCGCTGCCCGAGCGGCGGGTACCCGTGAACGACCCTGACAACCGGATGTTCACCATCGGTCCGCGCTGGCCGGGAGAGGAGATCTGGACCTCCGGGCAGGACGCCGGCACGAAGCTCGCCGTGCTCACCTTTCCCGAAGCGTTCGGCCATGAGCTCGACGAGCACGCCCTGCATCCCACGCTCCTGGACGCGGCGGTGTCACTGGCGCGGGATCCTGACCATGAGCCGCCGCACGCGCCCTTCGCCTACCAGTCGATCGTGGTGCACCGGCCGATACCGGGTCTTGCGTACAGCCACATCCGCCGACGCCCGAGCGGTTCGGACACGATCGTGGCCGACATCGACGTGCTGACCGCCGGCGGTGACGTCGCCGTCGAGGTCAGGGGCTTCACCATGCGCCGCGTCGACGAATCCATGGTCGCCCCCGAGTCCTTCCGTGAGGAGCGGGACACCGATGCCGGGCAGGACCCCGGGATCACGCCCGCGACCGGGGTCGGCATGTTGCTGCGCATCCTGGGCCGGCCCGGCCACCGGCAGGTGGCGATCACCTTGCCGGGAGAGGCCGCGGTCCTGAAGAACCCCGAGCTCACGCCGGACGCGCCGGCCGCGGCACGTGCGCAACCAGGGTCGGCCGAGCGAGCGCCGGACGGAGCGCCGCCGGACGAGGCGTCGCTGGAGGCCCGGCTGAGGGAGATGTGGTGCGCCGAATTCGGTGTGGAGTCTGTGGGCCCCGACGAGAGCTTCTTCGATCTGGGCGGCGACTCCTTCGCCGCCGTGGGACTGGTCGAGGAGATCCGCAGGGGCTTCGACGTGGACGTCGGCATCGCCGTGATCTTCGACCATCCGACGGTGGCCGAGCTGGCCGCCGAGTTGCGACGGCTGCTCAGCCACGAACCTTCCTGACCCATTCACGAAGAGTTTCGGCAGGCAGCTGTTCGACGATTTGATGGCCGCCGCCGATCATGTGGACCGACAGCCAATCCGTCGTGTAATGGCTCCAGTCATTGAGGCACTCGGTGTCCCAGGAGCTCGCGTCGTCGGTGGCGCCGACCGCGATGATCGGCGCGTTCGACATCGGGCGCGGATCTGATTCCAGATAGCGATTGAGCAGGTGATATTCAGAACGCCACAGACGCGCGTATTCGGGGAGCGCCACCGTGTCCATGATGTGGAGCGGCGCCTCGATCTCCTCGGCCAGCGCCCGGTCCGGCAGCTCCGCCAGAGGCGAGACAGGCGTGCGGTGCGGCGGGTACTGACACATGACGACGATGCCGCGAAGCTGCCGCTCCAGGCGCTCGGCCGCCTCCAGGCAGACCAGAGCACCCATGCTGTGGCCCACGAGCACGACATCCGTGGCGCCGGAGTCCGCGACGAGGGACGCGAGCGCCGCTCCGCGCTCGTCGATGGAGGGCACGCTCATCGGCTCGCTCCAGTTGGCCCGGCGGATGACGGGTTCCCGGCCCGGCTCGTTCCACCGGTCCACGAACTTCGTCCGGCCTCCCAGACCAGGAACGAATATGACGGCCTGGTCACCATCGATTGCCGGACTGACGACGTAACTCGCAGAGTCCTGACCACCCATGTCATTGGCTCCTAATACCGGACGGTCTCCACAATTTCTCGACAATACTGGATCATTTAAATGGATCTATGGCAAAGTGTGATAGGTGTCCACGCTGCTTGCCGCCGCCGTGATCATCCTGATTGCTTCAACGGTGCACGCCGTGACAGGATTCGGGTACGCCCTGGTCGCCACACCGTTGCTGGCCCTCACTGTCGACCCGCACACAGCGGTGGTCGCCACCACGATGTCCGCCCTGGCCATGACCATCACGATCGCGGTACGTCAGCGTCACCACGCCGAGTGGAAGGTGGCCATGATCGCCATGGCCGGCATCGTGCTCGGCATGCCGCTCGGACTCTGGGTGTACGGAGTGACGTCCGAGCAGGTGCTCACGGCGCTGATCGCGATCGGCGTCCTGGGCTGCACGGTGATGGTGTGGCGGCGGGTGAAGGTGCCGGGCAACGTTCCCGTACTGGTCGGGGTCGGCCTCCTGTCCGGCGCGCTGTCCACCTCCACCGGCACCAACGGGCCGCCGATGGTCGCGGCCTTCCAGGGCATGGGGTATGAGCCCTCCAAGTTCCGCGCCACCCTCTCGGTGGTGTTCGCCGGCACCAGCGTGTTCAGCCTGATCGGGTTCGCCGTGGCCGGCCAGGTGAATGCCCAGTCGCTCTGGATCGGGCTGGTGGGCCTGCCCGTGGTACAGCTGGGGTGGTTCGCCGGAAATGCGATCTTCAGCCGGATCGATGCGGAGCGCTTCCGCAAGGTGGTGCTGGCGGCCCTCCTCGTCAGCGCGGCGGTGACCCTCGCCAGCGCGCTCAACGGCTGACGAAGCGGCCCGAGTCGCGCTCGCCGGGAGAACCGGCAGGTCGGTGCCGGGTTCAGTGCTGGTGGATCCTCCTCGCGACCGGCACGAGCAAGACTGACGGAAGTCTTACGGGAGCCCGCTTCTCGTCGCGGACGGGAGCCGCGGCTGCTCGAATCGCAGATGTGACTCATGAACGACATTCAGCGGAGAGCGGCCCGCCCATCGCGCGACGGGTGATGCTCTCGATGCTCGGCGCGGGCGCCGCCGGCCTGGCCGCCGCGCCTCTCGTGCGGAGCGGCTGGGAACGGCTCCTCGGCACGGCCTCGCAGAACGACCCCACCGGGCTCAGCGGGCTGCTGCCCAACCCGGGCGGCTTCCGCTACTACAGCGTCGCGGCCTCGGTGCCCAGGAAGACCGCGACCGACTACCGGCTGGAGCTCGGCGGCCTGGTCGAGCGGCCGGGGGCGTACACGCTCGACGAGCTGCGCGCGCTCCCCCAGACGCGGGTCGTCGGCGAGGCACGGTGCACCGACGGCTGGCGGGTGCCGGACGTCCCCTTCTCCGGGGTGCTGCTCTCGCACCTCCTCGACGCGGCGGGGGTCCGCCCCGAGGGCAAGGCGGTCCGCTTCACCTGCTTCGACGGCGTCTACAGCGAGAGTCTCACGCTCGAACAGGCCCGCCGGGCCGACGTGCTGGTGGCCCTGGACATGCTGGACGCGCCGGTCACGCACGCCCACGGCGGCCCGGTGCGGCTCTACGTCGCCCCGATGTACTTCTACAAGTCCGCCAAATGGCTGTCCGGCATCTCCGTCACCGACCAGGTCATCCCGGGCTACTGGGAGGAGTACGGCTATGACGTCGACGGCTGGCTCGACCCGGCGGCCTGAGCCCTCGCTGCGGCGGTTCAGCCGGGGCGAGCGGCTGGTTCACCGCGCGACCGCCGCGCTCATGCTGGTGTGCGCGGGGGCGGCGGCCTGCGTGTACTTCGCGCCGCTGGCCCAGCTGGTCGGCCGCCGCCACCTGATGGTCGTCGTGCACGAGTGGTCGGGGCTGCTGCTGCCCGTGCCCGTCCTGCTCGGTCTCGCCTCGCGGGCCTTCCGCGCCGATCTGCGCAGGCTCAACCGGCTGGCGCCGTACGACAGGCAGTGGCTGCGCGCGGTACGCGGGCGTGTCCCGGGGCCGCTCCCGGCCGGCAAGTTCAACGCCGGGCAGAAGGTGTACGCCGGTTGGATCGCCGGAGCCGTGCCGGTGATGACGTTCACCGGCCTGCTGATGTGGTTCACCGGCCTGCTGCCGGGGATCCCCCGCGCGAGCGCGATCTTCGTGCACGACCTGACGGCGGTGGCGATCGCCGTCGTCGTGATCGGGCACATGCGGCTGGCGTACCGGGACCCGCAGGCGCGGCGCGGGATGCGTACGGGCTGGGTGACGACCGCGTGGGCCAGGAAGAACCATCCCCGGTGGCTCGACGACGAGACGGGCGGCTAGGCCGAGGCGATGAGCTCCGCGGCCCGCTCGGCGATGCCGTACACGGTCGCGCCGGTGTTCGACGACACGATCGACGGCATCACCGAGGCGTCGGCGGCGCGCAGGCCCTCGATGCCGTGGACCCGCAGTTCCCCGTCGACCACGGCGCCGATCGCGCAGGTGCCGGCCGGGTGGAAGGACGAGGCCAGGCCGGCGCGCAGGTAGGCGCGCAGCGCCCTCCTGTCCCGCACGTCCGCGCCGGGCAGCACCTCGCCGCCGCGCCAGGCGTCCAGCGCCCGCGCCCGGCCGATCTCCCTGGCGGCCTCCAGGCCGGCGACCATCGTGGCCAGGTCGCGGGTGTCGGAGTAGGAGGCGGGGTCGACGACGGGCGGGGCCGACGGAGAGGCGGAGGCCAGGCGCACCGTGCCGCGGCTGCGCGGGCGCGTCAGGGACACCAGGATCGTGTAGCCCCGGGACGGGCCGCCCAGCGCGCGGGAGTGGCTCGGCACGTCCACGAAGCCGATCTCCAGGTCGGGGCCGTCCTGCGCGTACGGGCTCCGCAGCAGGCCGAGCACCTCGTCGTGGCCGGCACGCGGCGGGAGGGGGCGGGCGGGTGCGTACACCAGGCCCGCTGTGACGTGATCCGAGAGGTTCGACCCGACTCCCGGAAGGCCGTGCACGACCTCGACGCCCGCCTCCCGCAGGTGCTCCGGCGGGCCGATGCCGGACAGCATCAGCAGGTGCGGCGTCCCGATGGCGCCGGCCGCCAGCACCACCTCCCGCGCGGCCCGGACGGTGACCCGCTCCCCCGCGGCGGTGTAGACCACGCCCGCGCACCGGCCGCGTTCGACCAGGACGCGGTGGACGAGCCCGCCCGTCACGACCTGCAGGTTGGCGCGCCCGGGGGTCGACGACAGGTCGATGGTCGGGTCGGGCCTGCCGAAGCCCTCCTCCAGGCCGGACGAGATGTCGACGGCCCTGCGGTGCCCGGCTTCCACGGCCGCCTCCAGGCAGGCTTCGAGCAGCGGGTTCGGCCGCGCCGGGCCGCTCCGCCCCGGCCGTTCGCTCAGCTTGAGGTACGGCAGGAGGTCGTCGAACCTCCATCCCTCCGGCCAGGCGTCGTAGCGGGTGCGGTGCCCGGGGGTGAACACCCCGGCCGCGCTGCGCTCGTCCCGGCCGGCGGCCTCCAGCAGCAGCACGCGTGAACCGCCGTCCTCGGACAGCCGGGCCGCCAGCACGCTTGCGGCGGTGCCCGCGCCCACCACGACGAAGTCGTACTCCACCGCACTCCCCTGACGTCACCGGTTTGAGAGGTGACGAAGATTGCACAGCGAGATGTCACCTGTCAAACTGGTGATGTGAAGCATGTCTTTCTGTGCGGCGACCCCGCGCTCGACCTGGCCTGCACGCTCCGGGCCCGCCGCACCACGCGCTTCGAGACGCTGGAGGCCCCGGACCGGCTCGACGCCTGGTATCTGGAGTCCGGCATCGTCGACGCCGTCTCCCCCTGCCAGGAGGCCGACCTCGTCCAGGCGCTGGCGGTGCGCGAGGCCATCTACGCGCTGGTCACCGCCCGCCTGGCCGACGACGGCTACGATGACGAGGCGCTCGCCCTGGTCAACGAGACGGCGCGCAGGCCCCCGGCCACGCCCCAGCTCACCGCCGAGGGCCGGTGGGTCGAGGCGACCCCGGCGCAGGCGCTGTCCACTGTGGCGCGGCACGCGATCGAGCTCCTCAGCGGGCCGGAGGCGCCGCTGATGAAGGAGTGCGCCAACCCCGAGTGCACCAAGGTCTTCATCGACCGGTCGCGTGGCGGGCGCCGGGAGTGGTGCGGCATGGAGTCGTGCGGCAACAAGATCAAGGCGGCGGCCTACCGGGCCCGCAAGAAGGAGACCCGGACGGCCGGCGCCCGCTGACACTCGGGTGCCGCCGGATCACGGCGGCACCCGAGTTCGGCGATCAGGCCGGGTAGTCCTTGGGGTTGATCTGCGTGGCCTGCGCCTTGCCGCCCCTGACCTGGTGGAGGGTGATGGTCCAGATGCTGTACGAGGTGGCGGTGGTGACGAACTTCAGCCGGTCGTTGAAGCGCTGGTAACTGGCCCCCACGGCGAACCTGCGCTTGCTGGTGCTGAAGCGGGAGCCGGTGGTGAAGTAGATCCGGTACGACCCGTCCCTGACGTCCTTGATGCTCGCGGAGGACTTCGCGCGGACGTAGATGCTGATCGCCTTGGTCTTGCCCTTGACGAGGGTGACGACGCCGTCCCTCGGCGTGCCGTTCTTGATCTTCAGGACCCCCCGGCCGCCGCTGAGGCCGTCGTAGATGATCCTGCCGTTGCCCGGGCGGGCCGCGGCGGCGCTCTGCGAGGTCTGGGCGGCGGACTCCGTACCGGTCACGGTGGTGGCACCGGCCGGGGCGGCGGTCAGCAGGCCGGCGGTCAGCGCGACGGCGACGACACCGGCCCGCAGGGCGGCTCCTTCGAGAGGTTTCTTCACGACGAACATCTCCTTGAGCGCATGGTCACGGCCAGGGACAAACATAGAAGAAACCGGCGGATCGCGTACCTGTTATGTCCCAGGAGTGCTCTTCACTAAGTCGCGCAGGCGGGCCCACGGCGCCGGGGTGCCGGTCGGCCTGATGAAGAAGTCGCACGAGGTCCGGCCTCAGGTGCCGCCCCGCGCCCCCACGACGATCACGCCGGCCGCGTGCAGGCTGGTCAGCAGGGTCCAGTCGTCGGCGGGGTCGAGCCAGACCTGGAGCTCCGCCGGGCCCGACGGCCGTGGCAGCGCTCCGGCGGGCTCGTAGAAGGCCGAGACCAGGACCAGGGGCACCGGCGCCTCCCATCGGGAGGGGGTCGGTGGCTCGTGCCGTCCGCCGAGGAGCACGGCGCGCTCGGCCTCGTCGCAGGCGTCGAGCTCCGGCCCGGCCGCGAGCTGGGCCTGCAGCCTGACCTGCAGGTCCAGGGCGAGGCGGACCCGCGCCGCGGCGCGCTCGCCGTCGGTGGCGAGCGCGGCGTAGCCGGGGATGAGCATCCCGACCAGCTCGGCGTCGTCGTCGGCGTAGCCGCGGTGGGTCCCGCCCGCGTAGATCATTTCATAGCGGTACGGCCGGCCGTCGCCGTTGACCGGGGCGGCCGGAGGCGGCTGCGCCGCCGAGGTGTTGCGGATGATCACGGCACGTTTCGCGGTGCGGTCGCTCATCCCGCCGGCACCCAGCGAGTGGCCGCGAACAGGGCGGTGAGCTGCTCCTTGTCGGCGGCCCGCCAGAACAGCTCGTCCATCAGGACCCGGAAGGAGAGGCTTCCCCGCTCCGTGAGGTCCAGCCCGGGATTCAGCTTGAGGAGCTCGGCGTGGGTGCCCAGCCGGTCGATGCGCCCCAGGTTGGGCAGATCGCCCAGCATCGCGGTGCGGAACGCCGCCTCGACCGCCCCGAGCGACACCTTCACCTGTGACTGGATCACGGCGGCATCGAGCGAACCGTCCCACAGCCGCAGCTCGATGTGGTCCTTCGCGGTCCCCTTCATGCTCTCCATGTTCACCGCGGACTTGCGGTCGCTGCGCGAGTTCCGCACCTGGGCTATCGGCTCGTAGCCCACCGCGGGCACCTCGTTGGGCCGGCACTGCGCCAGGCCCCGGTGGCTTTCCCGCTCCGGGTTGTGCCCGAGTCTGAACAGGGTGTCGGTGTGATGGTCGGCGTAGTTCCGCACGCTGGTGTAGTTCTCCACGATGTGGTCGTAGTCGTGCGTGCTCACGTGGACGTGGCCGCCGGTCGAGGCGCTGGCGGTGCCGCCGTGGGCGCGGATGATCTGGATGGCGGTGTGCAGGTTCTCCCACGTCGCCCGCTCGTCGTACAGGATGGGCGAGATCAGCTCCCCGTCGACCGTGCCGTCCTGTTCCAGCCGCCACAGACCGCGCCCGCCGTTCTTCCCCGAGTGATAGCCCTGGTCCCGCATGGTGTGGTAGCCGTGCACCTCGGCGTCGCCGGTCAGACCTGCCTTGTGCAGGGCGCGGGCGATGGCCCGCAGGGCCTGGCGGGCGTTGTGCTTCGGCAGGTCGAACTCGAGCTCCACCCCGAACCCGCGCCCGCCGTCGCGTGCCCCCAGGGACGCGGTGGCGTTCTCCAGCATGTAGGGGATCACCGTCTCTCCCCTGACGGCGCGTTCCACCGCCTGATCGTAGGCGCGCCGGTACGCCGCGAAATCCCTCGTGAAAGACACCTCGGGGCGCTCCGGCCAGCGCTGCCACGCCCGGCTGCGGGCCTCCAGCGAGGCGACCCGCTCCTGCGCGGCCACGGCCGACGCGTCGGTGCCGGTGAACCGCGACACGGCGCGGCGCAGGGAAGGGTGTGCCTGGCGGAACGCCTGCTGCGCCTGCGCGTGCTCGCGGGCCGCGGCCTGCCGGGCGTCCCGGACGGCCGAGGGCGACAGGTCGTGCAGGCCCGGCGGGACATGCCGCGGGACATGCCGCGGGTCCGGACGCCTGACGACGTTCGCACCCAGGGCGTCGAGCACCCGCTGCCTGTCGACCGGGAAGAACGGGTCGACGACGTGCGGCAGTGCCGCGGTGACCTGCCGCACCAGCTGCTCGACGGAATGGTGGTGACCCGCGTCCCCCGCCAACCGGCGCAGCGGATCGAACACCCAGATCCTGGACGGCGACTCGGAGCCGGTGATCTCGGCGAGGCGGGAAAGGATGCGCGCCTCGTCCTTGCCCAGCTGCGGGATGCCGCGCTCGGCCGCGATCCGCAGCCCGTCCCAGAGGTACGGGTCGCGCGCCCGGTAGTCGGTGAGGCGGCCGACGAGATCCTCGCGACCGGCCGCCCGCGCCAGGTCGGCGCCGTGCGCCTGCGCGTCCTCGGCCAGGCGGACGAGCTGCTCGGTGGAGCGTCCCAGCCCGAGGTCGCCGGCCAGGCGCTCCAGCGGCGGGACGGTGTCACGGCCGGAGCCCGCGACGATCTCCTCCAGGCGCGCGGACAACCGCGCCGTCGGGTCGCGGAGATCGGTCAAGGAGTATCTGTCGGCCAGCAGCACCCCGTTCCACAGGTACGGGTCGTCCTGCCAGAACCGGTCCATGGCCGCGTGGAAGGCCGCGTCCCCGGTCGTCCCGGCCGGGAAGTAGCCGTGCTCGTGGGCCGCCCGGACGACCGGCAGCAACTGCCTGGCGTCCTGGATGCCGTGCCGGTCGAGCACGGGCCTGACGAAGTTCCGGGCCCTGGTGGAGGTGAAGGGCCTGTCCATCATCCCGATCATGAGCCCGATCGTGCGTGCCTGCTCGGCGGTCGCGTCACGGAGAGAGAACAGGGATTGGTGCCGCTGCCCCGTCCAGCGGTGGGCATCCGCCGCCATGGCCGTTCTGAGAGCTCCGACCAGGTCGGTACGGCCGCTCAGGCCGTCCGGGTCCATGCCCGATTGCCGGGCATGGTCGAAGAGCTCCGCCAAGGCGTCGAAATCGAGGTCCAAGCCGAGTTCGGCGGCCAGGTCGTGGAGGGCTCTTCGCGGGTTCGGCCAGGCGAGGATCCGGCTCATCGAGGCCAGGGCTCTGGCCGTCGTGTCGCTCTCGTCGACGATGGGCAGCTGTTCCACGAGGCTCCGGCCCTCCGCAAGGAGTTCCGCGTCCGGCACGGCCGGGGAGTTGCTGAGCAGTCGTTCGATCCGGTTCGGCGGGCCGTCGTGATGGGGGCGGCCGCTGCCGGGCGTCCAGCGGTGGAAGATCGCCGCGGCTTCGGCGAAGTTCCGGGGCCGCGGGTCCGCGATCGGAGAGAATCCCTCGGTGTCCGGGAGGCCGGGCATCTCGTGCGTGTTCGCCGGGTGCGGTGGGCGGGGTCCGGGATCGGGAGCCGCCAGGGCGCGGTCGAGTACCGGGCGTACCTCGGGCAGCGGGCCGGACCTGGGCACGATGGGCTGACCGCCCTGGAGGTCCGTGCGCGCATGCTGGTGCGCCTCCGAGATCGCCGGTGCCCGCTGATCGGCCTCCGGGATCGCCGGTGCCCGCTGATCGGCCTCCGGGATCGCCGGTGCCCGCTGATCGGCCTCCGAGGCTGCCGGTGGCCGGTGATCGGTCGCCGGCGGGTTGCTGGCGTCGCGCGGCAAGGGAGCGGGGTCGTCCGTGTGCCGCTCCCGGGCGACCGGTGCCGTTTCGGTGGTTCTGGGAGGCGGGCTGTCCTGACCCTGGTGGTGGTTGTCCTGGTCGGCGGCACCGGCACCGGCGTCGTCCGGGGTCGGAGTGATGATCGCGGGGACCGTGGCCGGGAGCAGCGACGCGCGCGGGAGGCCGCCCGGCGTCGCGGGCTCGGCTCGCGCGGCGACAGGTGCGGTGTCGCCCAGAGGGGCTCGGGCGGCGGGGGCGGTGTCGCCGATCGGGGGCCGGGCGGCGGGGAGGTTCTGGTCCGGTCGTGCGACAGTGCCGCCCTGATCGGGTCGTGCGGAAGTGCCGTTCTGCTCCGGTCGTGCGGGGGTGCCGCCCTGCTCGGCTCTGTCCCCGGCCGGGCTGTGCAGGAGCACGTCGTGGCGCCGGGTGACCTCGCCGGCGATCACCTGGCCCTGGTGCGGTTGGGGCAGGTTGGTCCCCGCTTCGGGCGGCTGCCGGTTGATCAGGGTGCCGGCGTCGGCGTGCGGTCCGGGCCGAGGGCGGTGCTGCCCCAGGGTGGTGGAGTCGCGGCCTGCCGGAGGGGCGGTGCCGTGCCGTACGGGCCGGGGCGAGGGCGAGGGCGGGAGCACGGGGAAGGGCAGGGGCAGGGGCGGGGGCTGATCGCCGGAGGAGGGCGGCGGGTCGGCGTCGGCGTTCGGGGTGGTGGCGGACGGGCTGTCGCCGAGCTCCGCGACCGCCCGCATCGGGATGTGGCTCACGCGTGCCGAGGCGGGGATGTCGAGCCCGCCCGCGACGCCGGAGAGGAAGGTGTACGCCAGGTGCTCGCCGTCGAGCTGCCCGCTGAGCGCCAGCCCCGGGACGGCTCCTGCGGTGCCCGCCGTTCCTCCCAGCAGCGCCTGGCCGTACATGCTCTGCGCGATCGCCGCGATCTTGTCGCGTACCGCCAGTTCGGCCTCGGACGCCACGTACACCATCGGCCGGCTCAGCAGCCGGGACAGGGCCGCGTTCGCGCCGGCGAACAGCGCACCGGTCAGCGCGCCGCTGCCGAACGACATCGCCAGCGACGCGAGGTCGTAGTCCCCCGCCTCGCGATCCCCCCAGATGCGCTGCGCCACCTGCACGCCGAGGTCCAGTCCGCCCATGATCCCGGCGAACTTCAGCATGTTGACCAGGACGAGCCGCTTCAGCGTCTGGATGTTCACCTGGGTCAGCAGCGTGTTGTGCTGGATCAGCTTGAGAACGGCCGGGCCGTTGACGTAGATCCACACCAGCAGCTTGACGATCATGGCGCCGAGCAGGGCGAGCGAGGCGTAGATCATCCACTCGGTGTGCTGCATCCGCACGCCGTGCTCGCGCAGGGCCGCCGCCTCCTCCCGGAGCCTCTTCTCCAGGAGGTCGATCAGCGTCTCGTCCGAAGGGGTGCCGTCCGCGTCCGGCTGTCCGCCGAGCGCGCTGAACACCTGCTCGAACGTGTCCTTCGCGGCGCCCTGCCACTGCTTGTCGCGCAGCGAGCGCACGACCGCGGCGGCGTCGTCCGACCTGATCGCGGCCAGCAGGTCCGCCAGGTTCTCCAGCACCTGCGCCTCGGCGAGGACCCCGTCGACGTCGGTCTCCGGCAGCGCCCCGCCCGTCAGCGGCAGCGCCAGCGGCTTCACGATGTCGGGCACCAGGCTGAGATCGAGCCCCATCACCGCGGCTCTGGCGTGCCGGGTTCGGGCAGGAACGACTCGAAGTTGGTTCCTTCCCCGAACAGGTCCTCGAACGGGAGATCCGGCACGCCGAAGGGCTCCATCAGCTCCTTCATCTCGGTGGAGACCTGCCTGGTCGCCCGCCCGATCTGCTCGACGACGGAGGCGGACAGCTCCGACGGGGACAGCTTGCGGTAGACCCTGGGGTCGAACTCGATCGTGCGCACCTCCCCGCGGGGACCGACGGTCACGGTCACCATGCCGTCCTTGGACTTCGCCGTCGCCGACAGCTCACGCACCCTCTCCTGCATCTTCTTGAGCTGTTCGGTCTGCTGGTTGACCTCCTGGACGAGTTGTTCCAGCAGCCGCCACGGCTCGTCCATCGTCACCTCTCATACGCACCAAAAACCTCAGAAGCCCCATTCTTTCCCGATTCTTCCACCGATGTCTGCATGTGCCAGCTAGGCTCCCCAGCCGTGGAGTACGACGGCGTCGTCTACAGCAAGAGCCATCTCCACCGGCTGGCGAGCGCGGCGGACGGCATGGCCGGTGACGTGTCCGAGACCCATGACCGGTTCGAGGCGGCGTCGAGCGCGGCACGCACCGCCCTCGGCGACGACGACTACGGCCGCGCGTACTGGCAGGCGCGCGGGCAGCGGATGGAGAGCATCGGCAGGGGGCTCGAGCTGCTCGCGACCGCGCTCCGGGAGCAGGAAAGCCGGCTTCACCGGGCATCGAAGACGTACAAGGCCGGCGAGGACGCCAGCACCCTGCGGACCTGAGAGCGTCACGCGGGCCGGCTGGGCACAGATCGCCTGCGTCTTGCCCGGGTGATGATCAGTGTGGCTACCACGGCGTCGATCACGGTCTGAGGCGAGGCCGACTCGCCCTCAGATGCACCGCGATTGCCGACGGCCCTTCGTTGGTGATCACGATTCCGCATCTTCCTCTCCTGCTGTACGTGCTCGGCCTGGAATATGCGGAATGTGGAGGTCTCAGCGGAAGAGTCCCGCCCGCGCCGCCGGAGGGCACGGTGGCTGAGTGTGGGGGTCGTGCTCCTGGCCGTCGGCGGCGGCCTGCTGGCGATGGCGCGCGTGGACGTGCCGCCGCTGCCGGAGGACACGCCCGTCGAGCAGCCCACGGACAGCCCGTCGCCCGCCCCGCCACGCGTGACGCTCGACCCGCCACGCGTGCCGGCCGGAACCGAGGAGGTGCGGGTGAACGCCGCCTGCCCGTCCTCCTTCACCGTGAGCTCGGACGCCCTCCCCTACGACATGTCCCTGGACCCGCCGGGCGGCGAAGTGGAACTCGTCGAGAACCTCACCCCCGGCAAGTACCGGGTGCTCGTCAATTGCGAGGAATCCTCCCTGATCGGCACCGCCGAGCTCGTCGTCATGAACAGCACGGCCACGCCCGCCCCGTCCGTGCAGGCGCGGATCGCCTCCACGTACGTCACGCTCACCCAAGCCCGGCCCGGCGCCTGGCGCGCCCATCCGCAGGTCAGGGGCAGCGACGTCGGCGCCGAGCCGGGCGACGTCCCCTACGAGCTCACGGTCACGCACGAGCTCCGGGTGCCGGCCGACGACCCCGACGTGGCCGCCCTGCGGTCGGGCACCGCCGCTCTCTACCCCGACGCGTTCGCCACGAGCAGGCTGGGCGACATCAACCCGGATCCGAACTCCTCCGATCTGCCGGTCGCCTTCGCCCCGCCCGTCGTACGACTGGAGCGCGGCGCGAGCCAGGCCGTCGTCACCCTCTCCGGCCGGACCTACGGCTTCGCCGACCCGGACAACGGCGGCCTCGTGGGCATCGAGTACTCGCCACCCAGCGGAGAAGACGTGCTCCCCTTGACGGCGCACGAGCTGGTCATCTCCGCCACCGGCTGGACGGTCGGCGGCACGCGCGGCGCACCTCCGCTGACCCAGGACCGGCACTACCTGCGCGTGAACGCGCAAGGCCAGATGAAGGCCGGTTTCCTCAAGGACGGCCTGACCGGGTCCGTGGCCGGCTATCTCTTCGATGGCGGAGTGATCAGCCAGTACATCGAAGGCAGCGAAGAGCCGCGCGTCGTTCCGGACGAACGGGCCGAGCCCGAGTTCTTTCCGCGGAGCTGGACGGCACTGCAGACAGTCTTCGCGGGGGCGGCCGTGCTTGCCCTGCTCTACGCGTTCGTCCGGGCGCTCGGCGCCGCCTGGTGGGCGCGACGCCGTAACCGGGTGCTCGTGCTGTTCTTGTCAGCGCTGGTCGTGGGGACGTTCACGGGGCTGGGCCTAACCATGATCTTGGTTGCTCTGATCGGCCTTCCGCTCCTGTCACTCATCTCGGCCGCCCGCGCCGTGAGCGACGCCCGCCCGGCGCCGGTCGCGGCGGGAGCGGCGGCGCTCACCGGCACCGGGCTCTCGCTGTGGGCTCTGTGGATGCTCACCGACAACGCAGTCCTCCTGTGGTCGCCGGCCGCCCTGGTGGTCGCCATGGGCGTGACGGCGGCGGTCCCCCGGTGGCGGCGCACCCTGCCGGTCGTCGCGTTCGTCGTGCTGGTCGTCGGCGCGTTCCTGGCGGGACGGGTCGTCGTCGGCGGAATCGTCCCCGGCCCCTTGCTGTGGTTCTCGTTGATCGCCGTGTGCCTGTCCGTGCTGGCTGTCGGCTGGGTCACCGAGGCGAGCCACCGATGGTCCGCGCGCACCGCGGCCCTGTGCGTCGTGACCGTGCTGGTGGCGGTCGGCGTCCCGTCCTACGCGGCCGAGAACCAGTGGACCGTGCTGGGATTGACCGCCGACGAAACCTGGCGGGACGCGCGGTTCCTGGCGACGGGCTACTGGCTCACCACGTACGGCACGCTGCTGCTGGCCCTGGCCGCGCTCATCATCCGGGTACGCCGCATCGGCCAGGAGAGCGCCGCCATGACCGCGACGATCGCCTATTACACGGCCGTGCTGATCCTGCTCCTGCTGCGCGGGTGGAACGCGGTGGGCACCGATTACTTCGGGCTGACGCTGCTGCTGGCCTGGGCGGGCATCGCGTGGCTGCTGCCTCGCGGCACCGCGGCGGGACCCGTGGCGGTCATGCCGGTGTCGGCTGCGGAGCACCAGACCCTCGTCCGTGACATGCTCAGGCGGCGCTCCGTCCGCCTGGCCCTGACCGGCCTGCTGCGGCAGGGGCCGGCGGGTGACGGCTCGCCGTCCGACTTCGAGGAGCAGCGGGCGGCGCTGGAACGGGCGAGCGACGAGCACGCCGGGCCCGTCGACTCCGACTTCGCGCTGGCCACCGTCGCGGGGCGGACGCCGTGGCAGAACGCGCTGGCCGCGCTCGCCATGGGAACACTCCTGTCGCTGCCCTTCTCGACCGTACGGATCGTCGTCTCCGCGGACGCCTGGAGTGGCGACGACACCCAGCCCCTGCTGGTGGCTTTCCTGGCGTTGCTCTCGCTGCCCGCCCTCTGCATGATCTTCGGCTACTTCTACGCGCGGGTGCGCGGCGACAACCCCATCGCGAAGTCACTCGCGCTGCTGGTGGCCGCGCTTCTCGTCGAGCTGCCCGTCTACGTCCAGACACTCGTCGCCGTCACCGCCGATCCAGGGGTGCCCACGACACCGCAGCCCACGTCCGAAGAGGCGCTGATCGGCACGCTCGTCGCCGTGGGCAACATCGCGTTCGTCAGCATCGGGCTGGGGTTGTGGTGGGAATGGCGCCTGATGCGGCTGGCCGGCGAGCCGTGGGCGCGCGTCAGGAGCATCCGCACCCTGCGCACGCTGGGAGCGCCGCTGGTCGCCGTGGTCATCGCCATCGCGACCACGGCCGCGACCGCCCTGGTCAACAACGTCATCGCCCCGCTGCCGGTCGCCCAGGTGGGGAACACCCCCGGCGAGAGCACGCCGTCCCCCACCCCTCGCCCCTGACCCGCAAGAGAGGGTGACGGTCTTGACCCGGCCGGCACGGTCGTGCCGCCCAACCTGTGGGCAGCACGACCACGACCCGTCGGTTCTCCAGGACCCCCTGCGCTTCGACGTGCGCCGATTCACCGGCACCCCGTCCACCCCGCACCTGGCATTCGGCCCCGGCCCGCACTACTGCCTGGGCGCGAACCTGGCCCGCATGGAACCGCAGGAAGCGTTCCGCGCCCTGGTGACGCGCCTGCCAGGACTGCACGCGCAGAAGGAGGAGCTGTCGGCGGTCGCGTGGAGCGACGGGTTCGTCTACCGGCCACTCCGGCTGCCGGTCAAGACAGGCTGAGCCCGCAACGGGGTGAAATAGCTGGGAAGCCCGGGTGACCTGCGGCGGCGCAGCGGATCGCGCGTCGCCCTGACGACCATTCCGACCGGCACGAACACGGCCACCCACACCACGTCCAAGAGCAGGCTCACGCCGAGCCCGCGGATCCTTACCAACATGTGTCCTCCTTTACTCCTCCCGCCGACCGTGCTTCAGTCGAGCGGGATCTTCTCGCGCCGGTCGTCCTGCTCCGACCAGGCGGGCTGAGCGGCCTTCTCCAGCAGGAACGGCCCCATCGCCAGCAGGTCGATGTCCGTCCGCATGAAGCACCGGTAAGCGTCCTCCGGCGACTCCACGATGGGCTCGCCCCTGACGTTGAAGGACGTGTTGACCAGTACGGGACAGCCCGTCCGCGCCTTGAACTCGGTCAGCAGGCGGTGGAAACCCGGGTTGGTGTCCCTGGACACCGTCTGCACCCGGGCGGAGTGATCGACGTGCGTCACCGCGGGCACGGTGGACCGCATCACGCGCAGGCGCTCCATGCCGGTCGCGCCCTCGCGCTCGTCCGTCCGCAGCCGCCGGCCCTCGGCCACGGGCGAGACCACGAGCATGTACGGGCTGGGCTGGCGCACGTCGAAGTAGTCCGTGGCGTCCTCTTCCGGCACGGCGGGCGCGAACGGCCGGAACGACTCCCTGAACTTGATCTTCAAGTTCATCACCGACTGCATGTCGATCCTGCGCGGATCGCCGAGGATCGACCGCGCGCCCAGCGCCCTCGGCCCGAACTCCATCCGCCCCTGGAACCAGCCGACGACCTTCCCCTCGGCCAGCTCGCCCGCGACCCTTCGGGCCATCTCCTCCTCGTCGAGGCGCGTGTACGGCAGGCCGCTCGCGTCGAGGACGGCCCTGATGTCCCGCTCGCCGTACGCGGGACCGAGGAAGGCGCCGCGCATGGCATCGGCCCCCGACGCGACGTGGTCGCGCGCACCGCCCGCCGCCAGCAGGGCCGCTCCGAGCGCCCCTCCCGCGTCGCCCGCCGCGGGCTGCACCCAGATCTCGTCGAAGATCCCCTCCCTCACGATCTTCCCGTTGGCGACGCAGTTCAGCGCCACGCCGCCGGCCAGGCACAGCCTCCGCTCCCCGGTCCGTTCCCTGGCGGTCCGGGCGAGGCGCACCATGATGTCCTCGGTGACCTGCTGGACGGACGCCGCGAGGTCGAACTCGCGCTCGGTGCAGGGGCCTTCGGGCTCCCGGCGCGGGCCGCCGAACAGCTCCTCGAACCGCTCGCCGGTCATGACCTCGCCGTACTGGAACTCGAACGCGGACAGGTCGAGCCGGAAGGAGCCGTCGGGGCGCACGTCCACCAGCCGCTCCCTGATCAGGGACGCGTACCGCGGCGTGCCGTAAGGGGCGAGGCCCATGAGCTTGTACTCGCCGGAGTCCACCTTGAAGCCGCAGAAGTAGGTGAACGCGGAGTACAGCATGCCGAGGGAGTGCGGGAACCTGAGCTCGCCGATCGGTTCGACGCGGCCGCCCGTGCCGTGCCACAGGGAGGTGGTGGTCCACTCTCCGACGCCGTCCACGCACAGGACCGCCGCCGACTCGTACGGGCTCGGCAGGAAGGCGGAGGCGGCGTGCGACTCGTGGTGCAGGAAACGCCGGATGGGCGGCACCTCCCCGAGATCCATCTCGGCGAGCCGATCACCCACCGTGTCCAGGGTGCGCGCCTTCCAGCGCAGCCACTCCGGCAGCGCCCGCCGGAAGGCCCGCCGTCCTTTCGGGGCCACGCCGGCGAAGGTCGCGAGGACCGGGCGGAACTTCAGCGCCGGATCCTCGTAGTAGGCGACGGCCGCGAGGTCGTCGAGCTTCGCGCCCGCTTCCTCCAGGCAGTACGCGATGGCCTGCCGGGGGAAGGACGGGTCGTGCCTGCGCCTGCTGAACCGCTCCTCCTGGGCGGCGACGATCCTGCCGCCGTCCACGAGCGCGGCGGCGCTGTCGTGGTAGTAGGCCGAGATGCCTAGCACGAGATCGGGCATGGGGATCAGCTCCTCGTCGGGACGCGCGTGCGCAGCGCCGCGTAGAGACCGGCCACGCGTCCGCCGGGAGGGTTGAGGGACCTGTAGCCGACCCTGATCCGTTCCCAGGCGGCCGTCACCCCCTCCGGCCCGAGCACCCGCGGCAGGTCGGCAAGGTAGGTGTCGATCGCGTCGGCCGCCCAGGCCGCATGGCCGGTGGCGACGTTGTCGATGGTGTTGTGCAGGTCGACGAACAGGGTGCTGTAGCCGTACCGCCTGAGCGCGGCAGCCGCCCTGCGGTATCCGCCGCCCACCCCGGACAGCTCCATGGCGAGGTTGAGCCCGAGGATCTCCGGCATGAACGTGCGGGGGAAGCGGGAGATCGCCAGCCAGAAGACCGGCTTGGCGAACGATTCCTCCCTGAAACCCGGCCAGCCCGCGTACTCCGGCGCGGAGGTCGGCGGCGTAGAGCGCCAGGATGCGCATGGTCAGCTCGGTCTCGGCGTTCCCGGCGGCGGGCAGCCATTGCAGCCACGCCCCGGCCACCAGACCCATGGGCGCCCAGGCGAGCACCGCACGCGGAAGAAGCTTCGCGGGGTCGGCCGCGACCAGGCGCTCGCGGTAGCCGCCGATCTCGGTCCCCGCCCAGTCCCGGGCCTGGCCGATCAGGTCGTCCGGGCCGTCGCAGGGCGCACCGTCCGGGAATCCGAACTCCAGCGGCGAGAAGACCCCTTCGGGGTCCAGGGAACGCAGATACAGATCGCGATCAGAACATCGGATAGATGGACGCATCATGTTGCCGCTTCTTCTTCTTTTTGAATCTCTTGAAGAACGCGGCCGTCCGTCGAATTCTTGGCATTGTCCCTTCCTCAGGCGAGGCCGAGTTCCGAGCTGATGATCCGCGCGGCGGCCGCGTATCCCCGGTCAGTCATGTGCACCCAGTCCGTGAAGAGCCAGGCACCGGGTTCCACCGCGTCGGGAAGGGCCGAATTGAGGTCGAGGAACGGGATGTCCCGTTCCTTGCACACCTTTCTCAGGCCCCAGGAGTAGGAGGCGTGCACCTCGGGTTTCAGCACCGGCCGGAAAAGGTGCCAGAAATCCGCCATGAGGGCTTCGTCTTCTTCGAAGAGCAGGGCCTCCTCGGGGGAGGCCGGCTTGTCCGTCCACGGCGCCGTCGCCTGCAGCGCATAGTGGACCCGCGCGCTCGTCGGCCCTGCCAGCGACAGCAGCCGGTCCAGGTCGAGCGCCAGGTTCTCGAGCGCCGTCCGGATCCGCTCCTCCATGTCCGGCCCGAACGCCGGCTCGGGCTCGTCCTCCGTATGACCGAGCCGTCTCGCCGCCCGCGCCAGCCGTCGCAGCACGTCCACCGGCACCGCGGGAGTTCCCTCGTCCAGCTGCCGGAAGAACCCGTCGGACATGAAGAACTGCGGGTAGTCGTGCCCGGGGTCCGGCAGCCCGGCGATCACCAGGTTGTTCAGCCCGGAGACCAGCACGATGTCGCTGATCTCGGGAAGGTCGTGGCGGTGCATCAGGAAGAGGATCACTTCCTGGGTGGAGTTGAAGGCGGGCGCCCCCATGTTCAGCCACGGCGTGCCCGAGTCGATCGCCAGGCGCGAGGCGATCGTCCGCTCGTCGCCGGTCGCGCCGTACCCGAAGGCGGGCGAGCCGCCCAGGATCAGGCTCACCGGTCCGGCAGGCCGCTCGTGGTACACGGAGTAGGCGCCTCGCTCGTCGCGCGTCAACCGGAACCCCGCCGGTCGGTGTTGATGACCTCCGAGTGGTATTCCGCCCGGTTGAAGAACACCATGTACGGGACCCAGCGAATGTCGACCTGCCCGGTCGCCGCGGGGTCGCCGATCAAGAAATTGCCGTACTCCATCGCCTGAGGAGTCAATCTGGAGCGATGTTCCACAACACACCCCCGTTCGACTTTTCTGGCTTTCAGTACACATCCAGATGCGCGACAGCTGACCCCTAATTTTTCCGCCGACCCCATATTCGGCAGCACGAAATCGCCACCATTCCGGAAACAGGGCAACGAGCTCGAGGTATTTTGTGGCATCTCGCGCCCGACCCCTCGTTGACCCCTCGTTGGCCGCGATCATGGCCCGCCGAAATGCAGCACATCTCACCGGCGGGATCGCCCGGCACTCAGCTGGTGACGATCACGTCGCGCAGGAGGAAATAGCTGACGGAGTGGGCCTGCAGGTAGAGGTGGAATTTCGCGGCCTTCGCCCTGGCCGACTTGTCCGCGGTGACGATCGTGACGACCACGTATTTCTTTGCGGGATTCGTGCGGATCTTCCCGTACGCGTACGTGGGCAGGACCATGTCACTGCGGATGTTCATCGCGTTGGAGTTGAGTTTCGCCAGCCGTGTGGCGGCGGTCCTGGCGGCCTTGTCCGTCGGGAACGTCATCATGACCTGCACCGCCTTGAGGTGCCCGCGGTAGGCCGAATAGGCGATCTGAACGGCGCGCTCGCAGTTGTTCTTGGCCAGCACGCCCTGGCCGTCCACCGGATCGCAGGTGTCGTACGTCCAGCCGTCGACCTTGTTCGCGTCGAACTTGACGCCGCTCAGGTTGAATTTCCAGTCGTCGAACTCGGAGTCGGCGATCGGCGATCCCGCCTGGGCGCGGGACGAGGGGGACGGGGTGGCCGGCGCGTCCGGCGACGGGTCGGACTGCCGGGGCGCCGCCGTGGGGAGCGACGTGGCGGTGCTCGGCAGGGCGATGGCGGGCTTGGAGCCCGGGGAGTTCAAGTAGGTGACCGCGCCGATCGCGGCGCCGACGAGGAGGACGCCCAGGCCGGCGGACAGTGCGATGATCAGGGTCCTGTTGCGGCGGGGAGGCAGGGCGTACTCGTCGTAGGCCAGGGGCAGGGCGTACACGTCGTCCTGGATGTACTGGGTCTGCGGCCCGGGTGACCAGGGCGGGCCCGCGTGCCAGGGGTGGGGGTCGGGCCCCTGGCGGGTGACCCGCGGTTCGTGGCCGGGCTGCGGGGCCGGCTGACCGTACGGCGGGCGGCCGTGGCCGGGGCGGCTGTGCGCTCCCCGCTGTCGCGGGTCCCACGGGTCTTGTGGGTGGGGGTGTGGAGGGTAGGCCATTGGCTCATTGTGGGATGGTCAATGGCCGTTGCCGCTGATACCCCGCCAAAGGGCATCAGACTGAACCCGGCCTACGGGCGCGTACGTACAAGACCGAGGTCCTTGACGACGACGCCTTCCTTCATCACGATCTCGATGTGCGCGGGGCCGGCCAGCGCGTGGATGTCCCGCAACGGATCGGCGTCGGTGACCACGAGGTCGGCGAGCTTGCCCGCCTCCAGGGTGCCCACCTCGCCGGAGATGCCGAGCAGTTCGGAGGCGGTGCGGGTCCCGGCGACGATGGCGGCCATCGGGGACATGCCGAGCTCGACGAGATGGCCGAGCTCCCGCAGGTTCTCCCCGTGCGGGCAGACGCCGGCGTCCGTGCCCAGCGCGATCCTGGCTCCGCGCTCCTCCAGCAGGTCGAGTCCTTCGTCGTCGATGCCGTACCCGTGCTCGACGCTGGTCACCCCGCCCCGCAGGGCGGTCAGGATCCCCTTGCGTCGAAGCCCAGCAGGACCTCCTGCTTCTCGACGGCGTAACCCCGCTCCCTGACGACCGCGAGCTGTCGGCGCAGGTCCTCCACGGACGCGACGGTGCGCGGCGTCAGGCGCGGCAGGCCGGTGCGCGCGAGGCGGCGCAGCCGTTCCTCGAGGTCGGGGAGGTTCGCGAGCAGGGCCTTGCCCGTCGCCGTGCACGCCGCGGGCAGGCGCCCGCCGACCCGGGAGTGGGTGTTCGCGTTCGCCTCGCCGGCCACCTTCTCCACGTAGAGCACGTGACCGCGGTCGAGGACCGCCAGGTGGATGGTCGCCCTGGTGGCGGCGAACAGGTCGTTGAGGAGGGGCCACGCGGCGCAGCACGGCGGAGACCGGCACCCGCTGGCCCAGCTCGAACATGCGCATGCCGAGCTGGTAGGAGTCCCCCTTGCGCTCCAGCAGCCCCCATTGCACCAGCTCCTGCGTTAGCCGGTACGCCGACGCCTTCGGCACCCCCCGAGCGCCGGCTGAGCTCGGTGAGCCGGAGCTGGACCGCCCCCGACTCGAACGCCCCGAAGATCAACTAGGCTTTACCGAGGACCGAATTGGGGTATTCCTCCTCGCCGTCGGGGCCGGCCGGCGCCGCCACGAACACCTGTGAGGACATCGGAACTCCCCTCGCGACCACTTTTCCATTTGTCCCATGAATAGTGCAGAGGGTGTGAAATGTAGGTTTGGCCGACGCTCCGATGTAAAGATCAGGTGACGGCCTGGCACGGGGGAGGACCCCTTGGACATCACGGCGCCGCCGCGCTTCGGGTACGCCGACTCGCCCTTCGGCCAGCTCCACTACGCCGAGCAGGGCGCGGGCCGTCCCCTGCTGCTCCTGCACCAGACCCCGAGGTCGTGGGACGAGTTCCGCGAGCTGATGCCCCTGCTGGCGCCGCACCGGCGCGTCCTGGCCATGGACATGCTCGGTTTCGGGGCCAGCGCGAAGCCCCCGGCGCCCCACACGATCGAGCTGTTCGCGGCCGGCGCGCTGGCGCTGCTGGACGGCCTCGGCATCGAGCGGGCCGACGTGCTCGGCCACCACACCGGCGGCGCGGTGGCAGTCGAGCTGGCGGCGTCCGCGCCGGAGCGGGTGGGCCTGCTGGTCCTGTCGTCGGCCCCGTGGGCGGACGCCCGCTACCGCGCCTCCCACGCGCACGGCCCGGGGGTGGACGAGGCCGAGCCGTCCCCGGAGGGCGACCACCTGATCAAGCTGTGGCGGTTGCGGCAGCCGTACTATCCCGAACCGGTCACCGGCCTCCTCGACCGGTTCGTCCGCGACGCCCTCGCGCCGGGGGTCGATCCGGCGGAAGGCCACCGGGCGTGCGCGCGCTATGTCATGGAGGACCGGATCGGCCTGGTGACGGCGCCCGTGCTGCTGCTGGCCGGCGCCGCGGACCCGTTCGCGCTGCCGAACCTGGTCCCGCTCCGGGAGCATCTCACCGGGGCGGCGAGCGTGACGTCGGCCGTCGTCGAGGGCGGCACGATCCCGCTCATGGAGCACAAGCCCGCCGAGGTCGCCGCGGCCGTGGCGGCGTTCCTGACGGCCTGATCAGGTCCGGCCGCCGTCGGCGGCCATGATCGACTTCGTGATGCGCCTGCTCACCATGCTGAGCAGGCCCACGTACTCGTTGACGTCGGCGCGGAAGGTCGGCGCCGTCACCGACAGCGCGGCGACCATGGTCCCGGTGGCCCCGGTGAGCGGGATGGCCACGCTGAGGTAGCCGACCCGGGTCCGCTCCCGCTCGACGGCGTACCCGGCCTTCCTGGCCTGCTGGATCTCCTGGGCGAGCAGCTTCGGGGCGGTGACCGTGCGCGGCGTCACGCGGGCCGGCGGGGTGGCCACGACGTCGCCGAAGAGGGCCGCCGGGCCGAACGCCAGCAGGGCCTTGCCGGTCGCCGTGCAGTGCAGCGGCATGCGGCCGGCGATGCGCGACGGCCTGGACACCTGGCCGTGGCCGGAGACCTTCTCCAGGTAGATGACCTCCAGCTCGTCCAGCACCGCCAGGTGGATGGTCCCCCCGTCGCCTGGTAGAGGTCCTCCATGAAGGGCCGCGCCGCCTCCCGCAGGATCCGCTGGCGCGGCACGCGCTGCCCGATCTCGAACAGGCGCATGCCCAGCCGGTATTCGGGCCCGCGCCGCTCCAGCAGGCCCCACTGCAGCAGTTCCTGGGCCAGCCGGTGGACCGACGCCTTGGCCACGCCGGTGCGGCGGACGATCTCGGACAGGCCCAGGCTCTCGTCGTCCGGGCCGAAGGCCTCCAGGATCAGCCGCACCTTGCCCAGTACGCGCCGCCTCGGCGCCCATGAAGTTGAACGCGGTGACCCCTCCCGCCGGCAGATCTCCCAGAACCGGGAGGCGGAGAAGCGGTGATGGGCCACCAGCGTGGCGCCGGAGATCAGCGCGGGCAGCAGGCCCGCGTGCCGGACGCCGGCGAAGTGCGGCAGCAGCGCCCCCTTGGCGCGGCCGGTCGTCCCCGAGGTGGCATGACGAGGGCGGGGTCCGCCGGTCCCGGACGCCGTGCCGGAAGGCGGTGCGGCGCGGCCAGCAGGTCGTCCAGGTCGGCGACGAGCAGGCGCGCCCCGGCGGCCCCGGCGAGCCGCCGCGCCGCGTCGAGCCGTACGTCCAGGGCCAGCGGCACCTCCACGGCGCCGAGCCTGGCCAGGGCGAACATCGCCTCGACCAGGCGCGGCCCCGGAGGCAGGCACGTGAGGACCCGGTCGCCGCCCGCCACCAGACCGGCGAGCCCGCCCGCCACGGCGGTCGCCCCCTCCAGGCACTCGCCGACCCGCAGCGAGGCGCTGCCCTCGAACCGCACGAGCTCCGCCTCCGGCGCGCCGGCCGCCCGGCGCTCCAGCAGGTCGAGCATCGTCTCCGGCGCGGCCGTGACATCGTCCATGTTCTCCCTCACGGGGTTGTCCCTCACGAGATGGCAGGATGTCCCACCGCCGTCCCAGGGACCACGGCGGGTGGATCGATGTACGGACCGCCGGGGAAGGGGTCTAGTCCACCTCCACGACGGCCTCGGCGAACTGGGCCGAGTACAGCCGGGCGTAGGCCCCGCCCTCGGCCAGCAGCGACTCGTGCGTGCCCTGCTCCACGATCCGGCCGTCCTCCATGACCAGGATCAGGCTGGCGTCGCGGATCGTGGACAGCCGGTGGGCGATCACGAAGCTGGTGCGCCCCTCGCGCAGCGAGCTCATCGCCCGCTGGATGAGCACCTCGGTACGGGTGTCGACCGAGCTGGTGGCCTCGTCCAGGATCAGGATCGCCGGCTCGGACAGGAACGCGCGGGCGATCGTGATCAGCTGCTTCTCGCCCGCGCTGACCGTCCCGCCCTCCTCGTCGATCACCGTGTCGTAGCCGTCGGGCAGCGTGTGCGCGATGCGGTCCACGTGGGCGGCCTCCGCGGCGGCCTCGATCCGCTCGCGGGTGGCGCCTTCCGCCCCGTAGCCGATGTTCTCCGCGATCGTGCCACCGAACAGCCAGGTGTCCTGCAGCACCATGCCGATGTTGGCGCGCAGCTCCTCCCTGGACATCTCGGCGATGTCGACGCCGTCGAGCGTGATGCGGCCGCCGGTCACCTCGTAGAAGCGCATGATGAGGTTGACCAGCGTCGTCTTGCCCGCTCCCGTGGGGCCGACGATGGCCACGGTCTGGCCGGGCTCCACGGTCAGCGACAGGTTCTCGATCAGCGGCCGGTCCGGCGTGTACCGGAAGGAGACGTTCTCGAACGCCACCCGGCCCCTGACCTGCGCGGGCCGCTCGGGCTCGGCCGGCTCCGGCGACTGCTCGGGAGCCTCCAGCAGCTCGAAGACCCGCTCGGCCGAGGCGACGCCCGACTGCACCATGTTCGCCATGCCGGCCACCTGGGTGAGCGGCTGGCTGAACTGCCGCGAGTACTGGATGAAGGCCTGCACGTCGCCCAGCGAGATCGAGCCCGAGGCCACCTTGAACCCGCCGACCACGGCGACCAGCACGTAGTTGAGGTTGCCGATGAACATCATCGCCGGCTGGATGGCCCCGGAGATGAACTGGGCGCGGAAGCTGGAGGTGAACAGTGCGTCGTTGTGCTGCTCGAAGATCTCGGCGGCCTCCTTCTGCCTGCCGAACACCTTGACCAGCGTGTGCCCGCCGTACATCTCCTCGATGTGGCCGTTGAGCTTGCCCGTCGAGGACCACTGCTTGATGAACTGCGGCTGCGAGCGCTTGCCGATGACGGTGGTGACGTAGACCGACACCGGCACGCTGACCAGCGCGATGAGGGCCAGCACGGGCGAGATCCAGAACATCACCACGAGCACCGCCACGACCGTCAGCACCGAGGAGATGAGCTGGCTCATCGTCTGCTGCAGCGTCTGGGCGATGTTGTCGGTGTCGTTGGTGGCGCGGCTGAGGATCTCGCCGCGCGGCTGGCCGTCGAAGTAGCTCAGCGGCAGCCGCCCCAGCTTGGCCTCGATCCGCTCGCGCAGCCGGAACGCCGCCCGCTGCACGACGGTCGTGGTCAGCCGGAACTGCACGATGCCGAGCAGCGCCGCCAGCACGTAGATCGCCAGCACCCAGGCCAGCACCTGGGCCAGCGCGGTGAAGTCGATGCCGTGGCCGGGCACCAGGTTCATCGACGACACCAGGTCGGCGAAGGTGCCCTGGCCCTTGGCGCGCAGCCCCGCCACGGCCTGTTCCTTGGTGATCCCGGCGGGCAGCTGGGCCCCGATGATGCCGGCGAAGATCAGGTCCGTGGCGTGGCCGAGGATCTTGGGGCCCGTCACGGTCAGCGCGACGCTGGCCGTGCCGAGGGCCAGGACGACGGCCAGCAGCGTGCGCTCGGGGCGCAGCAGCCTCAGCAGGCTGCGGAGCGTGCCGCCGAAGTCGAGGGCCTTCTCGGCGGGCCCGGACATCATCCTGCCCGGCCCGAAAGCGGGCTGGGGCCGGCGCGCGGGCGCTTGTGTGGTCATGAGCCCTCCTTCGTCGGTCTCATGACCACAAGGCTGTGCTTATTGATGACCTCGACAAGCTCGGTCATGCCGCGGCCTCCTGTTCGGTGAGCTGGGACAGCACGATCTCCCGATAGGTCGGGCAGGTCGTCATGAGCTCGGCGTGGGTGCCGCTGCCGACCACGCGGCCGTCGTCGAGCACGAGAATGCGGTCGGCGTCGCGGATGGTGTTGACCCGCTGGGCCACGATGACGATCGTGGCGTCGGCGATCTCCTCGGCCAGCGCCGCGCGCAGCCGGGCGTCGGTGGCGTAGTCGAGGGCGGAGAAGGAGTCGTCGAACAGGAAGATCTCGGGCCGGTGCACCAGTGTCCTGGCGATGGCCAGGCGCTGGCGCTGGCCGCCGGAGACGTTCGTGCCGCCCTGGGAGATCGGCTCGTCCAGGCCGCCGGGCATCGCCTCGACGAACTCGCGGGCCTGGGCCACCTCCAGGGCCTTCCACAGCTCCTCGTCGGTCGCGTCCGGCCTGCCGTACCTCAGGTTGGAGGCGACGGTGCCGGAGAAGAGGTAGGGCGACTGCGGGACCAGGCCGACCGCCCGGGAGAGCGCGGCCGCGTCGAGGTCGCGCACGTCGACGCCGTCGACCAGCACCTCGCCGGCGGTCGCGTCGAACAGGCGCGGGATCAGGTTGAGCAGCGTCGTCTTGCCGCTGCCCGTGCTGCCGATGATCGCGGTGGTACGGCCGGGCCGCGCCGTGAAGCTCACGTCGCACAGCACCGGCGCCTCGGCGCCCGGGTAGCGGAAGTCCACCGCCCGCAGCTCCAGCTCGCCGAGATGTCGTTCGGGGGTGATCGGCTTCGCCGGCGGGTGCACGGTCGGCTCGGTGTCGAGCACCTCGTCGATGCGCTCGGCGCAGACCTCCGCCCGCGGGATCATCATGAACATGAACATCGCCATCATCACCGACATGAGGATCTGCATCAGGTAGGAGATGACCGCGGTCAGCGCGCCCACCTGCATGCTCCCGTCGGCGATGCGGTGGCCGCCGAACCACACCACGGCGACGCTGGAGACGTTCACCACCAGCATGACCGAGGGGAACATCAGCGCCATCAGCCGCCCGACCCGCAGCGACAGGTCGGTCAGCTGCTCGTTGGCCCCGCCGAAGCGCTCGCGCTCGTGCTTGTCGCGGACGAAGGCCCTGATGACCCGGATGCCGGTGATCTGCTCGCGCAGCACCTGGTTGATCCGGTCGATGCGCTCCTGCATCGTGCGGAAGAGCGGGCGCATCAGCACCACGATCACGCCCACGATGACGATCATCACGGGCAGCACGACGAGCAGCAGCGACGACAGCGCCGCGTCCTGGCGCAGCGCCAGCACGATGCCGCCGACGCACATGATCGGGGCCGCCACCATCATCGTGAACGTCATCAGCACGAGCAGCTGGATCTGCTGCACGTCGTTGGTGGTCCGGGTGATCAGAGAGGGGGCGCCGAACCTGTTGACCTCCTGGGCGGAGAAGTCCTGCACCCGGTGGAAGATCGCGGCCCGCAGGTCCCTGCCCAGGGCCATCGAGGTCTGGGCGCCGTAGTACACGGCCACGATCGAGCAGACGATCTGGATGAGGGTCACACCGAGCATCACCAGCCCGATGCGCATGATGTAGCCGGTGTCGCCCTTGACGACGCCGTCGTCGATGATGTCGGCGTTGAGGGTGGGGAGATAGAGCGTGGCCAGGGTCTGCACGAACTGGAAGAGGACCACGAGTGTGATCTCTTTCCCGTACGGCCTGAGCTGGACCCGCAGGAGACGGAGCAGCATCAAGAGGCGCTTTCTGTCGATGGGGTGGTGGCGGGCCGCACGAGCAGCCCGTCGAGCAGGACGGAGACGATCTCCTCGTCCTCCAGGTCGCCGAACTCGCCGATCCGGCCGAAGCCGCGGTGCTCGCTCGACGCGATCAGTACGACCAGCAGCTGCGCCGTGGCCTGGGGAGAGCGGCGCAGCCGGTCGCGGTCGGGCTCGATCAGGGCGGCGAGCCCGTCCACGATCAGGCGCCGGCCCTCCATGATCTGCTGGAAGAACTCGGCGTCGTCGGCCATCAGTTCCTTGGGCACGGCCATGAGGTTGGCGTTGGCCCTCATCCCCTTCCGCAGCATCGCGACCGCCTCGCTCAGCCGCGCGCGCAGCTCGGCCCGCGTGCCGATGGCCGCCAGCGCCTGCGCCGCCGGCCGGGAGTCGAACGCGACCATGAGCGTCGCCCGCAGCAGCGAGGCTTTGTCGGGGAAGACGCCGAAGATCGTGCCCTCGGCCACGCCGGCGGCCTCGGCGATCTGACGGGTGCTCACCGCGGCGCCGAACTCGCGCAGCAGGGGCAGCGTCGCGGCGATGAGCGCGGCACGGCGGTCTTCCGGGGCCATGGCCGGCACCCTTCGCCTCCTTGTGGTCATAGCGGGCCATCCTAATGAGCGAGCACTCACTCGTTCAAATGGTTATGTGTCAGGGTCAACCGCTACGCTCCATCCGTGCTCAAACCTTGGTTGCCCGGTTTCCTGCTGCTCGCCGCCATCTGGGGCAACAGCTTCTTCTTCATCAAGGTCGCGGTGGAGTCCCTCCATCCGCTCCAGGTCTCCTTCGGCCGGATGGTCATCGGGGCGCTGGTGCTCCTGCTGGCCGTGCTGCTCGGCGGCAGGCGACTGCCGCGCGACCCGCGCCTGTGGGGCCACTTCCAGATCGCCTCGATCGTGCTCACCACGCTGCCGTTCACCCTTTTCGCGTACGGCGAGCAGTACGTCTCCTCCGTGGTCGCCGCCATCTGGAACGCCACCACCCCGCTCTGCACGCTCGCCTTCACCCTGCTGCTGCGCACCGAGAAGGCGACCGCCGGCCGGGTGGCGGGCCTCGGCCTCGGCTTCGCGGGCGTCATGGTCGTGCTCGGGATCTGGCAGCCGATGGGCGGCGGGCAGCTCGGCGGCAGCCTGGCCTGCTTCGGCGCCGCGGCCTGCTACGGGATCGGCGGCGCCTACATGGGCCGCTTCATCACCGGCCGGCGCCCCGAGCCGCCGGTCGTGCTGGCCGCCGGGCAGCTGCTCAGCGGCGCGGTGCAGCTGGCCGTGATCACGCTGCTGGCCGGGGTGCCGCTGGTGGACCAGCACGCGCCCGCCGCGGTCTGGTGGAGCCTGGCCGGGCTCGGCGGGCTCGGCACCGGGCTGGCGTACCTGCTGCTCTACTGGGTGCAGGTGCGCGCCGGGGTGACCACGACCTCCACGGTCACCTACCTGCTGCCGGTCTTCGCCGCGATCTCCGGGATCGCCATCCTGGGTGAGGGGCTCAGCTGGAACCAGCCGGTCGGCGCCGTCGTCATCCTCGCCGCCATCGCCCTCACCCAGCGCGCCGCGCCCCGCCCCCTTCCCGCTCAGCCCGAGCAGGCCTCCGGCGCGGCGGACCCGGCGCCCCGACCGTGAACGGGGGGTGAATTCTGCAGTAAGGTCGCCTTTCCGCAGGCGCGGATCCGGCAATCGCCATCCCATAATTCCAGCCATGGGGGTTATTTCAGGAAACAGGATGCGATGAAGCGCTGGATCGGTGTCATTCTGGCGGCGGTCCTGGCCGGGGTGGCGGGCGTGGCGATCCTCTTGGGGAACCGGGGGGAGAAGGCCCCGGAGGCGCTCGTCGTGCGGGGGGTCATCGGGTCGGAGAAGAAGCCGTTCTTCGACGACCCCCGAGTCAAGGCGGCCTTCGCCAAGCACGGGCTGCGGGTCGAGGTGGACACCGCGGGGTCGCGGCAGATCGTCACCGACGTGGACCTGAGCCGCTACGCCTTCGCCTTCCCCTCCAGCGTTCCGGCCGCCGAGCGGATCAAGCGCGACCGCAAGGCGGTCACCACGTATTCGCCGTTCTACTCGCCGATGGCGGTGGCCACGTTCGAGCCGGTCGCGAAGCTGCTGGCGGGGGCGGACGTGGTCCGCAATTCCGGCAAAGGCTACCAAATCCTCGATATTAGGAAATATCTCGATTTAATAGCCAAAGGCACTCGCTGGGATCAGCTTCCCGGCAATTCGGCTTACCCGGCTCGTAAGCGGGTGCTCCTCACCACCACCGACATCCGTACCTCCAACTCCGCCGCCATGTACCTGTCGGCCATCGGCTATGTCGCCAACGGCGAGGACGTGCCCACCTCCGACGCCCAGATCGCCAAGATCGCCCCGATAATCGCGCCCGCCGTCCTCGACCAGGGCTTCGCCGAGTCCACCAGCGAGGCGTCGTTCGACGACTACCTCGCGCTGGGCGCGGGCAAGACGCCGCTGCTGGTCGTCTACGAGGCGCAGTACCTGGCGCACGTCTTCGCCGGCGACGGCGCGATCAAGCCCGAGATGCGGCTGGTCTACCCGTCGCCGACCGTGCTCAGCAAGCACACGCTGGTCCCGCTGAGCCCGCCGGGCGACCGGGTGGGCCGGCTGCTCACGAAGGACGCCGAGCTGCAGGCCCTGGCGGCCGCGTACGGCTTCCGTACCACCGACCCTCGGGCGTTCGCCGGCCTGGTCGCCAGGACCGGGGCGCCGGCGGCGGCCGAGCTGGTGGACGTCGTCGAGCCGCCCACGTACGAGCGGCTGGACCAGCTCATCACCACCATCGACTCCGCCCGGCCCTAGCAAGGAGATCCCGCACGTGTCCGATCTGGTGCTCACGCCGCCCGAGCCGGTCGCCCCGGTCCCGGCCGAGACGGCGGCCACCATGCTGCCGATCGCCGGCGAGCGCGCCGCCGAGCTGGCCGCCAAGGCCCGCGACTTCGCCGGCGAGCTGAGCGGGCTCGACCACCGCTCCCCCGAGTTCTCCCGCAAGGTGCACGACATCTCCTCGATGGGCGACACGGAGATCAAGTCCGCCTCCCAGGTGGCCAACCGCATGCTCAAGCGGCCGGTCGCCGCCCTGGACGCGGCCCGGGGCGAGGGCGCCGACGCCCAGGCCAGGGTGGCCAAGGAGCTGGTGGCGCTGCGCCGCACCGTCGTGGACCTGGATCCGAAGCAGGCGGCGAGCGGGACGCGCAAGCTCCTGGGGCTCATCCCGTTCGGCGACCGGCTGCGCGACTACTTCGCCAAGTACCACTCCGCGCAGAAGCACATCGACGACATCATCCGCGCGCTGAAGTCCGGCCAGGACGAGCTGCTGCGCGACAACGCCGCCATCGAGGGCGAGAAGGCGAACCTGTGGGAGACGATGACCCGGCTGCAGGAGTACGCGGTCCTGGCCCAGGCCATGGACGCCGCCCTTGAGGAGCGCATCGCGCTGGCCGGCGAGGAGCGGGCCACCGCGCTGCGCTCCGACGCCCTGTTCACCGTGCGCCAGCGCCACCAGGACCTGCTCACCCAGCTCGCCGTGTCGGCCCAGGGCTACCTGGCGCTCGACCTCGTACGCAAGAACAACCTGGAGCTGAGCAAGGGCGTCGACCGCGCCACCACGACCACGGTCGCGGCGCTGCGCACGGCGGTCACGGTCGCGCAGGCGCTGGCCAACCAGAAGCTGGTGCTCGACCAGATCACCGCGCTGAACGCCACGACCGGTGACCTGATCCTGGCCACCAGCGAGATGCTGCGCACCCAGGCCGGCGCGATCCAGAACCAGGCGGCCTCGACGACCGTGGACCTGGACACGCTACGGCAGGCGTTCGACAACGTCTACGCCACGATGGACACGATCGACGCGTTCCGGGCGAAGGCCGTGGACAACATGGCGGCCACCGTCGACAGCCTGTCCGCCGAGCTGGGGCACGCCAAGGCGTACCTCGAGCGGGCCCGGGAGGGCGAGCGATGAGGCGAGCCCTGCCCCTGGTCCTGCTCGCCGCCCTGCTGGCGGGCTGCGGCGGGGGCGAGGAGCCCGCCGACGCGCCCGACGTGCTCCGGGTGCTGGCCGGCAGCGAGATCAAGGACCTCGAGCCGCTGCTGCGGCGGGCCGAGGCGGAGGCCGGCGTCAAGGTGCGGCTCACCTACACCGGCACGCTCGACGGCGCCGAGCAGGTCGCGAGCGGCAGCGCGGACGGCCGCCTGGACGCGGTCTGGTTCTCCTCCAACCGCTATCTGTCCCTGATCGACGGCGCGCGGGCCAGGCTGTCCACCCAGTCCAAGATCATGATCTCCCCCGTCGTGCTGGGGCTGAAGCCCGCCAAGGCCCGCGAGCTCGGCTGGGACGGCAAGCAGGTCACCTGGACCGACATCGCGCGGGCGGCCAAGGAGGGCAGGTTCGGCTTCGCCATGACCAACCCCGCCTCCTCCAACTCCGGCTTCTCCGCCCTGGTCGGGGTGGCCGCGGCGCTGTCGGACGCGGACGGCGCGCTCAGCGCCGAGCAGGTCGCGTCGGTGACGCCCCGGCTGAAGGAGTTCTTCTCGGCGCAGCGCCTGACGGCCGGCTCGTCGGGGTGGCTGGCCGACGCCTACGCCCGCGACCCGCGCGTGGACGGCATGGTCAACTACGAGTCGGTCCTGCTGGGGATGCGCGAGCCGCTCGCGCTCGTCTACCCGTCCGACGGCGTGGTCACCGCCGACTACCCGCTCACGCTGCTCGCCTCGGCCCCCGAGCCCAAGAAGGCCCTGTACGGCAAGCTCACCGCCTGGCTGCGCAGTCCCGCCGTACAGAAGGACATCATGACCGGCACCCACCGCCGGCCGGTCACGCCGGGCGTGACCCCGGACCCGCGCTTCGGCGGGAGGCAGCTGATCGAGCTGCCGTTCCCCAACCGGCGCGGCACCGCCGACGAGCTGATCGCCACCTACCTCAACCACGTGCGGGTCCCGGCGGAGACGCGGTTCGTGCTGGACGTCTCCGGCTCGATGGCGGGCGAGCGGATCGACGCGCTCCGGCAGGCGCTGGTCGCCCTGGCCGGCGCCGACACCTCCGCCTCCGGCGCGTTCTCGCGCTTCAGCAACCGCGAGGCCGTCACGATGATCCCGTTCAGCGGCACGCCGATGCGGCCGGTGCCGTTCACCGTGCCCGAACGCGACCCGGAGCCGGTGCTCGCCCAGATCAAGGCGTTCGCGGAAGGGCTGTCCGCGGGCGGCGGCACCGCGATCTACGACAGCCTGGCCGCCGCCTACGACCGTCCGGTGACGCCCGGCCACTACACCTCGATCGTGCTCATGACCGACGGCGACAACACCGACGGCTCCGACTACGCCGCCTTCGAGGCCCGTTACCGGGCGCTGCCGCAGGACCGGCGGGCGCCGGCGTTCGTGGTGCTGTTCGGCGAGAGCGACGCCGAGGAGATGCGCAAGGTCGCCGAGCTGACCGGCGGCGCCGTGTTCGACGCCCGCAGGACGTCGCTGAGCAGCGCGTTCAAGGAGATCCGTGGCTATCAGTGAGCGCGTCCTGCGCTACCTGGGCTCGAACCGGAACATCGCCGGCTCCTGCCTGGCGCTGCTCGGCCTGGTGGCCCACTTCCTGGGCCTGGCGGGCGCGTTCTGGCCCGTGGTCGTGGTGGCGCTGTACGGGGTGGGGGCGCTGCTCGCCCCGCCGGACCGGGTCCGGCTGAGGATCTCGCACGCCGAGGTGGAGACGCGGGCGCTCAGGGCCGACCTGGACGAGCTGCTGCGGCGGATCGGCGGGCGCTTCCCCGGTGACGTGCACGCGGCCGTGGACGCGCTGGCCGAGGTCCTGAGGGGTGTGCTGGAGCGCGCCGAGCAGCTTACCTCCTCCCCCGACCAGCTGCACGTGGTGTCGCAGACGATCCGCCGATATCTGCCCGCCAGCCTGGAGGCGTACGCGAACCTGCCGCGCGGTTACGTCCTCACCCGCCGCGGCGGGCGGGAGCGCAGCGCGCACGAGGAGCTGCTCGCCCAGCTCGCCCTGCTCGACGCCCAGCTGCGCAAGGTGGCCGAGGCCATCCATCGGGGGGACGAGCAGGCGCTGCGCGATCAGGGCCGGTTCCTGCGGGACAGGTTCGGCGGCTCCGAGCTGGACCTGGGCTGACGACCGAAGCGGGCTCGCGGGCTCGAGGGGCTCAGCCGGCGGGCGAGCAGCGAGCACGACGTCGTCGCGGCGGCCCCGCAGCGCCTTGCCCACGATCACCTCGCTGGATCAGGCGGCCGCCGGGAGCCGCAGGTGCACGGGGAGGGCGGACAGGCCGTTCATGATCAGCGACGGCGTCCTGGTCAGGCTCTCCGCGGGCGCCGCCAGGCGGAGATCGGGGAAGCGGTCGAGCAGCGTGCGGAACGCGATGCGGGCCTCGACCCGGGCGAGCGGCGCGCCGACGCAGTAGTGGATGCCGTGCCCGAAGGCGACGTGCGTCGGGGCCTCCCGGGTGATGTCCAGCGAGGCGCCCTGGGGGAACGTCCGCGGGTCGCGGTTGGCGGCGACCAGGGCGAAGTACACGACCGAGCCTGCCGGGAGCGTCACGCCGCCGGCCTCGACGGGCTCCACGGTGCGGTACGACAGGGTGCTCTGCACGGGCCCGTCATGGCGCAGGAGCTCCTCGATCGCCGGGTCGAGCAGCTCGGGGCGCTTGCGGAGCAGGGCGAGCTGGTCGGGGTGGGTGAGCAGGGCGCGCATGCCGTTGCCGATGAGGTTCACCGTCGTCTCGTGGCCGGCGATCACCAGCAGGAAGATCATCGACGTCAGCTCGTCCTGGCTGAGCCCCTCGCCGTCGTCGCGGGCCGCGATCAGGTCGGAGAGCAGGTCGTCCTGCGGGTCGCGGCGTTTCTTCCCGATCAGTTCGCGGCTGTAGGCGAGCAGCGAGGCGACCGCCTCGTGGAATTCCTCGTAGCTGTGGATGCCGGGGGAAACGGCCGGCAGGGTCCACTCCCGGAAGTCGGCCCGCTCCGCCTCCGGGATGCCGATCAGCTCGCAGATCACGCCGATCGCCAGCGGGTAGGCCAGCGCGGAGATGAGATCGACGGTCCCCCGTCCGTCGGCCTCGGCCAGCAGGTCGTCGGTGATCTGCTGGATCCGCGGGATGAGCTTCTCGACCCTGCGGCGGGTGAACGTCGAGGTCACCAGCCTGCGCAGCCGCGGGTGATCCGGCGGGTCGCTGTTGAGCATGGTCGTGTGGATGCCGCGCGCCACGTCCTGGGGCAGTTGGTGCGCGTACGACCCCGACGTCCAGCCGCCCTTGACCAGCCGCGGGTCGGACAGCAGCGCCCTGGTCTCGGCGTAGCCGGTCACCAGCCACGCCGTCATGCCGGCCGGCGTCGTGATCGGGTGCACGGGCCCCTTCGCGGCGAGGTCGGCGTAAACGTGGTGCCGCTCGTCGCCGCGAATCGCGGTGAACGGCGCCGGCCCGGATTCATCGGACAAGGCAATCCCCCATTGCTTCCTTTATTGAATTTCCAGGGCGAAACGTTACCTATGGGCAATATGCGGGCCGTAGACAGAACGTAGACGCCCCGCATTGCGTACGTACGTCGACGGACTAGGTACTCATACGGGTATCCCTCCCGTGCCGCTCGCGACGCCGCCGTACGCACTCTTGATTCATCGACAGACACCGTCGAGGAACGAAGGAATCGTCAACCATGTGCCAGCACCGGCCACGGTGTCCATCCATATATGCCGGCGACCGCGACGCCGTCCATCGACTCGCAAGTGGGAGTGCCGCATGAACGACCACGCCTTGATGAATCAGAGCATCGGGCACCGTCTCGACCTCAGCGTCCTGAGCCGGGCCTGGAACTGGATCAAGTCCAGGGCCCTGGGCACCGACGAGAGCCAGGTGCCGGGTGAGCTGATCGCCTCTTGGTCGCTGACATCGGACATGCGGGCGCGGCCTCTCATCCATTCCCGGCTGGCCTCATGGGGGCTCGACGGACTGGCGGAGGCCGCCGAACTGCTGGTGGACCAGCTGATCGTCGACGCGGGCGACCACGCGCGCGGGCCGTACCGGCTGACCGTCTGGGCCACCGACGGCGTGCTGCGCTGCGAGGTCGAGTCGGAGGACGCGCAGGACGCGCCGACGCCGCACGATCTGCAGGTGTTCCGGCGGCTGGCCTGCTGCTGGGGCGCCGCGGGCAAGGCCTTCTGGTTCGAGATCCCGATGAATGCTCAGGACAAGTGCCGCAACTCGGCCTGGGCCTCCGGCGACCGGACCGCGTAGGTGACGGCGCGCTCGACGCCGAGCTTCGCCCCGTGGCGGAAGGCGGACGTGAACGCCGGTTTCCCGAGGGCGTGGCGGGCCTGCCGCACGCAGCGTTCGTGCCAGGCGGCGTGGTAGCAGAGCCGCTCGGGTGAGGCGCCCGCCGCCTGCCACAACGCGTGCGCGGCTCCGAGGAGCTCGGCGGCCCTGTCGTGCTCCTCGCGGGCGCCGGCGATCCAGGCCAGCACTTCCAGGCACTGGGTCAGGCACCAGCGGTCGTCGACCTCTCCGGTGAACCGCGCGGCCGCCGTCAGGAGCGTTTCGGCCTGCTCGTAGTCGCCCAGGTTCCAGCGCGCCACGCCGAGCGCGAACTGGGCGTACGCGCGTGACACCAGCGCGTGGTGGGACTCGCTCAGGGCCAGCAGTTCCTCGCCGAACTCCGCGGCCAGTCCGGGGTCCTCGGTCGATCCGTACGCGGCCGCGAAGTAGAGGTTGAACATGAGCCCGTCCATGTCGTTCAGGGCCCGGTGCAGGCCCATCGACTCGCGCAGCAGCGCGAGACCGCGCCGGGTGTCGCCGGCGGTGCAGGCGGCCACCCCCGCGGTCCGCACGGCGTACGGCACGAGGTCCTCGTAGCCCAGCCGGGCGGCGAGCTCGCGGCATTCCTCCAGCCGCGGCAGCGCCGCGTCGAGGTCTCCCTGGCGCAGGGCGAGCATGCTGTCCACCCAGAGCGCCGTCGCCCGGGTCCGGCCCGGCTCCGGCACCAGCCCCAGGCCGTGTTCGATCCAGTAGCGGCCCTCGGTGAGCGCGCCGGCGAGCACCCAGAAGCACCACAGCGCGGACGCGGTGCCCAGGCCCAGGGGCGCCAGCGCCGGTTCGTTCAGGCACGTCTGGAGCGCGACGCGGATGTTGGGCAGCTCCTCGCGCAGGGCCAGGTAGCGGTCCAGCTGGTCGGGCACCAGCTGGTCGGTCCGGTGCGTCTCCGCCAGCTCGCGGTAGTGGCCGACGAAGCGCCTGCGCAGCCATTGCCGCTCGGCGGGCGTCAGCTGCTCGCAGCCGTACGCGCGCAGGCTCTCCAGCATGCGGAAGCCGAGCCCGCCCCGGCACAGCACCGACTTGTCCACCAGTGCGGCCAGGAGGTCGAGCACGTCGGCCGGATCGATGCCCTCGCCCGAGCACACCGTCTCCGCGGTGTCCAGATCGACCCCTCCGGCGAACATCGACAGCCGGGCCCACAGCCGCCGCTCCTCGGGCGAGCACAGCTGGAAGCTCCATTGGATGGTCGCCCGCAGCGTCTGGTGCCGCGGCAGGGCCATGGGGCCGCCGGCCTCCAGCACGTCGAAGCGCCGGTCCAGCTCGTACGCGAGCTTGTCCAGCGGCAGGGTGCGCAGCCGGGCCGCGGCCAGCTCGATGGCCAGCGGGATCCCTTCCAGCCGCCGCACCAGCCGCACCACGCAGGCGAGGTTGCCCGCGTTCAGCGAGAAGCCCGGCACGACGTGCGCCGCGCGCTCCACGAAAAGGCGCACTGAGTCGTGCCTGGCGGCCTCCCGTACGGTGCGGCTGGGCGTCGGCGGGCCGGCCCGCGTCTCCTCGTGGAGCTCCGGGCCGGCCTGGACCTCGTGGAGCGCGGGTACGGGCCCGGGTACGGACAGCGGCGGGACCGGGAGCACCTGCTCGCCGTTCACGCCCAGCGAGTGCCTGCTGGTCACCAGCACCTGCAGGCGGGGGGTGGCGTGCAGCAGCCGTTCCACGAAGTGCGCGCAGAGCAGGTCCAGGTGCTCGCAGTTGTCCAGGACCAGCAGCATGCGCCGGTTGGACAGGTGCTCCACCAGCAGCCCCATGGGGTCGGGGTGCGTCTGGCGCAGCCCCAGGGCCGCGGCCACCGTCGGCTCCAGCAGCTCGCCGGTCTCCAGGGTGGCGAGCTCGATCACCTCGACGCCGTCGCGGTACTTGTTGCGCAGGTGCTCCGCGAGCCGGAGCGCCAGCCGGGTCTTGCCGACCCCGCCGGGGCCGGTCAGGGTGAGCAGCCGCGTGCCGGCCAGCGCCTTACGCGCCGCCGACAGTTCCCACCTTCGCCCAATGAAGGTGGATTTATCCAACAAAAACGTCATGAGGGGCCCTGCCACTCCCGTGAGACACCGAACGGCGCCAAGCCTCCACCCCCCAGAGTATTCCTGACCCGTTCCCCGGCACAGCCGCGTTCTCATTTCCCGGCAAAAGGGCCCCCGCTACCAGTTTTACGAATGCAAGCCTACAATTTTGCCGGACGCTTGATTTCGATGAATCGCATCGACTCCATGTGATTCCTTGTTCATCATGAGTCTCACCGCGGAGCCGGCCGTCGTCCGCCGCCCGTACCGCTGGGTGGTGCTGGCGCTGGCCTGGGCGGCGTTCACGATGACCGCCGTCGATCGGTCCACCTGGGGCCCGGCCTCGGTGGCGGTGGGCGAGCACCTCGGCGTGTCGCTGGCCGGGCTCGGGGTCTTCGCCACCGGCTACTACGTCGGTTACGTCGTCTCCAACGCCGCGGGCGGCGTGCTGACCGACTGGCTCGGCCCCCGGGTGGTGGTCGGCTGCTCGCTGTTCCTCGCCGGCGGGTTCATGATCCTGTTCGGCGAGACGGACTCCGTGGCGACGGGCATCGCGTTCCAGGCCGGGGTCGGGGTGTTCGCCGGGTGCGACTACTCGGCCGGGGTCAAGCTCGTCTCCCAGTGGTTCCCGCCCACGGACCGCGGGTTCGCCATGGGCGTGTTCATGACCGCCACCTCGCTGGGCACGGTGATCGCGAACGCGCTCGTCCCGAGCCTCATCGCCGCGTCCGGGTGGCGTACGTCGTACCACGTGTTCGGTGCGGCCTCGATGGTCGTCGCGGTCCTGTGCCTCGTCCTGCTGCGCGGCACCAAGGCGGCGCACGTCGCCCGCGCGGTGCCGGACCTGCGCCCGCTGGCCCGCGACCGGGACCTGTGGCTGCTCGGCCTGGCCGGGTTCGGCGCGCTGTGGGGCACCTACGGCTTCATCACCTGGTCCAACGCCCTGATGATCAAGGGCGGTCACCTCACCCCCGTGCAGGCCGGCACCGTGGTCGCGATCTTCGGCGTCACCGCCATCGTCGCGAAGCCGCTCATGGGCATGGCGTCCGACCTGTTCGGCGGCCGGCGCAAGCTCCCGGCCGCCGCCGTGCTCGCCGCCTTCGTCGTGACGCTGCTGGTGTTCGGCACCCGCGACAGCCTGAGCGGGTTCCTGTGGGTGGCGCCGTTCCTCGGGGTCGCGGCGTACGTGTACAGCCCGCTGATGATCGCGCTGATCCCGGAACTCGCCGGGGTCCGGCTGGCCGGGTCGGCGGCCGGTGCGACGAACGCGTTCTGGCAGCTCGGCAGCACGATCGTGCCGGTGGTGCTCGGCGCGGTGTTCCAGGCGACCCACTCGTTCTTCTGGGCCTTCGCCACGCTCGCCGCGGGCCCGCTGCTCGGCCTGGTCCTCCTGCTGGGGGTCAGGGAGCGCAGAGCCGGCGCCCGCGTCCCCGCCGTGACGGCGCTCGCGGGGTGAGGGCCGCGCACGTACGCTGTCGTCCGGCCATCCCGCTTCTCTCGATCGAGGAGGACGTCAGTGGTGGACAAGATCGCCCTCGAAGAGCATTTCGGGGCCACCGACCCGGACATCGTCGAGCAGTCCGCGACGCACTTCACGGCCGGTGCCTGGCCCGCGCACCGCGACATGCTGCTGGACATCCATGGGGCACGGCTGCGGATCATGGACGAATGCCGCATCGAGAAGGCCGTGCTGTCCCTTCTCTCGCCGGGCATCCAGTCGCTGCACGAGGCGAAGAAGGCGGTCGACTGGGCCTGCCGTCTCAACGATCACGCGGCCGAGCAGGTCGTCCGGCGGCCCGACCGGTTCGCCTCCTTCGCGGCACTGCCCATGCAGGACCCCGACGCGGCCGTGACCGAGCTCCGGCGCGCGGTCACCGAGCTGGGGCTGGTCGGCGCGCTGATCAACGGGTTCTCGCAGGTCGGCGACGAGCACACGGTCGTCTACCTCGACGACCCGCGCTACGCCGGCTTCTGGGCGGCCGTCGAAGAGCTGGACGTGCCCGTCTACCTGCACCCGCGCGACCCGCTGAAGGCCATCAGCCCCCAGTACGAGGGCCACCCCTGGCTGTACGGCTCGGCGTGGGCGTTCTCGGTCGAGACCGGGACGCACGCGCTGCGGCTCATGGGCAGCGGCCTGTTCGACCGCCACCCCGGGATCTCCGTGATCCTCGGCCATCTGGGCGAGCTGCTGCCGTTCAACATCTGGCGTACCGACCACCGGCTCGCCGTCGCGCCCCGCGGCCTCGACGTGCGGCACCCGTTCGGCCACTACCTGCGGACCAACTTCTACCTCACCACCAGCGGCAACTTCCGCACGCCCGCGCTGCTCAACACGATCCAGGAGGTGGGCGCCGACCGGCTGCTGTTCTCCGCCGACTACCCGTTCGAGGACATGCGCGAGGCCGCCGCCTGGTTCGACGGGCTGGAGCTGAACGAGAACGACCTCGTCAAGATCGGCCGTACGAACGCGCAGCGGCTCCTACGGCTGTGAGGTCCGGTCAGCACATCGAGGGGACGCAGGTGAAGGGACTGTGGAGAGTGGGCTCCGGCTGCGTCGGGCGGGCTGCGGCGGCGGTCTCCACGGGCCGTTCCGGGGGACCTTCGGAGCTCGGGCATGAGCTCGGGCCGGAGGTCGGGCCGGAGCTCGGGCCCGCTGAGTCGTCGCCAACCGGGGCGCTCGCGGTCTTCTCGGTGCGGGTCGGCTTGGGGGCGGGGGCCGAGGTCGGGATCTTGGGGCGGGGCGTCTGCCTGGAGGCCGGGGGTGTCGTCGTCCGGCGTTCCGCCTTCTTGATCTGCGCCGGCGTCGTGGGCTCGGCCGTGACGGAGGGCCCGAACGGCTGAGACATCACATGCTGCTCGGAGGCCGATCCCACCGACCGGCCACCCCCGTCGATCAATAGGCCGCCCGCGACCGCCGGCGCCGCCGCCGCACTGCCGGCCACCGTGAGGATCATCGTACGGCGGCGCCTGGGCGCGGGAGGACGCGCGGGCGAGGGCAGCACACCCGGCGGGGCAGCACGGCCGGCGAGGTGAGCACAACGAGCGAGGGCGGGGAAGTCAGCGAGGTCAGCACGGCCAGCGAGGGCGGCGCGGCCGGCGAGGGCAGCCTGGCGACCAGGTCGCAGACGCTCGGCCGCTTGGCGGGGTCCTTGGACAGAGCGGCGGTGACGAGTTCGAGCAGCGTTCCGGCCGGCCCGGAGATCTCCGGCTCCATGTCGAGGATGCGGTTGATCACCGCCGTGGTGGAGTCCGTGCCGAACGCGATCCGGCCCGAGGCGGCGAACCCCATGGTCACGCCCCCGAGAAGATGCCGGCCGCCTCCGTCACCGGCAACCCGCCGAGCTGCTCCGGCACGAGGTAGCACCGGCGCGGTGGAGAGCCTGCCCGCCATCACGAAGGCGGCCGACGATGTCGTACGGCCCCAGCCGCCGCGGATCGTCCTCCACCAACGGCTGATTCACTTAGCCCGCCAACGGCACCAACAGATCGGACAAAAGCTTCCCATACTCGCGATCAAGAGGCATCCGAACCACCGAGATCACAATCTCCGTACAAATGCGGACAAATGTTGACCATTCCACTTTCCTGATGGTTAATCGGAAGGGAGTGCGCCGCTTTCAACGGGGGAAGCGGCTATTCATGGCCATGGGGGAAACATGACCAGGAGTCTTGTCGGCATGCTCTTAGCCGCCACCGTCGCGACCGGGGTCATCGCGGTGACTCCGACGGCGGCCTCGGCATCGGGCACGGCGGCCCGTCCGCACCTGCTCGACTACAAGATCTATTTCGGTAAGTGCGAGGACACCTGCCGCATCAAGGTGCGGATCAAGAGCGTCACTCGCCTGAAGCTGTACGACGTCAGCCTGAACGCCCGGCTCTGGGTCAACGGCAAGAAGGTCGGGACCTGCTACGACTACGTCGGCAGCATCCGTCCCAAGGGAGTCCGCTGGGCCGGGTGCACCGTACGCTCGTCGAAGCTCTCCACCATGTGGAACCGCTACCTCGACGGCGAGATCGACTTCAACACCGAGACTAAGACCAACGTCCACTACGAGTGGTATTCCTGACCTGCGGACCACTCGGCGACCTCGGGAGCGTGCACGCCGGCGTTGAGCCGCAGCAACACCGCCGCGTGCCTCAGGTCATAGGGCCGCTGCGCCAGAGGTGGCCGTGGCCATGGGGGGCTCCATCGTCGTCGGTCGGTCAACGTGACAGGCGATAGTTATCAACGGGCACCGACGATCCGGAGGCGGGCGCGAGCCGGCGCCCGGAAACACGAACCGCGCATCCGCGAAGATCGCGGATGCGCGGTTACGGTGCGGTGCGCCGCCGAAGACTCGAACCACAGCCACAAAGAAGGCCGAGGGAAGGAGGAAGCCCGCGCCGAGGGCGACGTCTCCAGCCATCACAGCACATTCACGCGTTCTCCGACACCGCGTACGCCGCGCAGGAGCTGGTTGTAGGTGTGCTGGTCATCGGTGAGCCGACGACCTGGCGTCGTCTCCTCGACCAGGACCCGCACGACGTCGGCGGCTGCCTTCGTAGCCCAGGTCGGCCAGAGCCGGGAGCTTGCCGCGCACCTCGGCGAGCGCCGGGATGACGCGGTGGGGCCGGGCGCGGGTCAGATCGTGTTCGCGAGCGGGTCGTGCGTCGGAGACCCACAGCGGACGGCCGTCCGGTGCGGAGATGACGCGAATAGTGCCGCCGTGGTGTTCGTGCCTACTGCCGGGCGCCGCCTCTGACAACAAGCGAGCACGCGCCTGCGCCTCAATGCACGGCGGGCCGCACCCGGGCCAGCGCCAACCCCAGTACCCCGAAGGCGAGCAGCCCGACCGCCCCGAACACCCCGCCAAGCAGCGGATCGGGCAGCCGCCCCGCCGCTGAGACGACGAGGTACATGGTGGGCACGGCGGCGTTCAGCACGCCATGCCCGATCACCGCCGGCCAGACGCTGCCAGTACGGAGCCGCAGCCATCCGAGCACGGCCCCGACGACCGTGCAGAACGCGGTGAACGGCAGCACCGCCCAGGGACCGAGGCCGGGGTAGTTCCAGCCGAGCAGGGTAAGGGGCGCGTGCCACAGGCCCCAGATGAGGCCGGAGGCTAGGATGGCGCCGCCGTACCCGAGAGAAAGCAGGCGGGGCAGCAGGAAGCCGCGCCACCCCCACTCCTCGCCGAACGCCGTCACTGACGAGAACAGCGTCGTCACCACGATCCCGGTGAGGGTGCCGATGGCGGCGGTGGCATGCGTGCCCTGTGGAAAGGCCTGCCGGTAACCGGAAAGCCCGGCCAGATCGGTGGGGAAGACGCCGAGCAGCGCGCTGACCGCGATCACGGCCGCGATCAGCACGGGGATGCCGGCCCAGGTGGCGGCGACGTACCTGATGGTCCGGCGCGGGCTGTCCCCGAACGTCAGACCGGTCAGGCGCGCCCACTGCCGCGCGGCCGGAGCCCTGTGCAGCGCCGTCACCAGCCACACCGCGAGCACCCCGAGCGTGGGTGCCACCTGGAGTGCGGCCAGGGACAAGGGCAGTGGGGCGCTTTGGAGCCCCTGGTTCCACAGCGGGATCGCCGCCAGCCATGCCCCGCCGAAGGCGATGGCCAGGTAGATGATGAGATCGGCTTTGTTCCTCATACCCGCAACGGTGCGGGCCGCTGCCCGCTGGCGGCCAGTGAATAGTTCACGACCTGCGCGGGTCGCGCCCGGACGGCCGAGCGTTGCTCAAGCTCTCGCGGAAGTCGTGAATTTCTCACTGTTCCGCCGCGAACCTGTTCGAGAGTAATGGTGGTATGACAGCGACCCAGTCAACGGATCACTGGCGCCACGCGCGTTCGCGGACATGAAATTGGAAGGGAGCCTCCGCGAAATACCGCAGGACATCGCAGGCGTTTCGCCGCTGCACGACGACAAGGCCGTGGCCGCCGCTACAGAGGTTGAAAGGCTGAGGTAGTACGGCGTGGTTGCGTGCTCACGACGGGGTTCGGGAGTATGCCGGTGGGATGCGTTATCCGGATGGTGGTGGTTTGACCCCGGCGGCGCGAGCCAAGCGTGAACAGGTCCGCTTGGAGGCTGCCGGGCTGTTCGCCGCGGGCATGTCGCCACCTCAGGTGGCCAATAAGCTGCGGGTTTCCCGCAAGTCGGCCTATGTCTGGCACAAGGCCTGGCGCACGGCAAAGGCCGCAGCGCTGGAGTCGAAAGGGCCAGGTGGGCAGCGTTGCCGGCTCAGCGATGCGCAGGCGGAGCGGTTGGAGGCCGCCTTGGACGCCGGTCCTGCCGTCTGGGGGTGGACCGAGGATCAGCGCTGGACCTTAGTGCGCGTGACCACCCTGGTCGGCAGGTTGTTCCACATCTCCTACATCCCGCGCGGGGTCTCCTACCTGTTGCATCGGCTGGGCTGGAGCCCGCAGGCGCCTCAGCGTCGCGCCGCCGAGCGCGATGAAGAGGCGATCGCTATCTGGGTGAAGGACACGTGGCCGCTGGCGGAACAACGGCGCGGGATCAGGACGCGTGGCTCTGCTTCGCCGACGAAGCAGGGCAATCGCTGAGGCCGCCCAAGGGCCGCACCTGGTCCCGCCGCGGATACACCCCCATCGTCACCGTCTCGGGCAAGGGTTCCGGGCGCGTCAACCTGGCCGGGCTGATCTGCCTCAAGCCGGGGCAGCGCACTCGCCTATCTACCGCATGATGATCTACCGGCGGCGCAAGAACGAACGCAAAGGGTTCACCGAGACCGACTACGCCCGCCTGCTGGACGCCGCCCACCAGCAGCTCGGCGGGCCGATCGTGCTGGTCTGGGACAACGTCAACACTCACGTCGACGCCCTGATGCGCAGCTTGATCGACGCACGCCCCTGGCTGACGGCGTTCTACTTACCGACCTACGCGCCCGAACTCAACCCCGTGGAGGCCGTGTGGTCACACCTCAAACGCGGCCTGGGCAACCTGGCCCCCTGCACGCTCGACGACCTCGCCGCGGTCATCCGCAGCCGGCTCAAGCAGATGCAGTACCGCCCCGACCTCCTGGACGCCTTCCTGGCACACACCGGCCTGATCACGAACCCGAGATCGACGTAATACCCTGAACTTTCAGCCCCTGTACGCGACCTTCACCCTGGCAGACCTGTCCCGCGCAGCCGAACTCCCCGGGATAGAGAGGCCCATCGCGTACCAGCGCGGCGGGCCTCTCTTCATGCCCGGGAGTCAGGCATGGATGTGCTCAGCGACCTTCGCGGAGGTGCCCTCCACGCTCCCTCTGGAGGGCACCCCGGTCTGGTCACAAGAGGTTCAGCCGCAGTGCACGTTGTTGAGCTTGACGCTCGTCCATGCCGGTGAGATCCCCTCTACGTCAATACACTGGCCAGAGGCCGAGACGTACACCGGGCCAGCGTAGTACTTGTATTCTTTGGCGTCGGTGTCTTTCCCGCTGCCATCGCCTCTCGATATCGTGACGCCCTTCCAGCTCGTGGTGTTGGCGTAGGGGCCGTCGCCGTAGGTCAGGGCGCAGTTCTTGCCGGTGCTGGAGCTGTAGTACACCTCCAGAATGCCCGTGCGGTACCCGTACTTTTCGATGCCAATGCTGTAGACGCCGATCCTGGAGTAGCTGCTGCCGCAGGGTCCAGCCGCGCTGGCCGGAGCGGCGCCCGCCACCAGTGTGGTAGAGGCGGCCAGGGCGGCACCGGCCAGGAGGGTCGCCAGCTTGCGTGTGCGCACGAATATCCTTTCGACTGCCGTTGGTGTGATCATCGATATCACTGGCTCACGGCCGCGACCCACGAGTTGGGCTCAATGTGATGGTTCGCACATTGTTACCTCTGCGGTCCGTTTCGTGCGTGCCGAGATGTGCCCGGCGACCTTCGCCTGGAACGACTCCGGCCAGGCCCAGCCACCGCCACCGTGACGCCGAGCAGCTCCGCGACCCGCTCCCACGACCGGCCGTTCACCCGCGCTCGCGCGATCAGCTCCAACCCGTCCACCAGGAGCCGCCGCCGTCCGGGCAGCCGCCTCCTCCGCCTGGCTGCGCGATCACAAGCTGCCTCCAGCCGTGATCAGCCCGAGCGCATAATCGAAGCCGCTCAGCTGCTGGAGGCACGATTTCCCGATCATGCCTCCTGCCGGGTCGATACCTGTGGGCTCCGGCCGCGTCGCCTTGGCCGTGCCGGATCTGCTTGCCGCCGCATGTCGATAAGCAGCGGTCGGCTCCGACATACCTATGACCGCACAGACAAGAGAGGTAACTCATGAGCAAGATCATCTATTGGGTGCACGCGTCGGTGGACGGGTTCATCGACGGACCCGACGGGGAGTTCGACTGGCCGGTGATGGGCCCCGAGCTGTCCGCGTACTCCGAAAGTCTGGACAAGAGGGTCGACACGCTACTGTTCGGACGTCCGGTGTGGCAGATGATGGTGGGATTCTGGCCGAACGCCGAGTCGATGTCGGACGACGCGCACGTCGCCGCTTTCGCGCCGTTCTGGCGCGCCACGCCGAAGATCGTCTTCTCCCGTACGTACGGGGGTGACGAGTGGACCAGCCGCGTCATCACCGGCAACCTGGGCGAGGAGGTCGCCGCTCTCAAGGCGCGGCCGGGCGGCGGGGACCTGCTCCTCACCGGCGGCTCCGCGCTGGCGGCCGCGCTGACCGAGCTGGGGCTCATCGACGAGTACCACATCGCCGTGCACCCGGTGGTGCTCGGCGGCGGCCGGCAACTGTTCGCCGCGCCGGAGCAGCGCCACAAGCTGCGACTCGTCGACTCGCACGTCCTCGACGGCCAGGTCGTGGTGTCGCACTACCAGTTCCCCTCCAGATGAGCGATCACCAGCACGAACGCCGCCTTTGAAGTAACCGGGATGGCGATGGTCTGGCCGTCCGAGTTCTTGTCGGCCTTGGAGGCGCGGACGGTCACTCCAGGCCGTCTGCGACCTCGCGCACGTCGTCGCAGGTGAGGGCGACGAGTTCGCTGCGGCGACCCATCAGAGCCAGGTCGAGCACCAGCAGCCGGTCACGCCGTCCGGTCGGCGTGGTCAGGTCGGCGTGGTCAGGTCGGCGTGGTCAGGTCGGCGTGGTCAGGTCGGCGTGGTCAGGTCGGCGTGGTCAGGTCGCTGGCGCGGCGCGTCGATGATGCTGGGCGGTGCCTCCCGCCCGCCGTGGCCACCGGCCTCGGCTCGCTGACGCTTGCAGGTGCCTAGGGCCAGGCGGGCGGCCTCGGTGGAGGGCCGGCCAGCGTGTCCGGACAGACGGTGCATGACACGCACGGCGGCCAGGGCCTGCTCGATGCCGGCCGGAGCCTGCTCGGCGGCGCACAGGTGGGCGGTGTACTCGGCCGGCGTCTGCCCGGTGGAGGGCGAGGCCAGGCGGCCGCGCTCGGCGCACCAGGCGGTGAAGGTGGCCCGCTGGCGGGCGTAGGCGCGCCGGGTGCTGGCGGGTTCGGAGCACGTCTCTTCGACTCGACCTCACAGAAGACCCTCCCGTGGACACGGCTGGTATGTAGACCGCATCAACCACGAGCCCGGACAGCCCTCGCCTCTCACGTGCGGCGTAGCTCGAACGCCTGCACCGCCCCCTCGGCCGTCGGCCGCAGCGCGAACCGGACACCGCCGTCGCCGGGGTATTCGTACCGGTGGTCGAAGCCGCCCCCATAGATCTCCGCCGGGACGCCTTCGGAGAAGGCCTCGCAGTAGGGGACGTACCGGCCGGCCGCCTGCGGATCAACCCGTTGCCGGAGCCTGGCGCACGCGTCGCAGATCGCGGGCCGCCGCCGCGTCACAGCCCCGCCTCGTAGGCCTCGGCCGCCGCCTCGCCGGTGTACATGGAGTCGTACTCGACGAGCCCGCCGTCGGCCCGCCGCACCAGGACCGGTCCCAGCCCGGCGTACGTGGTGCCGGGATCGCCCGTCTCGACGAACTCCGCCGTGGTGATCGTGAAGAACCACCCGTACGGCCGCTCCACCGTCACCGCGTCGTGCACGACCAGCCCCTCCCCCACGGCGCTCAGTTCCTCCGCGATGTACGCGCGCACGACCTGCTCGGCCTCCTCCTTGCCGATCATGATGGTGATCCGTCCTTTCTCAGCGGGTCTGGAAGAAGTCGTACTCGCGATACTTGCCCTCCATGGGGTGCCGGTCGATGTACACCCGCTGGTGCTGGCCGTCCGCGTAGTAAATGTGGCCGTTGACGTTGAGGACGTTGCACACGTGCCCGATGCCGGAGCCGCTGTAGCCGATCACCACGCCGCGTGATCCCGGCCCCTCGTTCTGCAGAATCTTCTCCACCTTCTTGAGGTTGCTGAGCCGCAGGTGCTTCTCGATCGCCCGCCTGCCCATCGTGGTGCGGATGACCGGGACCGGCGCGGCATTCAGTGGCCCGGCCACGGCCGGCTTGCCGCGCAGGATGTCATCGATGGCCAGGCTGGTCTCCGGGCAGTTCCTGTTGTGCCCGGTCGGGTTGACCTTGTTGATGATCGCGAGCAGGTCCCCGAACCTGATCTCCCTGGAGCCGAGGTCGTCGATGAACTTCCGTAACTCCCCGTACGCCTTCCGCATGGCCTCCTTGTGCTCCTCGCTGAGCGGCTGGGCGGCCTTGTCGTAATCCTCCACCCGTTGCGGGCGCAGTCCGGCGAGGGGCACCTTGGCCCGGCGCTCGACATTGACCTTCCCGAAGTCGTCGTGGTCGGAGATCGGCGGCTCGTACCCCTTAGTCCCACTCTGACCGGCGGCACCGGTGCCCTTCAGGTCGTCCGGCTCCAGGTCGAAGTCATAGAGCAGGATCTCGCTGATGAAGCCGATGCCGGTGCTGGTGTCCTCCCTCTCGCGGAAGGCCATCCAATCGTCCATCTCCGCCGCGCCCTTGAACTTGTACCAAGGCGTCCGGTCGGCGTCGGCCAGGCCGTGACGGCGGACGAACGCCTGCGCGTCGTCGATGGCGTCCTGGAACGCGTCCGCGTCCCGGTTGCGGTCGGCGGCCGTGTACTGGTGGGCGAGATGGTCGGCCTCCCGCATGACGTCCTTCCAGTGGCGCCGGTCGGCCTGGGAGTCGTACAGGTTCTCGGCCTGGTAGGCGGCCTCCTGCGGCTGGCCGCTCTGGCCGCTCTGGCCCAGGGGCCGGGATGTCTGTGCCCTTGACTGCTGCTCGCCGGTCGGGCCGGCCAGGCCGTTCTGGCGGGCGGCCCAGACGATGCCGTCGCGCACATACGGGGAACGCGCCTGGAACGTGTCCAGCAGCCACTGGGTCCCGTCGCGGCCCCAGGTGCTGGCTATGCGCTGGAGGATCTTGCCTGCCTGGCGTTCGGCGTCCTCGTCCCGATAGCGGGATTCGCTCATCCGCCCGTCCATGGCCCGCAGCGCCCACAGGTCCGGATCCGCTTCCGGGTCGTCGGCGGGACCGCGCCTGCGGGCATAGACCTCTTCGCGGGAGCGCGTTGTCAGCGCGGTGTCCTGTGTCCGGTGTGCCTGCGTGGTGAGCAGCCGATCGATCAGCTCACCGACCGCCCTGGCCAGGGGACGCGGGGTCGCCGAGGCCCTGTACTCGGTGAACGCCTCCGCGATCAGGTCGCGGGGGGTGGTGGCGCCATACGTGGACAGGCGGGACTCGACGGCGGTCACGGTCTCTTGGTCGTGCACGCCTGTGACGTCGTACGGGCGGCCCAGCGCGGCCGAGACGGTGGCGTTCAGGGCGGTGCGAGCGTCGGGGTCGCCGATGATGCGGTCGGCGATGTGCTCGCCCACCTCGTGATACAGCACACCGCGCACCGACCCGCCGCCCGGCACCGTCCACCCGGTCGCCTCCTCCACCCGCCCGGCCTCCACCTGGTCGGCCATGGCGACGGGGTTCAGGTGGATGCCCCGCTCACCACCGTCCATGACCGCGTAGGCCACCAGGTCCGGCTGGGTGACAAAGTTCCCGTGCGGGTCCGTGGTGCTGACGGTGCCGAGGGCGCGCGTCAGGTCCGGGTAGTCATGGGCGAGCTCACGCAACGCCTGATCAATGTCACTCGCCACCTCCGGCCCGATCCCCTCAAGCCTCGGCACGGCCGGCGTGCCCGGCCCACTGAGCGCCCGAGCCAACGCCTCTTTGGACGGCACCAACTCCCCGCCCTCGACATCCGCCCCAGGCCCTGTCACGTTCGGGGCGTCAGAAGCCGTCGACACAGAGGCGGCAGCGGCCGGGGCGGTCGGGGCGGCCCCCGCCGTGGCCGCGGTGGCGGGCCCACTCGACGCGGCAGCCGGGCCGTCAGGAGTTGTCGGCATATGGCCGGCTGCGGCCGGGGCGGCCGGGGCGGCCCCCGCCGCGGCCGGGGTAGCGGGCCCACCCGTCCCGGCGGCCGGGGTGCCGGCAGCCGCGCCGATCGGGCCGGTCTGCGCCGGCGAGCCACCTGGCGCACCGCCGGCCGCCGACTGGCCGCTCGATCCCGCCCCTTGCGGTGCCGCACCCGCCTGCCCCATCCCGCCAGGCGCGGTGCCCGGTGCTGATCCTTGTGGTGTCGCGCCTGCCTGGGTGGTGCCGCTGGAGATGGCGCTTGGTGGTGTTCCGGTCGGTGCGCTTCCGGCCTGCGCCGACGCGGTGGGGGCGCCGGCCGGTGTTGGGGTGGGGGCGCCGGCCGGTGTTGGGGTGGGGGCGCCGCGCTGAGGGGTGCCTGTCGAACCGGTCCCGTGTGCGTCACCGACCGGGGTGGGTGGGGTGCTTGCCATCGGGGTGACCCCGCCGGCCCCGTGGGTGGCGGTGTTCTGAGTGCTCCCGCCCTGGCCTGAGCCTGTGGTGGGTGCCGAGGGCGAGGGGGTGGGGTCTTGGGCGACGGCGGTGGATTCCGCGCGAGCGAGGGCCGTTGACGGGTTGGCGAGGGCGGAGAGGACGTCGGTGCTGAGCGGGCTGATGGTGCCCACTCGGCCGGCGCCCGCCGCCATACTGCCCACCAGCCCCTCCATCGTGGGGAGTTGCCAGGTGCCGTACACGACGCCGTTGGAGATCATCCCGGCCGGGGCCGAGACGAGCGCGTTGGTGGCGGCCGCGCTCGCGGCCTTGGTGGGGTACCGCATGAGGACGTTCGCCAGCCCACCGGCGTCCCCGGCCGCGGCGTCGAGGTGGCGCAGGCCGGGGACTCCGGAGACGTACTTGGAGACCGCGGGCGCGATCCGGGACGCCAGCAGGGCGCCGGTCGCGTCGCCGAGGACGTTCGCGGCCGTCATGCGGGTGTCCCAGCTCTTACGCGTCCCGAGCTCCATCTGCCGCTGCTGCGCGAGCCCGTCCATGAGCAGGCCCTCGCCCACCTCCTCCGGCAGTTCGCGCAGCATATGGCTGGTGGCCGCCCTGGCCAGCAGCCCCTGGCCGAGTCGCCGCCCGCCGAACTGGGCCGTCTGGACGGCGGCGAGCTTCGGCGCGACGGCCGTGAGCCCGCGCCCGGCCCCCGCCGCCCGTTCCAGGGAGCCGAACACCTGGTTGAGGAAGGTACGCAGCCGCTGCGCGTACGCGGCGAGCAGCGGTGTGGTCGCGCCCGCGGTGAGGAAGCTCGCCATGATCCCGACGGCGGCCGCGCTGACCGTGATCCAGTAGCCGACGTTGATGGACAGCTTGCCGTACTGCGTGGCGCGCGCGAAGGAGTCCTGCTGCAGCGCATACGCCCGAGCGGCCCGCGCCATCCCCGCCAGCCCCGACTCCCCCGACGCGAGCTCGTCGGTGTGCTCGCGGAAGGCGTCGGCCGACGCGCCCGACCACCCGTCCAGCATCGTGACCCGCGAGCTCACGTCCTGCCCGGCCAGCGCCGCCCGCGACAGGTCGTCAAAGGCCACCGCCAGCTCCGCCAGGCCCTTCTCGCTGCCCTCCGGCCACATCTGCCCGGCCGCCACCAGCGAGATCAGGACGTCCACCCACTCGGGTGCGCCCTCCCCCCAGGCCGGGGTGACATCGGTCGCGTAGCCGCCGCTGCCGATCGTGTCGTCGCCACCGCCCGGCGGGCTGGTGACCGGTGTGCTGCGGTTGTGCTCCGCCCCCGCGTGGACGCTCACACCCGATCGCCCCTCGGCGCGGAGGCGGCCTCGCTCGTGGTCTCCACGGTCTGCCGTACGCCCTCGCCGGTGGCCTCGTGGTTCCTCACGAGCTGCCCGGCCCAGGCGATGAGCGTGTCGGGCCCTCCTTCGGCCGAGTACGCCCGGTAGAACTCCTGCCCGGCCGAGTCGCCACCCCAGGGGGCGGCGGCGTTCAGCCGTTCGATGCGGGCGGTGGCGTCGCGCAGAGCGTCACCGAGTCCGGCGGTGTGGCCTTGCCAGTTCTTGAGCCCGGCCTCGACCTGAGACCGCTCCATGCGTACGTGCTCGGCCATCCGCTACCCGATCTCGCGCAGCCGGTCGTCCAGGTGCCCCAGCACGCTGTCGAGGTCGCCGTCCAGATGGGCTCGCATCTGCTCCGGCGGGACGAGGGGCGCGAACATCCGCACGATCTCGTCCTGGGCCATCGCCGCGGCCTGCTGCACGGTGGCGGTGATGAGGCCGGCCAGCCTGCCGCTGTCCCGCATGCGGGAGACCCGGGGGTCGAGCTCGAGCCGGATCAGGTCACCGCGGGCGCCCACGATGGCGGTGACGAGGCCGTCGGGCGAGCTGTGGGTGACCTGCAGGGCTCGGGCGCGTTGGTGCAGTTCCAGGGATTGATCCTGCAGTCGCAAGAAATTGTCACGCAATTGGTTCGCGTATTCATGCAACTGGTCAGCGTTCATTTCTCGCACCGTAACGGGGGAAGGTCGACTCTTCGCCCCATTTCAGAATTCGTCGAAGTGACCCGGCTCGCACGGTGTCGTGCGACACGGCGCGGACTGCGGTAGAGATCGCACCAGCAACCACGCCACACACCACCAGGAGCACCACGTGGCCCGCCGACGAACCGACCCACGCCAGGTCACCTTCCAACCCCTGGCGAAGAATCCCGCTCGTCGGCGCAACCGCGAACACGACGCGTACCCGCCCGCACCAAGCCGTCAAATGGACCGACCTCGTCAACACCGGCACCCGCCTTGACGAAGACACCATCGACCGCGCCGGCCTGGGCCTCCAAGGCGTCTGGGAAGAAGCGATCACCTACTACTGCGACCGTCTCGGCATCCCCGCCGAATCGCCGGCTGCCACCAGGAAGGACTGGGCGGGCATCTCCTCCAGGGTTCGCAGGCACTCCTTCTGCGAGCCGGCTCGGCGCATGCCCCGCGGGACCGCGGCGGCGATGAGCGCCCTCGACGGCCCGGTCACGAGGTCAGATAGAACCGACGCGCCGCCGATTCGCTGCCGGGCGAGAGGCGGCATTCCTGAGCGGGTGGCTGAGCTGCCCGTGCCTGCTGGACGTCCAGCACACGGGTGCGCGGATGGGTGCGCTCTCGCTGGCTCGGCGCAACGTGCTGTGCCGAGCCGGGACTGTCCTGGGCGGCCCGCAGTAGCCGCCGTCATCACCGCGCTGCGCTCGTGTGAGAGGCAGGCGCGGGCGGCGGGATCATTCCGCGTGTATTCCGCAACCAGCGCACACAGGGGCCACCAACGGCACACGGTGGCACAGGCCAAGCGTGGACGAATTGCCGTTGCCGCAGGTCAGACGACAGTACTCTCTGGTAGGAAGCGACCCCAGCAGGATTCGAACCCGCAGCGGAACACCGCTACGAGTGGTATCCGTGACCGGCGGGCCAGGGGCCGAGCCTCCCTGGCCCCTGGCGTCGGCTATCTGAAAGCGAAGACGGCGGAGGTGGAGTCGCTCTCGCTCTGCCGCACGCTGCCCGCGGCCCAGACCTCCGTGGTGCCGGGGACGAGCGCCAGGTCCCACAGCCTGACCACTTTGCCGGCGACCTGAGGGGCGCTCACCGACCACTGCCCCGCGGCCGAGCGGGACAGTACGCGGGAGCTGGTGTCATCGGGCGGGTACGCGATCACCCGGATGCCGCCCTGGCCGTCCGCGACCGCGTCACCGAGGCGCCACCCGGGTGCCGCCGAGGCAGGCAGGGGGACCTCGACCGGCGACCAGGCGCTGCCGTCGAAATGGGCGGCGAACACCCGCTCGCCGGTGTCACCGAAGACCCAGACATCGTTCTCGGCCACCGCGAGCACGCCGCTCAGGCTGGCGGTCCCCTTGTCGCGGCCTGCGGGGAAGGCGGCCTTCTTCCAGGCCTTGCCGTCGAAGTGGGTGACCTGACAACAACTGATCGCCCAGACGTCCTTCTGCGACACGACGCTGGTCCGGCCGACGTCCCTCGGCGCTCGCCGGTGCCAGGTGCGGCCGTTCCAGAACCAGGACGCCGCATGGGAGTCCGAGCCGAAGGCCCAGACGTGGTGGCGGCCGAGCACCAGGCCGTGGCCGAGGTTGGGGTTGGGTCCCATGGCGGATCTGCCCGCGTCCGTCCAGCGACGGCCGTCGTAGCGGAGGGCGGCGGACTCGCCGGTGTCGCTCGTGGTGAAGGCCCACACGTTGTCCGGTGCGGACGCGCCCGCCGAGCCGATGGCGCCGTAGCGGCGTCCGGGCAGTTCGGCGGCCCGCCAGGCTCGGCCGTTCCAGTGCTGAGCCACCGGACGGGCGGTGCCCGCGCATTCGTCGTCGATGGGCTCGCTCTGGCCGAACGCCCAGACGTCGCTCCGGCTCAGCGGAACGACGGCCGACATCGAGTCGCAGCCGCCGAAATTGTGCATCCGGATCAGTTCCCAGCCCGGCTGACTCACCGGGGGCGGGGCCGCGACCAGACCGACCGTCAATAACATTCGTGTCAGCACGGCACCCATCATGGCGACCGCGTCACCCGAGCAGCCACACCCCCGCCAGCGAGATCGTTGAGATGAGGCCGGTGGCGATGCCGCCGAGCAGCATGACCCGTCCGCCCTTGAGCAGCTTCCGCAGGTCGATCCCCGTGCCGAGGGCGAACAGGGCGGCCGCCATCAGCGCGTTCGTGAGCGCCGGCACATTGCCGGTCACCACCGGGGGCAGCAGCCCCGTGCTCCGTACCGCCACCATCGCCAGGAACCCGGCCACGAACAACGGCACGATCGGCGGCCTCTTCCCCTGAGCGGTGGCAGGCGATGCCACCGGGCGGGTGAGGGTGGTGCCGCGCCCGCTGGGCGAAGGTGACGCCATCCGGGCGGGCCCGGCCGCCGCCGTCCGGGCAGGACCGGTCGCAGCTGTCCGGGCGGGGGCGGTGCGTGGGCGGCGCAGGGACGTGGTGATGGCGACGATGGGGGCGAGCAGCACGACCCTGGCGAGCTTGACCGTCACCGCCGTCGCGAGCACGCCCGAGGCGGCGCCGATCGCCGCCACCTGGGCGACCTCGTGCACCGCCGCTCCCGCCCACATCCCGAGCTGCTCGTACGACAGCCCCAGCCAGGACGCCAGCAGCGGCAGCACCACGATGGCCGCGCTGCCGTAGAGCACCACCACGCTCAGCGCCCCCGCGGCGTCCTCGTCCGAGCTGTCGGCGCTGTCGTGCATGGCCGCGATCGCCGCCGCCCCGCAGATCGACACGCCGGTGGCGACCAGCAGCGACGTACCGGGGGAAAGGCCGAGGCGGCGGCCGGCCGGCTGCGTAAGCACGAACGTGAGCCCCGTGGCGGCGGCGACGACCGCGAGCGCCTGCCACCCGAGCGCGAGCACCTGCGGCACCGCGATCTGCAGCCCGAGCAGCACGATCGCCACGCGCAACACCCGCCTGGAGACGAACAGCAGCCCGGGCCGAAGCGCCGCCCGGATCGCCCCGGCACTGGCGAGCGCCGCCCCCAGGGTCACCGCGGCGGTGGCGGGGCTGAGCCCCGGCACGAACCGGTTGACGACCAGGGCGGCCGCCGTCGCCAGCGCGCACGCCGCGATGCCCGGCAGGCAGGACGTCTTGGAGGGGGCGAGAAGCATGATCCCAGTCTTCGGGGCCTTCGGCAGGGCCGGTAGCCGCGCGTTGCCTGGGAGGTCATAGCCTGTGGCTATGACTGCGCTGCCCGATCTCGACTCCCTCAAGCTCCTGGTGGACGTGGGCGAGCTCGGCAGCCTCGGGCAGGCGGCCAAACTGGCGGGCATCGCGCAGCCGTCGGCGAGCAAGCGCATCGCCCAGCTGGAACGGCGGCTCGGCCTGCCGCTGCTGGAGCGGACGCCGCGCGGCTCCACGCTCACCGCCGAGGGCAAGATGGTGGCGGGCTGGGCCGCGCAGGTGCTCGCGGCGGCGCAGGAGCTCATGCGGGCCGCCGAAGCCGTCCGGCACGGCGAGGCGGCGCACCTGCGGGTGGCCTCCAGCATGACGGTGGCCGAGTACCTGGTGCCGCGCTGGCTCGGGGAGTTCCAGAGCCGCGAGCCCGGGGTCCAGATCGGCCTGGACGTGCTGAACTCCGCCGACGTGGCGGCGCTGGTGCTGTCGGGCGCAGGGGGCGTGGAGCTGGGGTTCGTGGAGGGGCCCAACGTGCCGGACGGGCTGGCCAGCCGGGTGGTGGGCACCGACAGGCTGGTCGTGGTGGTGGCGCCGGGCCACCCGTGGGCGCGCCGCCGCACGGTGCTCAGGGGTGCCGAGCTGGCCGCTACCCCGCTGGTCGTACGTGAGCGCGGCTCGGGCACCCGCGAGACCCTGGACGTCGCCTTCGCCGGGCTGCACCAGGCCAGCCCGCGCCTGGAGCTCGGGTCGAACTCGGCCGTCAAGGGCGCCGCCCAGGCGGGCGCGGCCCCGGCGGTGCTCAGCGGGTACGCGGTGGAGGCCGAGCTGGCCACCGGCCGCCTCGTCGAGGTGCCGCTGGCGGGCCTCAACCTGGTCAGGAATTTGCGCGCGGTCTGGCGCCGCGGCCGCTCCCTCACGGGCCCCGCCGCCACCCTCCTGACCATCGCCAGCCGTCCCTGATTCAGGCTCGGCCGCGACCCTCCTGCCCCTCGCCGGCCGTCCCTGATTCAGGCTCAGCCGGGGCTGCGCGTTCGCCGTGCAAACAAGGGAGAATCTTCAGCGATGAACATTACTCCCGCCCAGTTGCGCGACCTGGCCGGCCGCGCCGACGCACTCGAGGCCGAGGCCCGCGCCCTGTACGCCGGCCTGCCCGCCGATTCGCCCGAACGCGCCCATCTCCAGGCGGCGCACCATGCCGCCGAATGGCTGAAGAGAGCAGGCGAGGACCTGCTGCGCGCGGCCGGGGACCTGGCCCAGTATCGGGCCCTGGCCGAGTCGACGTGCGGCTTCCCGTGGGGCGTCTGCCCCGAGCACGGCAACACGCTCTCCTCCATGGCCAACCTGTCCACCTGCCGGGTGTGCCGCCGTACCTGGGACTACGACCGGCGCGGCCAGAAGTGCGGCGAGCCGGTGACGTGGAAGGTGACCGACCGGGTGGGGACGGAGTCGCTGATGTGCGACGGGCATGTCCTCGGCGCTCGCGCGGCCATGCAAGGCGCCACCTTCATGCGCGTCGACGAAGGGATGTAGCCAAGCGCTCCCCAGGAAATTACTGCTGATCTCGCCACAAAAGCGCTGATCAGCGACCTGCAACAGCCGCAAACAGCCCCCAGATCAGCGGTGCATCCTGCATCCTGGGCATGCATTCGCGTTTCCCCTTCAAGGAGCTGCCGTGACCCGGTATGCCGTGGACCACGCCCGCAACGCGCTCGTCGCCCACTGGAGCACCGGCATAGGGGATGTCGCGGTCACCGTGGCCGCTCTTCCCCCGGCCCTCCTCTCGGACGCCCTGCGCCTGGCCGCCCGCCTGACCGAGCTGTCGCAGGCCTGCTGGCGCTGCTACACCCACCCGGCCAGCATCTCCGACCAGCACGGACCGGGCAGTCTCGGCTGGCACCGGCAGCGCGAACGCGACGCCTTCACCGCCGTCGTCCCGATCCTGACCGCCTCCGCGGACACCCCCCTCTCCGCCAAGGTCGGGGAGATCGCACAGCGCACCGGCCGCGCCCTGATCGCCCTCGACAGCCCGGAGCTCACCGCGCAGGTCGTCGCCGACGTCGCGGCCGAGCTGTCGGCCGTCGAGCAGGCCGAGCGCGACGACCTGTCCGGACGCGCCCAGCAGGCCGTCACCCTCAGCCGCGAGGACGCCTCGCCCCTCCAGGTCGCCCAGGCGGACGCCTTCCTCAACCGCCAGCCCTTCGGCTCCGAGGAGCTGATCACCCAGATCGACCCCGCCGCGGCCGCCATCGCCGCCGCCCACTGGCTGCACGCGGCGGCCGCCACGACCGGCCGCCACGTCCGGCAGCATCCGGCGCAGGTCGTGGCCGAGGGCGACCACCTCAGGCCCCTCGCCGTCGAGAGCCTCGTCGAGATCGTGAGCGCCATCAGCTTCGGCGCCACACCGCGCCAGACGGTCATGCCGCTCATCCGCCATACCCTGCACGTCGCCGAGGGCCACCTCTGCGGCGTGACCGACGCCAAACGGCGCATCGCCGCCGCCGAACGCCTCGTGGCCAGGACCCGCATCGACCACCCCCACGCCGGGCGCGACTCCGTCTGCCTGCCCATCACCTCTCTCGACCCCGCCCGCCCGGCCCTCGACCTGCTCGACAAACTCATGGCCGGCATCCACGGCTGCTGGCTGCAGTACGCCGGCCACGCGCGCACGCGGCACGCCGTCGCCTGGTACGACCCGGACGGCGACCGGCGGCAGGAGCGCCACGTCGAGCTGTTCCTGACCGAAGTCCGGCAGGAAGCGGCCACCCGCCGCCGACATCTGCTCTGAGGCATGGCCGCGCCGCTCACCCCGCTGCCGGCCCATCGAGTCGTGAGGCCTCACGCCCGGCCGAGGTGCTCGTCCAACCGGCGGGCCGCGCGGATGAGCCCGCTCGACCCGTCACGCGCGGCGATCCCGGCGACCTCAGGAATCGTGCCGCGCGCCCCGGCCCAGCCGGCCACTTCGGCGGCGAACTCCAGCGCCCGGGTGTGGGCGGCGTTGGCCCGCTCCCCCGGCCGCGGCAGGAAGACCTGCAGCAGGCCGCTCATGATCTGCCAGACCTCCCGGTGCGCGCCCCGCCGCGCGCACTCCTCGAGCGCCCGCAGCACCGGGCTGAGCTTGACGTCGAGCAGGCGCAGGCACTGCCCCAGCTGCCGTCCGCACTCCGCGGCGGGCAGGGCCTTCGTGGCGACCGCCCGCAGCAGCAGCTCCCGGCAGTGCTCCGCGTACCAGCCGCGCTCGCCCAGCAGTATCCCTAGAAGCAGCGCCATACCTTCGCCCGCGGGCCCGTCCTGGTGGCAGAGCCTGACCACGTGCTGGTGCAGGCGGCCTGGCCCCTCCCAGCCGCTGTACAGGTGCGGGATGAGGTGCGTGGCCACGACCTCGCGGTCCGAAGGCAGCACGAGCCACCACGACGACTCGTAGCAGCTGCCGTGGGCAGGCTGGTGGCGGGGCGGGTCGCAGAACAGCGCGTCCACGAAAGCGATCCCCGTCGGCTCCTGCCGGATGCGCGCGCGTGGCCGGCCCCCGGGCGCGGCGGGCCATTCGACGCTCGTCACGGGTTCCGGTCGTGCCTTGAGCCAGCGCACCAGCGTGGCTCCCGCCTCGGAGGTCAGCCGGCCGGCGCGGGCCACCACGCCGGAGTCCGCCTCGCGCGGCAGTCTCAGCAGCGCCTGCCCCAGGTCGGCGGGCAGGGGCCGGACGCCGTCCCGCTCATAGCCTTCCAGCCTGGCGACGAGCTCGGCGGGGTCAAGGTGACCGGAGGTGAGGGTGGGCGTGGCCAGCAGGTACGGCGGCAGCGTCCCCTCCTTCAGCGCAGCGTGGATCTCGGCGCAGCGCTGCAGCATGGCCCAGTGGGGCGGTGAGACCAGCGCCGGGCTGGGCAGCCGTCCTGCGGGGGCGATCGGCGGCTTCTCCTCCTGCCTCTTCCGCACCGCAGCGAGAAAGACCCGCTCCCCTTCCTGCGGCTCCCGCGCGTCGAGCCGTTCCGCGCCGAGGACCAGGCCCAGCTCGGCCAGGTTCGCCGCGATACCACGGCGCACGCCGGGGGTCAGGACCCCGGGGCGCTCCCGGCCCTCGGGTTCACGAGGATTCGGCGGCACCTGGCCGAGGCCCAGGACACGGGGGCGCTTGCGGCCCTCGGGTCCTCGAGGATTCGGCGGCTCCAGGCCGGGGCCGGCGGCCTCGCGCAGCAGCGCCTCCGTCCACTGCTGGAGATCCGTCCAATCACCCGCCCCGTAGAGATCCGTCGTCCGCGCCGGAGGCCGCCGGGCGCCGGGGTGGCGGACGAAGCCGTCGAGCCAGCGTTCGAAGGCGAACTCGTGGTGCAACTCGCGGAAGGTGCCGGCCAGGTGCTCCATCGCCGGGCGGACCGGACGACGGCCGGGCGACTCGAACGCCGGCAGCGTGCCCGGCTCGAAGGCGTCGGCCGGCGCCGCGTCGGGCTCAACCTGGCCGTAGGCGGGGGTCAGGCGGGCCGCCAGCTCCGCGGGCAGGACGGCCGCCGCCTGGCGCACCGTCTCCGCGCCCACGGGCGAGAACCGCCGCGCGTGCTTGCCCGCCCAGCGCACCGCGCGCTCCCTGACCTCGTATGACTCACACAGGAACGCCGAGGCCAGCGCGGGCGCCAGGTGGTCGAGGTCGTCGCCGGCGTCGCGGGCGGCCTGGTCGAGCAGAGTCAGGCCGGCGCGCACGAGCTTGCTCTCGGACCGGAACAGCAACGCCGCCACCGCCTCGTTGACCTCCTCACCGCTCAACGCGACACCGGGGCCGCGCAGCATCCGCAGGGCCAGCTCGGCCACCGGACCAGGGGCGGCGGGCAGCAGCCGCAGGTAGTCAGCGACGCGTTCCCGGCTGGGAGCCGGGTCGAGCAGGTCGTGCAGGCGTACGAAGAAGCGCAGGTCGGTGGCGCTGCCGCCACGCAGGAACCGGCGGGCGCACCCCTCTACAAGCACCTCGCGCTCCACCGGCGCCGCCGCGGTGAGGGCGCGCAGCCAGGACCAGCCGGAAGGGGCGTCGATCCGGTCGTCGCGCAGCACCCGGCCCACGCCTTCGGCCTCGAACAGCCGCGGGACCAGGTGCCGGGCCAGCGGATCACGGGCAAGATCGGGCTCCATGGACGCCCAGGCGACGACGAGCGGTTCATGGCCGGGCGGCTCGGCACCGGTGCGGCGCAGCAGCTCCAGCGCCAGCTCGACGGTGCCGTTCTCGAGCTGGCGCCGCGTGGCGCGCAGGCGCCCGGCCAGGTGTACGGCGAGATCGGCCTGCCACTGCGCCGGCCGCGCGGCGATGACCCTCAGCAGCGGCTCGAGCGGCATTTTCCCGCCCCACTCGGAGAAGTCCCGCCGCAGGAGCCAGTCGGCGACCGCGGCCGCCCCGCCCAGCGTGCCCGCGCCCGCGACGCGGAGGGGCCCGATCCAGTTGTCCCGCGTCCCCCAGTCGACGTCACGCCGGTGGCGGTAGTGCTCCCTCTCCCACCACCACCCCCGCGCGACCTCCTCGGCCACGCCCTCGTCCATCCGCTCCCGGACGTACTCCCCCATGGCCTGCTGCTCCTCGGCCTCCGCCTGCTGCACCGCCGCGTGAAAACGCTCGTGAGCGGCCTGCCGCGCCTCGCTGATGTACGGGCGCAACCGGCGGGCCACCTCGCGGCGCGCCTCCGCACCGAGCCGCAACACCTCGTCGGCCACCAGAGACGCGTCAGCGCTGCCGACCGCCCGCTGGACGTCGTCCCACCCGCTCACGCTCGTGCCTCCCCGTCGTCGAGGCGGTGCGCGGAAATCTTCCCGGGGGGTGGGCAGGCGCGGCTGTGCGCCCGCTCGGCAGTCATCATGCGGCGAACAGTAGAGATCACCACCGACAACCGCGCGGCCGCTATCTTGGGCCAGGCACTTTGAACGCTCACCGGACGAACGAGGACCCTCATGTCGTATACGGTCCGGCCCCTGGACGCCGCCAGCTGGGCCACCTTCGCGGAGCTCGTCGAGCGCAACAACGGGATCTTCGGCGGGTGCTGGTGCGTCGGGTTCCATCCGGAGGGCGCCCAGAGGGGGCCCGGCCGCCGCGCGGTCAAGGAGGACCGGGTCCGTACGAGTCGCGCTCATGCCGCGCTCGTCCTCGACGAGCACGGCGCCGCGCAGGGATGGTGCCAGTACGGCAGCCCCGATGAGCTCCCCAGCATCAAGCACCGGCGCGCGTACGACAAGGACGCGCCGCCGCGCCCGGACTGGCGGATCACCTGCTTCTACGTCGACAAGCGGCATCGCGGCCAAGGCGTCGCGCGGATGGCCCTGGAAGGCGCGCTCGACCAGATCGCCCGGGCCGGGGGCGGCCTCGTCGAGGCCATCTCCGAGGTGACCACCGGCCGCGAGAGGCCGGGCCGTTTCCTGTTCAGCGCGACCGTCGAACTCTTCGAACAGTACGGATTCACCCGCGGCCGGCAGGTCGGCAAGCAGGCGTGGATCGTGAGCAGGGTGGTCGATCCGGCGTGAGCTGTGCGGTCGCCGGGCCGTTCCTGCCGGAGGTGGCCGGCCAGGTCGATCCGGGCCGGGCGGCGGCCTGCTCGATCCACCACCAAGAAGACTCCAGGCCGGCTGACTTTCCGGACGTCCATGAGTTGCGTGCCGACGACACCGTCGGCGGGCGCGGCGCCCGTTCGGACGGCGAGCCGGGAACGGCGGTGTAGCTCACAGCCCGCCGCCACTGGCCGTTTCGGGGGTGGACGGGCGGGGATCCGGTGCCGATGCTGGGATGGAGTGCTGTCGTCGTGATCATCGGCCGACTGGAGAGCCGCATGCAGATCCGTACCTGGACTCGCCGTACCGCCGCCTCGGCCGCCGCACTGGTTGCCGTGCTGGCGCTGTGCACCACCCCGGCCAGCGCGAATGCCGGGTCGTCCGCCAACACGAACGTGGTCCGCCCGCCGCAGTGCGCCATGGTGCTGGCCGACGGCGAATCGGGTACCAAGCGCCCGGTGTGAGTCCGCCTGCCGGCCGCAGCCAGGCTGGGGCCGGCAGGCACGTGAGCCGGACGGCCGCCACGGTGCTGATCCGGACGACCATGGCGGCCCGGCCTTCGCCGACGTCGATCACGTGCACGGTCAGGGCATACGCCATGCCGGGGCGGCCTCGACCTGCGCGGTGAGCACGTTGTCGCCGTACAGGGCGTGGTGGAAGTCGCCGGAGACGATCGGGCGGACCTCATCGCGGTCGCCGAGCTGGGCCGCTCCGCCGAGTGCTGAACGAGAGTTCGGGCGCGTGCCACGTCTGCGTGCAGCACCTCGACGGCGCGGAGCGCCCGGTCCACGGCTCTGGTGTCCTCCGGCCCATGCTCGATATCGAGGTGGCGGACGTCCACCTGGGACGACAACTCTTACGATCGCCGCTCATCAGCTCACCTGCGTCTTATCCCGAGAGTGGCAGTGTCATGGTCAACGACATCACCACCTGCCAGCCCAACGAGCGGAAGGACCGCAATCCCGTCTTCATGACCTGCGACATCTGGCACCAGCAGGCCGAGCACATCGCTGGGAGTCTTCGGCGCGGCACGCGCGTCATGGTCGAAGGCCGCCTACCACGTGCGCGGACACCCGCTCCCAACACCACACCGTTGATGGCCCACCAGCGCTGAACAGCATGTACGAAAGGACCAAGCCACATGCATCCCGACGTGTTATCTCGCCGGGCACGCCAAAACGGATGGGACGTACAGCCGACCCCCGCACCGTCAGGCCTGAGGATCACCCTGTTGCGGGGTGTCTGGCGCCTGGACGTCGCGTTCGCCGATCGCGTTCCCCAGGCCGCGGCCATCGCCGGGCCTGATTGCCGGGAAGGCCGCCCGGTCAACCTCCGTTCGATCAACGGCCTCCTACGGGCCACGCCGAGAGAGATCGGCGAACGGGCTCGTAAGGCCATCGCGGGGAGGCCGCCGGCACCAGCCCGCACCCGCGCGTACGGATCCAGCGTGGCTCCACCGCCCCGCCACCGCACGGAAGGTGAGCGCGGCCTCTGAGGTCTCCTCCCAGAACGGGCGACGAAGCCGGCATCCACGTCGACCGCACCCTCGACGCCCCACCAGCCCGACGCCGACCCCGAGCGGCGGCGGGCACATCGTCAACAGCAGATGCGCGACCGCGGCCGACAGCGCGATCGCGACTGGCACTTGGCCCTGCTCGCCGGATTCTGGAGGGCGCGCAGTCGCTCACCGAACTGGCCGACCCGCGAGCGGCCGACGTGTGGGCCGCACCGGTGAGCGACCCCACACTGGCTGGGGACAGACGCACCACGGCCGCGCGGGAACTGGCTGAACTGGATGACGGGCGAGCTGTCGGCCTGCTCGCCGCGCCGGCCGCCGACCCGGGCCTGCACGGTCTCTACCGCGTGGCTGCGGCAGCAGTGCTGGCCGAGCTGGATGACGTACAGGGCTGTGCCCACCTGGCCGCGCCGGCCACCAACTCCGCCCTTGACGACCCTTATGGCATGGCAGCGGCACTGCGAGTGAAGGCGGACGCGGGGGTGCTTCCCCGGCCCGCCCTACCGACTCCCTCCTATGACGTCAGCCGGGTGAACTGGCTGATCGCCCCCCGCGCGTGGACACCCAAGCTGTAGACGACCTGCGAACTGGCGGGAGCGAGCACCGGGCCGGCGTGGTTCATCACCCCCGTCGGCCCGATCGGGCGGCACCATTGCGGCAGGCCCTCTCCGATGCATCCGGCGTACGTCAGGTCCCCTTGAGGAGAACGGCGCAGGTGGGTGACCGCTCCCCACGCGAAGGCCGGGCCCTGGGTGCTCCCGTAGACGCTCGTGCCGTCGGCGGTGACCGCCACGTCGACGTACTGGCCCTGGGGACCGGTGGCACGGCACCCTGCGGCGTAACCGATGCAGCCCCAGTAGGCGATGTTCCCGGTGGTGGTGTCGCGGTGCAGATGCGTGACGCCACCCGGTCCCGACACGTAAAGACTGTCGCCGGCCTGGGTGATCGCGCCCTGGGTGACGCCGAGCAGGCCGTCGGTGACGGGGATCGCGCAGCCGCCGGCCCCGGACTCGCCCACACATCCCGCCTCCGCGAGCGAGCCCGTGGTGAGGTCTCGCCGGAAGTGCGTCACCGAGCCGGGCCGCTGGGCGACGACGTAGAGGCTGCGCCCGTCGGCGCTGACGACGACGTCGCCCGAGGATGTCATGACGCCGGTACGGCCGATCGGGGTGCAGCCCGGCATCGCCTCCCCGATGCAGCCGCTGTACGCCAGGCGACCGGTGCCGCCGTCACGCCGCAGGTGGTAAACCGCGCCCTTGCCGCCACCTGCCGCGTACAGGTACAGGTCGCGGCCGTCCGCGGTCGCCGTCAGCGCATTCTGCGACGTCGCCCAGGCGGCGAGTCCGGGCAGGGCCGCCACGCTGCCGCATGACGGATCCCACACGCAGAAATCCGTCGCGAGGTCGCCGTTGGCCTCCGTGGTGAAGCCGACCACGGCGGCGGGAGTGGACACGTACACGTGGCCGCCCGCGCTCACCACGGCGCCGGCGGCGTACAGGCGGCCCGGGATCTCCTGGCCGTCCACCTTCGTCGGCCGGCACCCCGGAAGACCCCCCATGCAGCCGGTGAGGGACAGCGTGTCGTTGGCGGCCCGGCGGAACGTGGAAATCGCCGGCTGCGCCGTGCCTGATCCGCCGTCGCCGCCGGCCACGACGTAGACGGTGCTCCCGTTGCCCGGCAGCGTCGCCGCCGACGCCCAGTCCAGCGGATTGACCGGGCCGATGTCCACGGCACCGGGCACGTTCCGGGCGATCGTCCGGACGAAGACGAGGTCACCCACCGCTGCCTGCGCGCTGGTGGGAAACCCCACGATCAATGCCAGTGCCGCGGCGATCCCCGCGGCCCACCGTCTTGTACGGCCAAGTGCCAGCACGTTTGTGCTCCTTTCGTCAGATCGACGATCGGAGATGGCCTTGCCGTAGGGAACGCTCCCCGAATTATCCGTACAAGCCCGTACAGACAGCGGCCCCTCTCGCGCCCTCCCGGCTGCCGCCCGCCGATGATGCGGGGCGTTCGCCCACGCTTGCCGGCACGGCCGGCTCCCAGCCGTACGCCGGTGCAACGGCCACCGCGAGAAATGTCATATCTCAGGACATAATAAGCACATCAACAAATGTCCTTACACAAGAGGCCGAGCGTTCTTGACTTTCGACATCTAGCCACCTTTTCATGAGCGACCTAAAATAAAGAGTCCGGCGGGCAGAAAAAGGGCTGCGGCTTGCCACAAAATCACAGGAAGTCCCGACGAAAGGGAAACGCGATGGTCGAGACTCGCACCACCAGAACCGAGGCCGGGTGACAGACGGTGAGGGGCGGCTCGCTCGTGAACTGTGCGCGGCGCTCGGGCCGCCCGCCACCCCGGCCGACGTCGGCGCGGCGATCTCGCAGATCGTCAGACGCCAGGTGGCGCACGACGCGCTCCGGCTGGTCGGCCTGAACCCGGCGATCGGCATCGGCCTGGGCGCGTTCAGCTTCTGGCACGAATATCAGCCCGCGCTGATCAGCGCCTTGGTGCTCAACCGCTATCTGCACGGCGACCCATGCCCACTGCCGGCCCTCGCCCGGCAGAGCGTGCCGGTGTGCGTGGTCGGCGCGGGCGCCGGAGACTGCCGGCGCAACACGCTGATCCGGCGGGTCCTGGCCTCCCACGGGGCGGGCAGCGAGCTGCGCCTGCTGATACGGGACCGCCATGGGGTGTGGGGTCTGCTCGGCCTGCTTCGCGCCGAGGGCGCCAGACCCTTCGGCGAGAGGGACTTCCACCGGATCCAGCAGCTCGCCCCTGCTCTGCTCACGGCGTTGCGCGGATATGTGACGACCGGCCCGCTGACACCCACCGTTCCGGCGCTGCCGACGGGCGTCATCACGATCAGCCCTGACCACACGGTCCGATCGATCTCGCCTCAGGCGCGCGCATGGGTGCGGCAGATGTGGCCGGCCGCCGGCAGCGGGGTGCCGGATTGGATCGCCAACGCGTTCTGGGTCGGCCTGTCGCTGCACGTACGCGCGCATACTCGCGATCCGCACGCCTGGACGCCGCTGATCTGTGCGCCGGCGGCGAATTTCGGGCGCTGGATATTGATCCACGGCCAGCCACTGGACGAGAACGGCGACAGCGACGTGGCCATTCTCATCCAGGCGGCCGGCGGCAAACTGCTGCTGCCGTCATTTTGCGATTGGTACGGCATCACAACCGGCGAACGCCGCGTCATCGAATATCTGTACGCCGGGGCCTCGGCGAAACAGATCGCCCGAACCCTGGATCTTTCCACCTACACCGTCAACGACCATGTGAAATCGGTGTACCGGAAGACCCGGGCACAGAGCCGGGACGAACTCATCGCGGCGATCGCCGGCTGACCGCCGCTCCCCGATCGGCCGACCGAGCCGGGCAACCGACTTCGACCGGCACTCCCACCTCGGAACGCACCTCACGGCCAGCCCGCCCCGGGCACCTCGACCTCGACCGTGAGCACCCACCGGCCCCGCGGACCAAGCTCGGGCCGATGGGCGGGCGTCGCCGGCATCGGGACGTCAGGCGCCGCGGGCGGCGTCGTAGCGGGCGATGACGTCGTTCCAGTTGATCAGGCCCCAGAGCTTCTCGACGTAGTCCGGGCGCACGTTGCGGTACTGCAGGTAGTAGGCGTGCTCCCAGGCGTCGAACACCAGCAGCGGGGTGGTGTTCATGCCGACGTTGCCGTGGTGGTCGTAGACCTGCTCGACCACCAGGCGGCCGCCGAGCGGCTCCCAGGCCAGCACGCCCCAGCCCGAGCCCTGCACGGTGGCGGTGGCGGTGGTGAGCTGCTTCTTGAACGCGTCGAACGAGCCGAAGTGCTCGGTGATCGCCTCGCCCAGCTCGCCGTCGGGGCGGTCGCCGCCGTCCGGGGACAGGTTCTGCCAGAAGATCGTGTGCAGGACGTGCCCGGACAGGTTGAACGCGAACGTCTTCTCCAGCCCGACCAGGCCGCCGAACTCGCCCTTGTCACGCGCCTCGGCCAGCCGCTCCAGGGTGTCGTTGGCGCCCTTGACGTAGGCGGCATGGTGCTTGGCGTGGTGCAGCTCCAGGATCTCCCCAGTGATCGCGGGCTCCAGGGCCGCGTAGTCGTACGGCATGTCCGGAAGGGTGTACTCGCCCATGGGCGCCTCTCCTCGAAAGGTGTTACTTGCAAATATCTTGCAATAACAATAATCATGCAAGTAACTGGCGTCGACATCGACGGCAGTAACCGTGCAGCACCTGGCCGACGGGATCCATCGCGAAGCCGGTGCTCTCCATGACCGCCGCCTCCGCCGCGGCGAGGCGGTCCGCGGGGAGCTCGACGAGTACGTCGCAGCGGCGGCAGATCAGGTGGTGGTGAGGCGTCGCCGCGAGGCCGAAGAGCGTCTCACCGGCGTGGTCGATGCTGTGCAGGACGCCGTGGGCGGTCATCACCGTCACGTTCCGGTAGACGGTGGACACGCTGATCATCTCGTACGTGGAGATCACCAGCCGGTGCAGGCGCGGCACGCTGAGGTGGGTCGCCGCCTCGCGCAGGGCGGTCAGGATCGTCAGCCTCGGCACGGTCTTGCGCAGGCCGAGACGGGTCAGCGTCTCCCCCAGCTCCTCCTCTCCGCTCATGCCGGCCACGGCCGGAAGGGGAACGCCTCACGGAGCACCGACGGCATGGCCCGTGAGGGCACGAGCCACCCGGCCGCGGACACGTCCCGCCCCGGTGCACCCGACGGCGCGTTCGCCGTCGACAGCGCCCAGGGCCCGTACGCGCCACCCCCCGAACCTCCGAACGCGGGCACCTCGATGTGCGACCACCTCCCCGGTCCGCTTCAGATGATCAGTTTGCATTGAATATGCTCTTGCAAACAACAGGCGATTAAGCGAACCAGGGCGGGCCGTCAGGACTTCAGGCGACGCAGGAGGTACGTGTCCATGATCCAGCCCTTGCGGGCCCGCGCCTCCGCGCGCAGTTCGCGGATGCGCTCGCCCACCTCGGCCACCGGCCCCGAGACCAGGATCTCGTCGGGCGTGCCCAGGTAGGCGCCCCAGTGGATGTGGAAGTCGTCGAGGCCGGCGAAGGAGCAGTGGGCGTCGAGCATGACGACCACGTCGTCGGCCGTGGGGCCGTGCTCGGCCAGGCGCCGCCCGGTGGTCAGGTGCACGGGCCGCCCGACCTGGGTGAGGCCGGTGCGGTGGCGGGCGGTGAGCGCGGCCACGCTGCTGATGCCAGGGATGACCTCGTACTCGAACGTCACGTTGCCGCGCTGGAGGATCTCCTCGACGATGGCAAGCGTGCTGTCGTACACGCCCGGGTCGCCCCACACCAGGAACGCCCCGGTCTGGCCGTCGCGCAGCTCGTCGCGGATGAGCGCCTCGCAGGCGAGCGCGCGGCGCGAGCGCCAGTCCTCGACGGCGGCGGTGTACGCCGGGGTGGTCCGGTCGCGCTCGGGGTCGCGGGCCTCGGCGATCCGGTACGGCGCGCGGCCGTGCTCGGCGATGAGATCGAGCCGGAGCTGGACCAGTTCGTGCTTGACCTCACCCTTGTCCACGATGAGGAACACGTCCGTGGCGCCGATGGCCTTGACCGCCTGCAGGGTGAGATGGTCGGGATCGCCGGCGCCGATGCCGATGACGAGTAGCCGCTTCACTCGCAAGAGTCTGCCAGAACGGCGGATATACGATATGCCTCGCAAATCACCCAAGGAGGGCCGTGAATCTCGTCGAACAGGGCGACGCCTTCGCCGCGTTCTGGCAGGAGCGGCACCTGTGCACGCTCTCCACCGCGCGTCCCGACGGCCCGCCGCACGTGGTGCCGGTGGGCGCGACGCTGGACCTGGCCACCGGCATCGCCCGGGTGATCACCTCGGGCACCTCGGTCAAGGCCCGGCTCATCGGCGCCGACGGCGCGCCGGTGGCGCTCTGCCAGGTGGACGGCCGCCGCTGGTCCACCCTGGAGGGCCGGGCGATGCTGCGTACGGAGCCTGAGCAGGTGGCCGACGCCGAGCACCGCTATGCCGCCCGCTACAAGCCGCCCCGCCCCAACCCGTCGCGGGTGGTCGTGGAGATCCACGTGACGCGCGTCCTGGGCAACGTGTGATCACGGTCGTCGGCGTCGGCGCGGACGGCTGGGACGGGTTGTCCCCGGACGCGCGGCGGGCGCTGGAGGCCGCCGAGGTGCTCATGGGCGGGCACCGGCAACTCGGCCTCGTGCCCGCGCCGGCGGTCGAGCGCGTGGCCTGGCCCTCACCGCTGCTGCCCGCGTTGCCCTCGCTCATGGAAGCGTACGCCGGGCGCGAGGTGTGCGTGCTGGCCAGCGGCGATCCCCTGTTCTACGGCATCGGCTCCACGCTGGTGCGGCTGCTGGGCGCGGCGAACATCCGCGTGGTGCCGCACGTGTCGTCGCTGTCGCTGGCATGCGCCCGGCTCGGCTGGCCGGTGGAGCAGGTGGACGTGGTCAGCCTCGTGGGCCGTCCCCCGGCCGCGCTGAACGCCGCGATCCTGCCGGGGCGGCGGCTCGTCGTCCTCGGCGCCGGCCGCGACTCCCCCTCCGTCGTGGCCGGGCTGGCGACCGGGCTCGGGTACGGCCCCAGCCCCATGACCGTCCTGTCGGACCTGGGCGCGGACTCGGAGAGCGTCCTGACGGGAACGGCGGAGACCTGGGAAGCGCAAGCACCCGAGCCGTCCCCGCTGAACGTGATCGCCCTCGACTGCGTCCCCGCGCCCGGCGCCGAACCCCTCCCCCGTGTCCCCGGCCTGCCCGATGCCGCGTTCGAGCACGACGGGCAGCTCACCAAGCGGGAGGTCCGCGCCGTCAGCCTGTCGCGGCTCGCCCCGCTGCCCGGGGAGAGGCTGTGGGACGTGGGCGCGGGGGCGGGCAGCATCGCCATCGAGTGGATGCGCAGCCACCCGGCGTGCGCGGCCGTGGCGATCGAGAGCAGGGCCGACCGCGCCGCCGCCATCGCGCGCAACGCCGACCGGCTCGGCGTCCCGTCGCTGCGGATCGTCGAAGGCCGGGCGCCCGCCGCGCTGGCGGGCCTGCCGGCGCCGGACGCGGTGTTCGTCGGCGGCGGCGCGACCGTGCCCGGGCTGCTGGAGAGCTGCTGGGCGGCGCTGCGGCCCGGCGGCAGGCTGGTGGCCAACGCCGTCACCCTGGAGTCGGAGTCCGTCATCGCCCGGTGGTACGCCCGGCTGGGCGGCGACCTGGTGCGTATGTCCGTGCAACGGGCCTCGCCCGTCGGCTCCTTCACGGGCTGGCGGGCCGCGATGCCGGTGACCGTGTGGTCGGTCACCAGGAAGGACGTGCCGTGACCGTGTACTTCATCGGGGCGGGCCCCGGCGCCGCCGACCTGATCACGCTGCGCGGCCTGCGGCGGCTGCAGTCGTCGCCGGTCTGCCTGTACGCGGGCTCGCTCGTGCCCCGCGAGCTCCTGGACGCCTGCCCCCTGGGAACGAGGCTCGTCGACACCGCGAACCTGACCCTCGACGAGATCGTGGTCGAGCTGCTCACCGCCCACCGCGCGGGCCTGGACGTGGCGCGGCTGCACTCCGGCGACCCGTCGGTGTTCAGCGCGGTGGCCGAGCAGATGCGCAGGCTGGACGAGCTCGGCGTGCCGTACGAGGTGGTCCCCGGGGTGCCGGCGTTCGCGGCGGCGGCGGCCTCGCTGGGCAGGGAGCTGACCGTGCCCGGCGTCGGCCAGACCGTCATCCTGACCCGCACCTCGGCGCGGGCCACGCCGATGCCCGAAGGGGAGGACCTGAAGACCCTGGGCGCGAGCGGCGCCACGATCGTGCTGCACCTGGCCGTGCAGCGGATCGACGCGGTCGTGGCGGAGCTGCTGCCCTCCTACGGGCCGGACTGCCCGGTGGCGGTGGTGGCGCGGGCCAGCAGGCCCGACGAGGTGATCCTGCGCGGCACGCTGGCGGACATCGCCGGGCGGGTCCACGAGGCCGGGATCCGGCGTACGGCGGTGATCGTCGTCGGCCGGGTGCTGTCGGCCACGCAGTTCCCCGACAGCCACCTCTACAGCTCGGAGCGGGCACGGCCGTGCGACGGGTCCTGATCCTGGGCGGCACGGCCGAGGCGCGGGCGCTGGCCGCCGATCTGGCCGGCCGTGGCGTTCACGTGGTGTCGTCGCTGGCCGGGCGGGTGAGCAACCCGCGGTTGCCGGTCGGGGAGGTGCGCGAGGGCGGGTTCGGCGGGCCGGACGGGCTGGCCGCCTGGCTGGCGGCCGAGCGGATCGACGCCCTGGTGGACGCCACGCACCCGTTCGCCGCGCGGATGACGGCCTCGGCGGCCGAGGCGGCGGCGAGGACGGGGGTGCCGCTGCTGGTCCTGCGCCGTCCGGGCTGGCGGGAGGGGCCGGGCGACGCCTGGCGGCGCGTGCCCTCCCTGCACGAGGCCGCCGCACGACTTGCCGAGGTCGCCGCACGACCGTCCGAGGACGCGACACGACCGTCCGAAGCCTCCGCACGGCCGGGCGGCGGCGGCACGGTGCGGGTGTTCCTGACCACCGGCCGCCGGAGCCTGCCGGTCTTCACCGGCCTGCCCGGGGTGTGGCTGCTGGCCAGGTCCGTCGAGCCGCCCGAGCCGCCGGTCCCGGACAACGTGCGCGTCCTGCTGGACCGCGGCCCGTACACGGTCGAGGGCGAACGTGCCCTCATCCGCGATCATCGGCTGGACGTGCTGGTCACCAAGGACAGCGGCGGGCCGATGACCACCGCCAAGCTGGTCGCGGCCCGCGAGCTCGGCCTGCCGGTGATCATGGTGGACCGGCCGCCGCTGCCCGCCGGCGTCCGGCTGGTGGAGAGCGCCGCTGAGGCGGCCGCCTGGGCTCAGGGGTAGCGGCGCGGCGTGTAGACCACGCCGCGCTCGGTGACCCGGGTCGTCGAGGAGCCGACGATCAGCAGGCAGCGCATGTCCACCTGTGCGGGATCGAGCTCGCCGAGCGTGGTGACGGTGACGCTCTCCCGCTCGCCGCCGACGTTGCGGCCGATCACCACCGGGGTGGCGGCGTCGCGGTGCTCCAGCAGCAGGTCACGGGCGGCGGCGACCTGCCACGTACGGCTGCGCGAGGCCGGGTTGTAGATCGCCAGCACCAGGTCCGCCTTCGCGGCGGCGCTCAGCCGGTCGGCCACCACCTCCCACGGCTTGAGCAGGTCCGACAGCGACAGCACGCAGTAGTCGTGGCCCAGGGGCGCGCCGACCCGGCTGGCCACGGCCTGGGCCGCGGTCAGCCCGGGGACGATCCGCACCGGTACGTCCGGGAAGTCCGCCGCGATCTCCAGCACGGCGCCGGCCATGGCGAACACGCCCGGATCGCCGGAGGACACCACGGCCACCCGCGCGCCTTCGCGGGCCAGCTCCAGCGCGTGCCGGGCGCGCTCGGCCTCGAACCGGTTGTCGGTGCGGTGGCGGCGCTGGCGCGGGTTCGGGGCGACCCGGTCCACGTACGGGCCGTACCCGACGAGGTCGGTCGCCGCCGCCAACGCCTCCTGCGCCTCGGGCGTGAGCCACGGCCGCCCGGCGGGCCCGAGGCCCACCACGACCACCTCGCCCCCGGGCTCGGCCCGGCTCCCGGCCGCGGGCCGTTCGGGGACGAAGGTCCGCTCGGCGGGGCTGGCGAGCAGGGCCAGGGAGAAGTACGGCACGCCGTCGGCGTCCACGTCCTTGAGCGGCGCGACGCGTTCGGCTCCCATGGTGGCGCGCTCGACGTACCAGGCGTCGTCCAGCCGTCCGGCCTCCGCCAGCGCGTCGCGGACCTTCTCGAACGTCCGGCCCAGCTTGAGCACCGCCGCCGAGTCGGTGCCGCGCAGCTTGTCCGCCAGCACCTCGGCGGGCAGCGTGCCGGGCAGCACGGTCAGCACCTCGTCCCGCTCGACCAGCGGCCGGCCCAGCACGGCCGAGGCGGCGCTGACGGAGGTGACGCCGGGCACCACCTCGGTCGGGTAGCGGTGGGCGAGCCGCTTGTGCATGTGCATGTACGAGCCGTAGAACAGCGGATCGCCCTCGGACAGCACGACCACGGTCCGGCCCGCGTCCAGGTGGGCGGCCAGCCGCTCGGCGCAGTCGGCGTAGAAGTCGTCGAGCGCGCCCTGGTAGCCGCCGGGGTGGTCGGTGGTCTCCGTGGTCAGCGGGTAGAGCAGCAGCTCCTCGATCTGCCCTTCCTTCATGTACGGCAGCGCGATCGAGCGGGCGATGCTGCGGCCGTGCCTGGCGGCGTGGTAGGCGATCACGTCGGCCTCGCCGATCAGCCGGGCCGTCTTGACCGTGACCAGCTCGGGATCCCCCGGGCCGAGCCCGACCCCGTACAGCCGTCCCGTCATCGCCATCACTCCGTCTCGTTCGCGATGGCGTTGACCGCCGCCGCCGTCATCGCACTGCCGCCGCGACGGCCGTGCACCACCAGATGTTCCAGGTCGCTGTCCGCCAGCGCCCGCTTGGACTCGGCCGCGCCGATGAACCCCACCGGGATGCCGAGCACGGCGGCGGGCCTGCCGGCGCCCTCGGCGACCAGTTCGAGCAGCCGGAACAGCGCGGTCGGGGCGTTGCCGATCGCCACCACCGCGCCGTCGAGGCGGTCGCGCCACAGCTCCAGGGCGGCGGCGCTGCGCGTGGTGCCGAGCCGTTCGGCCAGCTCCGGAACGCCGGGGTCGCCCAGCGTGCACACCACGGCGTTGTCCGCGGGCAGCCGCCGCCTGGTCACGCCGGAGGCGACCATCTGCGCGTCGCACAGCACGGGCGCGCCCCGGCGCAGCGCCTCGCGGGCCCGGACGACCACGGCGGGCGACCAGCCGAGGTCGGCCACGAGGTCGGTCATGCCGCAGGCGTGGATCATCCGCACCGCCACCTGCGCGACCTCGGGCGGCAGCCCGGTGAGGTCGGTCTCGGCACGGATGGTCGCGAACGAGCGCCGGTAGATCTCGGCCCCGTCGCGGATGTAGTCGCTCACTGATGCCTTTCCTGGTATCCGTCGCCGGTGGCGACCATCTGGACGACCCGGCCGCGCGGCAGCCCGCAGCGCCGCTCGCAACCGGCCCAATGCACGGGCGCCGCCGGAGGGCCGTCCAGGGTCGCCACCCAGCGCCGCGCGTCCTCCTGGACGTCGGCCAGGGACTTGGCGCAGCCCGGACGGCCGGTGCAGGCACTCACGCCGGCCCACGGCGACGCCGGATCCGTCACCAGCCCGGCCGCCTCCAGCGTTCGCGCCGCCCGGCCGGCGGCGGCGGGCGGCAGGTCGAGGAGCACGACGGTCCGCCACGGCGTGAACCGGACGGACACGTCTTCGCCGGCCGCGCTCTTCGGACCGGCCGCGCCCTCCGGACCGGCCGCGCCCTCCGGACCGGCCGCGCCGGTGATGCCCTCCGGACCGGCGGCTTCGGGCACCTCGGCCGCTTCAGCGATGGCGCGTGCCTGGGCGGCGGACAGCCGTCCGAGCGGCACCACGACCTCCAGCGCCACCCGCCCGTCCCGCTGCTCGACCCGCCCGGCACGCGACGCCGTCGGCCGCGGCGGCGGGGTGGCGGTGGCGCGGTCGGGGGTGCCGGAGCCGTGGAGGGAGGTGCCGGGGGCGCGATCGGTGGCGCCGGTGACGTCGAGAGGGGTGCCGGCGCGGTCGGGGGTGGCGGTGACGTCGAGAGGGGTGCCGGCGCGGTCGGGGGTGGCGGAGGTGCGGAGGCGGGTGGCGATGCGGGCCGGGCCGTGGTCCAGCTCCGCGATCCGCCACGCGCCCCGCTCCCCTCCCGGCCGTTCGTCGAGGAACGCCTCGGCGGCGGCGATCATGCGCTCGGCAGCGACGTCCGCCGCCACGGCGAACCCGGCGTCCACCCCCGCCAGCAGCAGCCGCCCGTCGAAGAACGTGACGTCGGCCTCCAGCGCGAGCATGTCGCCGCTGCCCTCGTCCACCGCGAACAGGAACCGCCCCGGCAGCTCCGCCAGGCGGGGCCGCGAGCACAGCGCCCGGTCCAGCGCCTCCACCAGGGGCTGCGGGTCCAGCAGGCCGGGGCCGGTGCGACCGCCGAGCGGCGAGGCCACGATGTTGCGTACGCGCTCGTGCGCCTGCGACGGCAGCAGGCCGGCGGCGGCGATCCGCTCGGCGAAGGCGGCGGGTGAGCGCAGGCCGCGCACCTGGACGTTCGCCCGGGAGGTCAGCTCGATCAGGCCCGAGCCGAGGTCGGCCGCGCAGGCGGCCAGCTCGCGCAGCCGGCCGGAGGAGATCGCGCCGCCGGGCAGGCGGACCCGGGCCAGCGGGCCGTCGGCGGCCTCGTGCACCTGTAGCGCCCCCGGACACGCGTCGGGACGCAAACGTCCGGAAAAGTCGGCTATGGACACGATCAGGATGGTAACGCCACTTCTGGCGGAGGCCGCTCCTGTCGTAGGCTCCCTGTAGGCGATGGCTAGGGAGGAAGCCGGTGCGAATCCGGCGCGGTCCCGCCACTGTGACCGGGGAGCGAACCCCACCGCAGGCCACTGCCCGGCGACGGGTGGGAAGGCCGGGGTGAGCGCTGATCCGGGAGCCAGGAGACTCCGGCCGTCGCGACACCCGCGACCGGGGCGAGGACCCCGAGGGAGGATTGCGCCGTGCCTGGCGACAGCCGTACCGTCCTGCTGCTCTCGACCTCCGACACCGACCTGCTGAGCGCTCGCGCGAGCGGTGCCGCCTACCGGTGGGGCAACCCGGCCCGGCTGGCGGCCGGGGACCTGCCCGCCCTGCTGGAGGGCGTCGACGTGGTCGTGGTGCGCCTGCTCGGCGGGCGGCGCGCCTGGGAGGAGGGCCTGGACGCGCTGCTGGCCGGCCCTCGTCCGGTGGTGGTGCTGGGCGGCGAGCAGGCGCCGGACGCCGAGCTGATGGAGCTGTCCACGGTCAGCGGCGGCGTCTGCGCCGAGGCTCACGCGTACCTGGCCCACGGCGGGCCGCCGAACCTGGCCGAGCTGCACGCGTTCCTGTCGGACACGGTGCTGCTGACGGGGCGCGGGTTCGCGCCGCCGGAGGCCACGCCCTCCTGGGGGGTGCTGGAGCGCGACGCGCGGCCCGGGGAGGGGCCCGTGATCGGCGTGCTCTACTACCGGGCGCATCACCTGGCGGGCAACACCGCGTTCGTGGAGACGCTCTGCGCGGCCGTCGAGGACGCGGGCGGGCAGGCGCTGCCGGTGTTCTGCTCCTCGCTGCGCACTGCCGAGCCCGAGCTGCTCGACACGCTGCGCGCCGCCGACGCGCTGGTGGTGACCGTGCTGGCGGCGGGCGGCTCGCGCCCCGCGACGGCGGGCGCGGGCGGCGACGACGAGGCGTGGGACGTGGGCGCGCTGGCCGCGCTCGACGTGCCGATCCTGCAGGGGCTCTGCCTGACCACCGGCAGGCGGGCGTGGGAGGAGAACGACGACGGGCTGTCGCCGCTGGACGCCGCCTCGCAGGTGGCCATCCCGGAGTTCGACGGGCGGATCATCACGGTGCCGTTCTCGTTCAAGGAGATCGACCCCGAGGGGCTGACCGTCTACGTCGCCGACCCCGAGCGGGCCGCCCGGGTGGCGGGCATCGCGGTACGGCACGGGCTCCTCCGGCACACCCCGCCAGCCGAGCGCCGCCTGGTCGTGATGCTGTCGGCGTACCCGACCAAGCACTCCCGGGTGGGCAACGCGGTCGGCCTGGACACCCCGGCCAGCACGGTCCGGCTGCTGGCCCGGCTCGCCGAGGCCGGCTACGACCTGGGCGAGGGCTTCCCGGGCGTGGCCGAGCAGGACGGCGACGCGCTCATCCACGCGCTGATCGCCGCCGGCGGCCAGGACCAGGACTGGCTGACCGAGGAGCACCTGGCGGGCAATCCCGTACGCATCTCCGCCGCGTCCTACGAGCGCTGGTACCGCACCCTGCCCGAAGAGCTGCGGACGGAGATGGAGCGGCACTGGGGGCCGCCGCCGGGTGAGTTGTTCACGCACGAGGGCGACATCGTGCTGGCGGCGCTGCGGGCCGGGAACCTGGTGGTGATGGTGCAGCCGCCGCGCGGCTTCGGCGAGAACCCGATCGCCATCTACCACGACCCCGACCTGCCGCCCAGCCACCACTACCTGGCCGCCTACCGCTGGCTGTCGGCAGAGTTCGGCGCGCACGCGATGGTGCACGTGGGCAAGCACGGCAACCTGGAGTGGCTGCCGGGCAAGTCGGCCGGCATGTCCGCCGCGTGCGGCACCGACGCGGCCATCGGCGACCTGCCGCTGGTCTACCCGTTCCTGGTGAACGACCCGGGCGAGGGCACGCAGGCCAAGCGGCGGGCGCACGCCGTGCTGGTGGACCATCTGGTGCCGCCGATGGCGCGGGCGGAGACGTACGGCGACATCGCCCGGCTGGAGCAGCTGCTGGACGAGCACGCCACGATCGCGGCCATGGACCCGGCCAAGCTGCCCACCATCCGGGCGCAGATCTGGACGCTCATCCAGGCCGCCCGGCTCGACCACGATCTGGGGCTGGCGGACCGGCCGCACGACAGCGAGTTCGACGACTTCATCCTGCACGTGGACGGCTGGCTGTGCGAGGTCAAGGACGCGCAGATCCGCGACGGCCTGCACGTGCTCGGGCAGGCGCCGGTCGGCAAGGTGCGCGTGGACCTGGTCCTGGCGATGCTGCGCGCCCGGCAGATGTGGTCGGGCCGCGAGACGCTGCCGGGCCTGCGCGAGGCGCTCGGCCTGGCCGAGGACGGCACGGAGGGGCTCGGCAGCGTGGACCGGGCCGAGGCGGCCGCCCGGGCGCTGGTGGAGGCCATGGAGGAACGCGGCTGGGCGCCGGACGCAGTGGCGGAGGTCGCGCGCGAGGTGCCGGACGACCGGCGCGACCTCGTGACGCGGGTCCTGACCTTCGCCGCCACCGAGATGGTGCCGCGCCTGGCCCGCACCACCGACGAGCTCGACCACGTCCTGCACGCTCTGGACGGCGGCTACGTTCCCGCCGGGCCGAGCGGCTCGCCGCTGCGCGGCCTGGTCAACGTGCTGCCGACCGGCCGCAACTTCTACTCCGTCGATCCCCGCGCGGTCCCGAGCCGGCTCGCGTGGGAGACCGGCCAGGCGATGGCCGAGTCGCTGCTGGAGCGCTACCGGGCCGACACCGGCGAGTGGCCGCGTTCGGTGGGGCTGTCGGTCTGGGGCACCAGCGCCATGCGGACGGCGGGCGACGACGTGGCCGAGGTGCTGGCCCTGCTCGGCATCCGCCCCGAATGGGACGAGGCCTCGCGCCGGGTCACGTCCCTGGAGCCGATCCCGCTCGCCGAGCTGGGCCGGCCCAGGATCGACGTGACGGTGCGCATCAGCGGCTTCTTCCGCGACGCGTTCCCGCACGTGGTGGCCATGCTCGACGACGCCGTACGGCTGGCCGCCGGGCTGGAGGAGCCGTACGAGGACAACTACGTGCGCGCCCACGTAGCCGCGACCGGCGGCGACGAGCGCCGGGCGACCATGCGCGTCTTCGGGTCGGCGCCGGGCGCGTACGGGGCCGGGCTGCTGCCCCTGATCGACAGCCGCAACTGGCGCGACGACGCCGACCTGGCCGAGGTGTACGCGGTGTGGGGCGGCTTCGCCTACGGCCGCGACCTCGACGGCGTGGCGGCCCGCCCGCAGATGGAGGACGCCTACCGCAGGATCGCGGTGGCCGCCAAGAACGTCGACACCCGCGAGCACGACATCGCCGACTCCGACGACTACTTCCAGTACCACGGCGGGATGATCGCCACCGTCCGCGCGCTGACCGGCCGGGCCCCGGCCGCGTACGTCGGCGACAGCACCCGCCCCGACGCGGTGCGCACCCGTACCCTGTCGGAGGAGACCGCGCGCGTCTTCCGGGCCAGGGTCGTCAACCCGCGCTGGCTGGCCGCGATGCGCCGCCACGGCTACAAGGGGGCCTTCGAGCTGGCCGCCACGGTCGACTACCTGTTCGGCTACGACGCCACGACCGGGGTGGTCGCCGACTGGATGTACGACAAGCTCGCCGAGACGTACGTGCTCGACCCGGAGAACCAGGCGTTCATGGCGCAGTCCAACCCCTGGGCCCTGCACGGCATCGCCGAACGCCTGCTGGAGGCCGCCGAGCGGGGCATGTGGCAGCACCCCGACCCGGAGGTCCTGCGCGGCCTGCAGGAGGTCTACCTCAAGACCGAGGGCGACCTGGAGGACGACACCAGCCGCTGAGCCGTCATCGGCTGCCCGGCCCAGTGCAGGTGCAGGTAGGACGCGGTCACCAGGGCATCGCCGAACCCGTCGGCGCCACCCTCCCACCGCAACAGCGGCTCGCCCGCGTACTCGACGGCGGTGCGGTGGAACTCGTGCCCCCGGAAGCGCTCGCCCGGCTCCGTCAGCGGCGAACGCCTGAGCGCGACCGCGTCCCGGTAGCCGAGCGTCAGCCTCGACGTCATGCGCGCCCGGCCCGGCACCCGCCCGCACATCCGCCGCCCGTCCAGCTCCTCGCACAGGTAGAGCAGCCCGGCGCACTCGGCGGCGATCGGGCCGTGGAAGGCCGCGACCTGCTCGCGCAGCGGTTCGTTGGCGGCCAGCTCGGCGGCGTACACCTCGGGGAAGCCGCCGCCGATCACGAGCGCCGCGGTCCCGTCCGGCAGCCGCTCGTCCCCCAGCGGGTCGAACACCGCGACGTCCGCCCCGGCCGCCCGCAGCAGCTCGACGTGCTCGGCGTAGCCGAACGTGAACGCCGGCCCGCCCGCCACCGCCACCACCGGCCGGTCCTTCCGCTCCCCCCGCGCGGGCTCCCAGGGGACCGCGTCCAGCCGCGGAGCCGACGCCGCCAGCCGGAGCAGCGCGTCGAGGTCGCACGAGCGGGTCACCAGCGCGGCCAGCCGGTCCACCGAGGCCAGCGCCTCGGCCTCGCGTTCGGCGGCGGGCACCAGCCCCAGATGCCGCGACGGCGTGGAGACGGCGTCGTCGCGGCGGATCGCCCCCAGCACCGGCACCCCCGACGCGGCCAGCGCGGACCGGCACAGCTGCTCGTGGCGGTCCGAGCCCACCCGGTTCAGCACCACCCCGCCCACCCGCACCCGGGGGTCGAACGTGGCGAACCCGTGCACCACCGCCGCCACCGACCTGCTCTGCCGCGCCGCGTCCACCACCAGCACGACCGGCGCGTCCAGCAGCCGGGCCACGTGCGCCGTCGAGGCGAAGTCGGTGTCCCCCTTGCCGTCGAACAGCCCCATCACGCCCTCGACCACCGCCACGTCGCACCCCGCCGCCCCGTGCAGGAACAGCGGCCGCACGCGCTCCTCACCCACCAGCCACGGATCCAGGTTGCGGCCGGGACGCCCGGTGGCCAGCGCGTGATAGCCGGGGTCGATGTAGTCCGGGCCCACCTTGTGCGGCGAGACCCGCAGCCCCCGCGCCCGCAGCGCCGCCATCAGCCCCGTGGCCACCGTCGTCTTGCCGCTGCCCGACGACGGCGCGGCGATGACGAGCCGGGGAACTACCACTCGATACCCTTCTGTCCCTTCTGCCCTGCATCCATGGGGTGGCGAACCTTGCCCATCTCCGTCACCAGGTCCGCCACCTCGATCAGCCGCTCGGGCGCGTCCCTGCCGGTGATCACCACGTGCTGGTTTCCGGGCCGCCCGGCGAGCGCGGCCACCACGTCGTCCAGCTCCAGCCAGCCCCACTTCAGCGGGTACGTGAACTCGTCCAGCACGTAGAACCGGTACGTCTCGGCCGCCAGATCCCGCTTGATCTGCTCCCAGCCCTCACGGGCGTCGGCCGCGTGGTCCTCCTCGGAGCCCGGCCGCTGGATCCACGACCAGCCCTCGCCCATCTTGTGCCAGGTCACCGAGCCGCCCTCGCCCGTCTCCCCGAGCACCTTCAACGCCCGTTCCTCGCCGATGCGCCACTTGGCCGACTTCACGAACTGGAACACCCCGACCGGCCACCCCTGGTTCCAGGCCCGCAACGCCATCCCGAACGCCGCCGTCGACTTGCCCTTGCCGGGACCGGTGTGCACGATCAGCAGCGGCCGGTTGCGGCGCTGCCGGGTGGTGAGGCCGTCGTCGGGCACGACGGCGGGCTTTCCCTGCGGCATGGTCAGACCGCCTTCCTGTGGTCACGCACGACCGACCCGAGATCGGCCAGGGAGTCGAGGGGGACGAGCCGGGCCCGCAACCGGGCCGCCAGCCGGACCGCGAGGCCCAGCCGCACCGGGCCGCTCTCGCAGTCCACGACCACCGCCGCCGTGCCCTCCAGCAGCGCCGCCGCCCGGTCCACGTCGCCGCCCGCCGTGGCGCGCCCGTCCGTCACCAGCACCAGCAGCGGCCGCCGCGCCGGGTCGCGCAGCCGCTCCACGCGCAGCACCTCGGCGGCCCGCGCCAGCCCGGCCGCCAGCGGGGTGCGCCCGCCGGTCGGCAGCGAACGCAACCGCGCCGCGCCCGCCTCCACCGACGAGGTCGGCGGCAGCGCGACCGCCGCGTCCCGGCCGCGGAAGGTGACCAGGCCGACCTTGTCGCGCCGCTGGTAGGCGTCGAGCAGCAGGCTGAGCACCGCCGTCTTGACCGCGGTCATCCGCCTGCGCGCCGCCATCGAGCCGCTCGCGTCCACCACGAACAGCACGAGGTTGCCCTCCCTGCCCTCCCGCACCACCTCGCGCAGGTCGTCCTCGCGCAGCACCAACCCGGGGCCGCGGCGTCCGCGCCGCAGCTGGTGGGGCGCCGCGGCCAGCAGGGTCGCCGTCACGTGCAGGTCGCGCACGCGTCCGGCGGGGCGGCGCGAGCCGGTGGCGCGGCCTTGCGGGTTGCGCGAGCGCGACCGCCGCCCCGCCGCGCCCTCGCCGACGCCGGGCACCTCCAGCAACGGCACCCGGTACGGCACCGCCACCCCGGCCACGTCCCCGCCCTGTTCCTTCGACGCGCCTTGGCCGGTCACCGACGACGCCGTGCCCTCGGCGTCCTCAGCCGACGATGGGTGCCCGCCGTCAAACGGACGTCCCCGCGACCGCCCGCCATCCGCCCCGAACCCGTCGCCGTCAGGGCCGTCTTCGAGATCGCCTCGGGGACCGCTGCCCTCGGGCCGGCCATCGTCAGATCCGCCGGGTGGCGGGGTGCCGTCTCCGGTCGACGGGGGCGAGCCGTCCGGACCGCCAGGTCCGGAAATATCAGGACCTCCGCCGTCGGGATCGTCCGGATCCTCCTCATCCCCCGACGTCCTCGCCAGCAGCTCGTCCAGCAGGGCCTCGTCCAGCCCGGGCGCGTCGAACGGATCGCGCCGCCGCCGGTGCGGCAGCGACAGCCGGGCCGCGGCGCGCACGTCCTCAGTGGTCACCACGTCCCTGCCCTGCCAGGCGGCGTGGGCGATGGCGGTGCTCGCCGTCACCAGGTCGGCCCGCAGGCCGTCCACCTCGAACGCCGCGCACACGGTCGCGATCTGCCGCAGCCGCGCGTCGGGCAGCCGCACGCCCGGCACGCGGGCGCGGGCCCGGGCGATCCGGCTCGCCAGCGCCGCTTCCTCGGCCGCCCACCGGCCCGCGAACGCGCCCGGGTCAGCGTCGAAGGCGAGCCTCCTGCGCACCACCTCGGCGCGTTCCTCCGGGTTCCTGGACGCCTTGACCTCGACGGTCAGCCCGAACCTGTCCAGCAACTGCGGCCGGAGCTCACCCTCCTCCGGGTTCATGGTCCCGACCAGCAGGAACCTGGCGGCATGCCGTACCGACACCGACTCGCGTTCCACGTAGCACGTGCCCAGGGCCGCCGCGTCGAGCAGCAGGTCGACGAGGTGGTCGTGGAGGAGGTTCACCTCGTCCACGTAGAGGACGCCGCGGTGGGCGGCGGCCAGCAGGCCGGGCTCGAACGCCTTCACCCCTTCCGTCAGCGCCCGCTCCACGTCGAGCGAGCCGACCAGCCGGTCCTCCGAGGCGCCGACCGGCAGCTCCACCAGCGCGGCCGGGCGATCCAGCCCCTGGCTCCCGGGTTCGTGCGGCCCGTCCGGGCATCCGGCGTCGGGGGCGGCCGGGTCGCAGGCGAACCGGCAGCCGGGCACCACGTTCACGGCGGGCAGCTGGGCGGCCAGCGCGCGCACGATGGTCGACTTGGCGGTGCCCTTCTCGCCGCGTACGAGCACGCCGCCCGCCCGCGGGGAGACCGCGTTGAGCACCAGCGCCAGCTTCAGGTCGTCGAGCCCGACGACGGCGCTGAACGGATACGTGACGATCAAATCAGAACCTTCCGGTTGACATGCGCGACCCGCCAGCCGGTGCGCGTGACGGTCAGCTCGGTGACGGACAGCGGCGCGAGATCGAAACGGGCGGCGCTCAGCGGGTCCAGCCCGAGCGCGTGGCCGAGCGCCGCCCGGATGGTGCCCGCGTCGCAGACGGCGACTCCGCCGGGCTCGGCGCGTACCGACTCGAGCCAGGCGGCGACCCGCCGGGCGTGCGCGACCAGGCTCTCACCGCCGTGCGGGACCGCGTGCGGGCCGGCCAGCCAGCTCGCCAGCGCGTCCGGCTCCTCCCGCGCGACCCGCTCGTACGGCAGGCCACGCCACCGGCCGCAATCCACCTCCGCCAGCGCCGGCACCACCCGCACCTCCAGCCCGAGGGCGGCACCGGTCTGACGAGCGGCAGCGCTGGGCGCCACCCACCCCGCCCCAGCCACCGTCCGGGTCAAGGCGGTGGCTCTGGCCAGGCTCGCCGCGTCGGCGTCCTCGTCGGGCGCGGGGAAGCAGGCGGCCCGCATCCCCGGTGTGCTCGCGTGCCGTACGAACAGCACCCCGCTCAGCCCGGTGAGGCGGCGATCGCCGTACGGCGGGCCGCGCGGTCGGCGACCCACCCGAACAGCACGCCGAAGGCCGCCCAGAAGACGAGCTGCGTCCCCAGCGACGCCAGCCTGAACTGCCACAACAGCGTGGCGGGGAAACCTTCGGGCACCTCGTCCACGGTCGGCAGCAGGGCCCACGCCGCGACCACCGGAACCAGGAACGCCGCCACCGCCGCACCCCACCGCGCCCACGGCCCGGCGGTGACCCGGCGCGCGGTGGCCACCGCGATCGCCGTCGCGGCCAGCCCGACGAGGATCGTGACCACGTAGAGGAGGGTGCGGCTGTTGATCGTCTCCGGATCCCCCACGGCAGGCGGGTTGGCCGGATATTTCACGAACGGCACAAGGATCACCGCCACGAACGCCGTCCCGGCGGCGGCGAGGGCCAGCCCGCCGTCCGACCGGGGGCCGACCCGTCCGCGCAGGCCCGCGTACACGAGGGCGAAGATCCCTCCCACGGCCAGCCCGTACAGGCCCGTGGCCAGGAAGAGCCCGGCCTTCTGTCCCGGCCTGCTGACGAGTGCCTCCTCGCCGTGGTCATGGCCGGGCGCTTCCTGGGCGGCGTGGCCCTCCTCCAGCGCGATGGCGCTGTCCACCCCCGGTTCCCCGAAGGCGAAGGCGAAGCCGCCCGCGATCAGTCCGGCCAGCAGGCCCAGAAGCAGGCCCCTGACCAGCAGGGTGCGTACCATGCGCGTGCCTCAGTGGCAGGGGACGCCGAGCAGGTGGCGCCCGTCGTGCATGAGTTCGTGCAGGTAGGCACCGGTTTGCGAGATGGCCCCGTTGTCCATCAGCACCAGGTAGGCGACCAGCAGCAGCACCGGAACGGCGAGCAGCCACAGCCGCAGACGGGGGAAGGGGATTGCCGAAGGAGTGGACAGACCACTCATACATGCCTCCTCAGGGATGACGCGTCCCAACCAACGAGGTCACGAAAGTCCAAGCGACCTGGCTCCCGGGATCTACGTCCCGGATACAGTGGCGCGTCCGCACCGGCATCTCACCGGATTTCCCTTGGACAACCGTGAAATCTACCGGAATTTATCCCTTCCTCCCGTTCGCGTCAATGCCGCCTATCCCCTTTCCGTCCCTCGCCAGGCGGGACAAGTGAGGTGTTACGTTACGTTCCTTGCCCTTGGGTCGGTTAAGGACTGCTGATGAGACAGGACGTACGCATCCCGCTGCCGAACGGCGGCTCGCTGGCCGCGACGGTGGCGCTGCCGCAGGGAACGGCGCCCGGGGCCGGGTGGCCGGGCGTGGTGGTCCTGCACGAGATCTACGGCATCGAACCGGACATGCTGGACGTGGTGGACCTGTTCGCCGAGCACGGGTACGCGGCCGTCCTACCGGATCTCTACAGCCACGGCACCAGGGTCGCGTGCCTGGCGCGGGCCATGCACCAGTTCGTGACCGAGAAGCCGGGTCAGCCGGCCGCCGACATCGACGCCACCCGGCAGTGGCTGGCCGGCCGCGACGACGTCGACGGCGACCGGCTCGGCGTGATCGGCTTCTGCATGGGCGGCGGGTTCGCCCTCGCGTACGCGGCGAGCGCGCCGCCCGGCGTGCGGGCCGCGTCGGTCAATTACGGCGCGGTCCCCCGCGACCAGGAGCGGCTGCGGCCGGTGTGCCCGGTCGTGGGCTCCTACGGCGGCCGCGACCAGGGGTTCCGGCCGCACGGCGCGCGGCTGCGGGAGCACATGCGGGCGCTCGGCATCGAGCACGACGTCGAGATCTATCCGGACGCCGGGCACTCCTTCATGACCGACGGCCATCACCCCGTGGCCAAGCTCGCGCTGTTCCCGCTGCGTCACGGCCTCGTCCGCGCGGCGGCGGACGAGGCGTGGCGGCGCACGTTCGCCTTCTTCGACAGGTACGTGGCAGGCCGCGAGCAGGGGTGAGGCGTCAGACCAGGGGCAGGCGCCGCACACCGGTCATGGTCGGCATGGGCATGAACACCACGGGGTCATCCGGATCGGTGCGCAGGTGGTCGAACCGGTCGAGCAGGATGTTCAGGGCGACCCGGCCCTCCAGCCGGGCCAAGGGGGCGCCCAGGCAGAAGTGGATGCCGCGGCCGAAGGCGAGATGCGGGTTGGGGTCGCGGCGGGGGTCGAAGACGTCGGGGTCGGTGAACTGCCGGGGATCCCGGTTGGCCGCCCCGAGCCAGGCCAAAACGGTCTGGTCGGCCGGGATCGTCACGCCGCCGAGCTCGGTCTCGCGGGTGGTGGCGCGGGCAAGCAGGGCGAACGGGGTGAAGAAGCGCAGGGACTCCTCGATGATCGCCGGGATCGCGGCGCGGTCGGCCCGTGCCCTCTCCTGGTGCTCGGGGAAGGCGTCCAGGGCCAGCACCGTGTTGCCGAGCAGCATCGTCGTGGTGACGTGCCCGGCCAGCAGCAGGACGATCGCGAAGTTGACCACCTGCTCGTCGGGCAGGTGGTCGCCGTCCACCTCGGCCTCGACCAGCTTCGTGAGCAGGTCGGCGCGCGGCTGCCGCCGGCGTTCGGCGGCGTGGCCGCCGAGATAGGCGGACATCTCCCACCACGACTTCATCGTGGTCTCCGTGTCCTGCTCCCGCCGTTCGAAGAGATCGTCGAACGAGACCTTGGTGTCCTGCCGGAACAGCGTGTCGGCCCACTGCTTGAACAGGGCGCGATCGCTGCTGGGCACGCCCAGCAGCTCGGCGATGACGATGACCGGGAGCGGGTAGGCCAGGTCGCGCACCAGCTCGAACCCGCCGCGCTCGCGCGCCGCGTCGAGCAGTTCGTGGGTGACGGCGGCGATCCTCGGCTCGAGGTCCGCGACGACCTTGCGGGTGAAGGCGCTGCTGACGAGCTTGCGCAGCTTGCCGTGCGCCGGCGGGTCGATCTGGGTGATGAAGCCCTCCAGCGACAGCCCTTCCGGCTTCTGCTCCTGGGGGGTCACGCGAAGGACGTCGGAGGAGAACGTCGCTGGGTCGCCGAAGATCTCGTGCACTTCGGGGTAGCCGTAGACGTTCCACATTCCGGCGGCGGCGTGGTGCTCGACCGGCCCGCCCGGCCGCGGGCCGTGCAGCCAGAAGTGTTGTTCGGGGATGTTGTACCGCTCGACGATGTCAGACATCGTCACTCCCTTGGTCGTTGGATGAATTCCCGGTTGAGCGGATCGCACGACCCGGCAGGGGACGCGGTGGCGTCGTGCCGGGGTCCTGCGGTGAACGGCACGTGCTCCTCGACGATCGTGTTCATCCGGAGCCCTGATCGTCGTCTTTCAGCCGCTTGCGATACTCCTCCCAGCGCTGGAGCGACTCGTCCGCGTCGCGCACGAGGAAGGCGAAGAACTCCCTGGTCTCCTCCAGCAGCGCCCGCTGCTCGGCGCGCTCGTCGCCGAGGGTCGACAGGCCGAGGCCCAGCACCTCCGCGATCGGATCGAGGATGGCCAGCCGGACCCGCAGGATGTGGGCCCATCCCCCGCGAACGACCTGGTAGCGGTGCTCACGACCTGACGTGGGGACGCGCTCGACCATCCCGCCGGCCTCCAGCTGCCTGGCGACCGTGCTGACCATGGTCTTGCTGACGCCGAGCTCTTCGGCCAGATCGGTGAGCGACTGGTCCGGCGGGTCGCAGATCAGCAGCCACGCGTACAGGCGGCCCATCGTCCGGCCTCCGGCGAGGCGCTCCATGAGGAGCCCCATCCGGTCGACGAACTCGCTCTCCTTCTGATCCACCTTGGCAACTCCGTGAGCGTCGTAAAGCACGTACTTCACGAAGTCTACGTCGCCGCCTCGCCGGCGCGCGTTGCCGAGCGGTCGCAGATCAAGATACCTTCATCATTCAGATGATGTAATCATTCGAATTTGAGGAGTGGCATGGCCGACGTGCCCGAGATCGACCTGACCGACCCCGCCGTGCTGGCGGACCCGTTCACCGCGTACACGAGCGCCAGGGAGCAGTCGCCGGTGGCGCGGCTGGTGGCGCCGGGGTTCGGCCCGTTCTGGGCGGTGACCCGGCACGCTGAGGCCAGGGCGATGCTGAACGACCCCAGGCTGGCGACGAACGAGCACAGCTACCAGCGGCCCGACGTGCCGGAGCACTGCCTGCCGTACCTGCGGACCATGTCGGAGATGAACGGCGCCGAGCACGCCCGCCTGCGCCGGCTGGTCGCGCCCGCGTTCACGCCGCGCAGGGCGGCCGAGTTCGGACCGCGCATCGAGGCGATCGTGGAGCGGCTGCTCGACGAGCTGCCTACCGAGCTGCCCGACGGGCCGGATCTGCTGGCGCACTTCGCGGGCCCGCTGCCGATCGAGGTGATCTGCGAGCTGGTCGGCATCCCCGTCGCCGACCGTCCCCGCTGGCGCGAGTACGGCGCCGCCGTCGCGGCCGGGCACGGGGAGAGCTTCGGGGACGCCATCCCGCGGATCCTCGAAGGCGCTACCGCCGCGGTCGCCAAGGCCCGCGCGGAGCCGGGCGAGGACCTGATCTCCGACCTGGCCCGCGTCATGGAGGAGGACGGCGACCGGCTCTCCGAGACCGAGCTGATCACCATGATCTGGACGCTCGTCCTGGCCGGCCAGACGCCCACGAACCTCATCGCCAACTCCGTCGCCGCCCTGCTGTCCCACCCCGCCCAGCTCGCCGCGCTGCGGGCCGACCCCGCCCTCATGCCGCGGGCGGTGGAGGAGCTGATGCGCTGGTGCGGGCCGCAGCTGCTGACCATCCCCCGCTTCACCACGGAGGACATCGAGATCGGCGGCGTGGCCGTCCCCAAGGGCGTGCCGGTCACGGCCTCGATCGCCTCGGCGAACCGCGACCCGCGCGTCTTCGACGAACCGGACCGCTTCGACCTGCGGCGCGAGCCGTCGGGGCATCTCGGGTTCGCGCACGGGCCGCACTTCTGCGTCGGCGCCTCGCTGGCCCGCGCGCAGACCGGGATCGCGCTCGGCGCCCTGCTGCGCCGCTTCCCCGGCCTGGCGCTCGCCGGCGAGGTGCGGCACCTGCCCGACCCCGGCACCTGGCGCCTGACGTCGCTGCCCGTGACCCTGTGAGGTGGACGGCGCGCGGAGCGGTCAGTAGCCGACGGTGAACCTGGCGCGGTGGTGCCGGGGGTGCTCGGCCTCGTCGAGCAGCGCGACGGCGAAATCCTCCATGGAGATCGCCGACCTGCCCGCGGCGTCGGCCAGCAGCTCGTCGCCCCCGAGCCGGTAACGGCCGGTACGCTCCCCCGGCTCCAGCAGCGCGGGCGGGCTCAGGTACGCCCAGTCGACGCCCGGCGCGGCCCGGCAGACCTCCAGCTGAGCGTTGCAGGCCAGCGCGATGGGCCGCCACGAGGGCGGGAAGCCGGGGGTCTCGACGACGGTGAGGCCGCCGGTGCCGGGCACGGTCAGCCCGGCCGCGCCGCCGACGAGCAGCAGCCGCACACCGGTCCTCGCCACCCCCGCCAGCAGCGCCTTCGCGGTCGTGACCAGGTCGGCCTCGTGGCCGGGCGCGGGCCGGGTGGCGCTGATGACGAGGTCCTGCCCGGCGCTGAGCGCGGCCACGTCCTCGACCTCCGAGGCGTCGCCGGCGCGGGCGTACGCGGCGGCAGGCAACAGGGGGAAGCGGGCGGGGTCGCGGACGACGGCGGTGACCTCGTGGCCGCGCGTCAGCGCCTCGGCCACGACTCTGCTACCCACGGCTCCGGCGGCTCCGAAGACGGTGATGCGCATGTCAGGACTCCTTTCCGACCAGGACGCGGGGCGTCGCGGTCAACGTGCGGGCGGGCCGGCGCTGGGCCGCGACCAGGGCGGCCAGGACGACGAGCGCGCCGAGCGCCTGGGCCGCGGTCAGCTCCTGGCCGAGGACGAGCCAGCCGAGCGCGGTCGCGACCACGGGGCTGAGCAGGCCCAGGAACGTGACCTTGGTCGCCGACAGCAGCCGCAGGCCCCGGAACCACAGGACGTAGGCGAGCGCGGATCCGATGATCGTGAGGTAGGCGTACCCGGCGAGGTTCGCGCCGGTCAGGGCGGCCGGCGGCGGGCCCTCGACGAGGAGCGCCACCGGGAGCAGCAGCACGCCGCCGGCCACGAGCTGCCAGCCGGTGGTGGCCAGCAGCGGCGCGGGCGACTGCCACCGCTTGCTCAGCACCACGCCCAGGGCCATGACGACGGCGCCGCCGAGCGCCGCGGCCACCCCGAGCGCGTCCAGCCGGGCGTCGGCCCGCAGCACGAGCAGGCTCACCCCGGCCACGCCCGCCACGGCGGCCAGCAGCGTACGCGGGGACAGGCGTTCGCCCAGGAGCCCGGCCGACAGCAGCGCGACCAGCAGGGGCTGGATGGCCCCCACGGTGGCGGCCACCCCGCCGGGCAGCCGGTAGGCCCCCACGAACAGCAGCGCGAAGAACACTCCGATGTTCAGCGCGCCGAGCACCAGGGCGCGCCACCACCAGATGCCCGTAGGCAGGCGGCGGGTGAGGGCGACCAGGAAAAGCCCGGCCGGCAGCGCGCGGATCACGGCGGCCAGCAGGGGGCGGCCGGGTGGCAGCAGCTCGGTGGTGACGAGGTACGTGGTCCCCCAGATGGCGGGGGTCAGCGCGGTCAGCAGGACGGTTCCCGATTGATTTCTTAGCACTAAGACAAAGTATCTCAGCGCTAAGGTACTTGGCGAGGTGATTTACCTCACCGCTAAGGCATCGTTAGGCTGGGGTGGTGGCTGATCACGTCGACCTGATACTCAAGCAATGGGACGCCCAGCGCCCTGACCTGGACGTCTCGCCGATGGCGGTGATCGGGCGGCTGTCGCGGCTGACCCGGCTGATCGACGCGGAGCTGGGCCGTACGTTCGCCGCGCACGGCCTCGACCGGGCCTCCTTCGACGTGCTGGCCACCTTGCGCCGCAGCGACCCGCCGCACCGGCTGACGCCGGCCGAGCTGATGCGGGCCTCCATGGTCACGTCGGGGGCGATCACGCAGCGGCTCGACCGCCTGGAGTCCAGGGGCCTGGTGACCCGCACGCCCAGCGAGGCCGACGGGCGGGTGGTCTACGTGACGCTCACCGACGACGGGTACGCCCTGATCGACCGGGCTCTGCCGGACCACGTCGCGACAGAGGACCGCGTGCTCTCGGCCCTGCCGAAGGAGCGCCGGGACGAGCTCGCCCACACCCTGCGCGACCTGCTGGAGTCTCTGGGGGACACCACCACTCTCACCTGACCAGGCACCTCATGACAGCGCCTTCGGCATGGCTCCCTCGCGCCAGACCGGTCCTTGACGTCGACGCCCGCCACGGTCAGCCCGTCGCGCGGCAAGATGGCGGACGGGACGCGGGTCGCGCCTGCGAGGAAGTCGAGGGGGCGCCTGCTTTCCCGGCCTTGTCACTCCGGCCGGGCGCGCTGTTCAAGGGGAGTTCAGCCGCGGCGCCGGCGGCCGGAGCCGCGGCCCGAGCCGGTCCCGCGTGTGGAGCCCGGATCGCGGCGGGGGCCGGAGCCGGTGCTGCGGGACGGTCGTTCGTAGCGGGTGGCCGGCCAGTGGGCGGGACGGGTGAGGGCAGCCGGCAGGCGGGTCGCGGCGTCGCCGGTGGCGGCGTTGAGCTGGGGCTGGGTGAGGAAGATCGCACCCGACAGGTCCGCCCCCGCCAGGTCGGCCCCCCGCAGGTCGGCCCCGATCAAGTCGGCCTCCCGAAGGTCCGCGCCCCGAAGGTCCGCGCCGATCAGGTACGCCCCGCGAAGGTTGGCGGCACGCAGGTCGGCGCCCGCCAGCTTGGCCCCGATCAGATCCGCGCCCCTGCGCTCCTTGCCCTTGCGCCCGGCCCGGACCAGCTCACTCGTGCGCAGCAGCAGCACGTTGACCTCGGCCCGGTACGCCGGCACGTCCAGCTTCTTCAGCCCGTCCACGCTCTCCCGGCTGAGCCGCTCCGTCGCGTCGAGCGCGTCCCGCAGCTCGGCGTGGAGGGGCCCGGCGGCCTCCAGCGTCAGCGCCTCCGCCAGATACCACAGCAGCTCGTGCAGCTGCCGCACGACGGGGAAGACCGCGTACATCTGCCCCGCCGTGCCGGGCGCCTGCCGCCAGCTCGTGCCCTGGAAGGTGACCTGCGAGACCTTCTGGCCCGCCCCGAAGCAGTCGTACACGGTGCAGCCGGGGAAGCCGCGCTCCCTGAGCTGCGCGTGGATGGAGCAGCGGAAGTCGTCACCCAGGTTGCGGCAGGGCTCCCCGGCCTTCTTGTCCACGGCGAAGTCGGCCGACGCCGAGAACGGCAGCGCGACGCAGCACAGCCCGAAGCAGCTCTCGCAGTCGGCCAGCAGGCCGAGCTCGCGCGGGTTCGTTCCGGGCAACGTGCGGGCCTCCTCGGACGGATACGGTCAGGTCATCAAGGGTACTCACTCGTGGACGTACGGCGTCGTCGTGGTGATCGCCTCGAACCCCAGCCGCAGCAGGATCGGACGGCTCTGATCGGAGGCGTCCACCTGCAGATGGTCGTAGCCGCGGGCGACCGCCTCGCGGGCCCGGTAGTCGATCAGCGCCCGGTAGATGCCCCGCCCGCGCCATTCCGGCACGGTGCCGCCGCCCCACAGGCTCGCGAACCGGGTGCCCGGGTGCAGCTCCATGCGGGCCGCGCTCACCGGCACGTCACCGGCCATCGCGAGGACGGCGACGACCTCGCCGTCGGCGAGCTGGTCGAGCAGCCGTTCCCTGAAGTGCGTGCCGGGAGTGCCGAAGGCGCTGTCGTGCACGCCGGCCATCAGCTCCACGCCGTCGGGGCCGGTCACCGGGACCAGCCGCACCCCCTCGGGCGGCTCCCCGCCGAGGGGCAGCCGCCCGATCTCGGCGATCATCAGCGTCTCGGCGGGCTCGGGGGTGAATCCGGCGGCCAGCAGGCGCCGGTCGAGGTCGCCGGGCCGGTCGTAGCCGTACAGCTTCCACTCGAAGGGCCGCCCCAGCTCCCCGAAGTAGCGCACCTGCTCGGCGATCTCCGCGTCCGCGTCGCGCTCGTCGAGGCCGGACCAGAGCACGCCGTTCCAGCCGTGCTCGGGCGCGACGTGCCGCACCACGTTGCCGACGCGCTCCACCCTGGCCTCCGGCCCGTCGGGGCGGGCCTCCTGGCGCAGCTGCCGGTCGAACAGCTCCAGCATCTCAGCCGCCGAAGCGTCGCTGCCGGGCGGCGAAGCTGCGCAGCGCCCGCAGGAAGTCGATCTCGCGGAAGGCCGGCCAGTAGGCCTCGCAGAAGTACAGCTCGGAGTAGGCGGACTGCCAGAGCAGGAAGTTGGACAGCCGCTGCTCGCCGCTGGTGCGGATCACCAGGTCGGGGTCGGGCTGGCCGGCCGTGTAGAGGTGCGGCGCGATGTCGTCCACGCTCAGCGTCGAGGCCAGCTCCACCATGGACTGCCCGGCCTCGGCCCGCTCGTACAGCAGCTCACGCAGGGCGTCGATCACCTCCTGGCGGCCGCCGTACCCGATGGCCAGCGTGAGGTGGAAACCGGTGGCACACGTACGGGTGGCCTCGACGGCGCTCTTGAGCGCGCGGGCCGTGGTGTCGGGCAACATGTCGAGCAGGCCCGCGACGTGGACGCGCCAGCGGGCGTCCGGCCGGTCCAGCCGCTCGGCGACCATCTGCTCGATCACCCGCAACAGGTAGGCGACCTCCTCGTCACCACGGCGCTGGAGGTTCTCCGTCGAGCACAGGAACACCGTCACATGCTCGATGCCCAGCCCCTCACACCACGACAGCACGTGCGCGATGTGCTCGGCGCCGTACTTGTGGCCGATGCTCGGGCTGGCCAGACCCTGCTGTCTGGCCCAGCGCCGGTTGCCGTCCATGATCAAGCCGACGTGGCGGGGCAGCGGACCCGCCGTGGCCTGACGGCGCAGCCGCCGGGCATAGAGGGAATGAAGAAGATCAGTCGTCCACATCCTCCAAGGATGGCCCACCCGCCGAACCGGAACCGCCCCCTTCCCCATTTCCGTGACCGAGCCGCAAGCCGTCGTCACCCCAGCCGTCGCCCCATTCGACGTCCCTGGCCGCGCGGTAGAGGTCGCCCTGCCGCTTGGACACGATCACGTCCCGGATCCCCTCCTCCCCGGCGCACAGCCGCAGGGACACCACGCCCTTGCGTTTGACCGGGTGGCGCAGGACCCGGGCGTCGGCCCGCTCCCCCGGGACCGCCGTGGCGGCCACGTAGGAGAACTTCTCGTCCTCGAAGCTGAGCGTGCCCGCCTTGATCCGGCGGTGCAGGGACGTCCTGGGGAGCCTGACGGAGAAGTGGCACCAGTCGCGTCCCTGCTCGATCGGGCAGCGGCCGTCGTGGGGGCAGGGGGCGGCGACGCTCAACCCCTGGGCGAGCAGGACCTCTCTGGCCTCGGCGACGGTGGCGTAGCCCGCCGGCGTGCCGGGCTCGATGACGATCACCATGGCCGCGTCCGCGGCCAGCCAGCGGACGATCTCCCGGCGCTTGTCCCGGGGGAGCTCGCCCAGGGCGTACGACATGGTCACCAGGTCGGCCGCGGGCCGGTCGAGCCCGGGGCGCACCGACGCCTGCCGCCAGGTGACCCCGCGCAGGGCCTCGGACGTACGGGCCAGGCGCTTGCCCAGGTCGATGATCTGCGCGTCGTGCTCGATGACCGTGACCCGCTCGATGGACGACCAGGTCTGGTCCGCCGCCCAGATCGCCGCCCCGGTGCCGCCGCCGACGTCGAGGTGGCTCCCGGGCCGGAAGCCCGGGGTCATGGCGGCGGCCTGGCGCATGGCGGTGGCCGCGGCGGCGTAGGTGGCGGGCATCCGGTACGCGGCGTAGGCCGCCACGTCGGCCCGGGACCTGATGTGGGTGCCTCCGCCGGTGGCGGCGTTCGTACGGTAGCGCTCGGTGAGCCGCGCCACGGACTCGGACAGCTCCTGCGGCGAGTAGCCGGACAGGGCCTTGTCCAGGGCGGTTCTGAGTTCTTCTGGAAGCATGGATGGGTTCACCTGTGGTCCGTACGTGGCTTGCCTGCGTCAATCATGCTCGCGGTTCGACGGTGCTCGGAACTCATCCGCCCCGCACGGCTGCGCCCCTGGCGAACGGGCCGATCCCCCGGCCTCGCGCGGCGGTAACGTGCCGAGCGTGCTGATCATCGACGACATCAAGATCGCGTACGAGGAGGCCGGTCCCGCGACTCCCCTGGGCACCGTCGTGCTCGTGCACGGCGGGACGAGCGACCTGCGCCTCTGGGAGCACCAGTTCCGTGCCCTCTCGCAGCGCTACCGCGTGATCCGCTACGACTGGCGCGGCCACGGCCGGTCCGGCGACGCCGAGGGAGAGGTGTGCCATCACGAGGACCTGCTCGCCGTCATGGACGCGCTCGGGGTCGAGCGGGCGGCGCTGGTCGGCAACTCGATGGGCGGCGCGTACGCGATCGAGGTCGCCCTGGCCGCCCCCTCCCGGGTGGCCGCGCTCGCCTTGATCAGCTCGGGCCTGTCCGGCCACCAGTGGCCGCAGGAGATGCTGGAGCAGGCCCGCGAGCGCGTCCACAGCTCGGTGCCGGCCGACCGCCTGGCCCGCTACCGCGCCGGCGCCGCCGGCCACGTGGATCCCGCCGACGTACGCGCGATGGCGGAGGCCCACACGCTCTGGCAGACCGCCGGCCCCGACCGCGGCCGCGACGCGCTCTCCGACGAGGTGTGGGAGTCGGCGGTGGAGATGTGCCACCTGGTGTTCGAGCGCTCCTGGACCGGCCCCCGATCCACCGAACGCCACCTGATCCCGCCCGCGGTGACGCGCCTGCCCGAGATCGCCGCCCCCACCCTGGTGATCAACGGCCTGTCGGACGTGCCCGGCATCCAGCAGGTGTCCGACCTGCTCACGGCCGGCATCCCCGCCGCCCGCCGCATCGACCTTCCCGAGACGGGCCACCTGCCGCCCCTCGAACGCCCCGCCGAGGTGACCGACGCCCTGACAGCGTTCCTGCCGACCGCCTTCGCCTCCTGACCCACACCCCGGCCCGGCCACCGCCCCCTCCACGCCCGCTGCTTCCCATCCGACCGGCGCCGTCCTCAACACCCCCATCTCCCCACACCACAAGGGAGCCGCTCCCCGTATTGGCCGCACCGGGAGCGTGGGCCGGGCCCTGGGCGGACCGGTTGCCCGGTACGGGGTTGCGGGCTACTGGCCGACACTCGCCCAGAACCGAGGTCGCGGCCTGGGTGTAAGGGGAGACTGGGCTCATGTTTCCGGAGACTCCCGCTGCCGCGGCGGCGCTGACGGTGGCCAGGCGTTTCTACTCACCCGCGCTGCTCAACCACTGCGTCCGGTCCTACCTGTGGGGAGCGATGTACGGCGCGGCGCACCGCATCGCCTACGACGACGAGTTGTACTACGTCTCGGCACTGCTCCACGACCTCGGCCTGACGGAGGCGTTCGACAGCCACGCAGTGCCGTTCGAGGAGGCCGGAGGCCAGTTGGCCTGGGTCTTCGGTACGGTGGCCGGCTGGCCGACGGAGCGAGCCGCCAGGGCCGAGAAGATCATCATGCGGCACATGCGCGACGATGTGCCCGCGGCCACCGACCCCGAGGCACACCTGCTGCAGGTCGCCTCCAGCTGGGAGGTCGTCGGGAGGCATGCCGAGCAATTCTCGGCGGACGCACGAGCGGAGATGCTCGCCCACTATCCCCGGCTGGGATTCGGCAGGGATTTCCTGGCGTCCTTCGAGGACCAGGCGAGGCGCAAGCCGGGCAGCGCCGCCGCCGGCTCGGTCCGCAACGACCTCGCCAGGCGAATGGCCGCCAACCCCCTCGAAGACCCCTCACCCTCCTGACCGAGTCCGACGTGGGGATGCGAGGGGGCCTGACCGAAGCACTCGTGTGCGGGAAATACCGCCGCCGCGCCGTGGGATCCGGCCGACCGGGGCTCGACCGCTTCATGCCTGAGCGCAGGTCTGCGGCTTCAGGCGCCCGCCGGTCCGCTGTAGTCGGTGGCAGCATATACCTGCAGCAGCCTCTCGACTCCGTGCAGGAAGGTCTCGCAGATCAGCACCGGGTCGAACAGGCAGCCGGCGGCCATGGCGCCGTCGCGCATCATCACGAAGTGGCGCGCGGCGGGCTCGGCGCCGGTGTCCTGGATCTTGGCCAGCAGCTCCGTGACGGTTTCCAGGAACCATTGGCGGTGGCCGAGTACGGCTTGGTGCACCGGGGACCCGGGGTCGGGATACTCGGCGGCGGCGTTGAGGAAGGCGCATCCCCGGAAGCCGGGGGACTGGATGCTCCGGGCGATGGACTCGCTGAGGGCCCGGATGGTGTCGGCGGCCGGTAGTCCGGCGGCGACGGCCTCGTCCGCCTGACCCCGCATGGCCCGGTCGACCTCGTTCAGGTAGGCGAGGACCAGCTCTTCCTTGCCGGGGAAGTGCCGGTAGAGGGTGGCCCGCGTCACCTGCGCCTCGGCGACGATGCGATCGATGCCGACGGCGTGGATGCCCTCCGCGTAGAAGAGCCGGGTGGCCGTGCTGAGCAGCCGGGACCGCGCTTCGGACGGCCGGCCTTCGGATTGGCTGGGCATACCGGCATCCTAGCGGATAGAACGTTCGGTCTTGACAGCCTGCGCCGCACGTTGCCATGCTGTGCCGCGACAGAACGTTCGGTCTACCTGAACGAGATCCGGCAGAGCACCCCGTCCTGCCATCTGGTCAGCAGGCAGCACCAGGCCCTCGCCGGCCGCCCACGTGATCGAGAAGGCCGACCGCTCTCCACATCGCTCATCCACCGAGAGGATCATCATGAGCTCTATCGCTGCTTCGCCCGGTATTTCCGGGACCGCGTCCGCACTGCGGCGGCTGTACTTCGTCCGGTTTGCCTTCGCCATCGTCTGGGCTCTCGCGATGTTCACGACCGCCTCGGCCCTGGGTCCGCTCGCGGTCGGTCTGCTCGTGCTCTACCCGCTGTTCGACGTGGCCGCCGCCATCGTCGACGCCCGCGCCTCGCGCGCCGCCGGATCACCTGCCCTGCTGTACGTGAACATCGCGGTCAGCCTGGTCACCGCCGTCGGCGTGGCCATCGCCTGCGCGTCCGGCATCCCGGCGGTGCTGCGCGTGTGGGGCGCCTGGGCGGTCGTGGCCGGGCTGGTCCAGCTGATCGTGGGCGTCACCCGCCGCAAGATGGGCGGCCAGTGGCCGATGATCATCAGCGGCGGCATCTCCGTGCTCGCCGGTGCGTCCTTCATCGTCGGCGCCTCGGCGGACAGCCCGACGCTGACCAACGCGGCCGGCTACGCCATCCCCGGCGGCATCTTCTTCCTCATCTCCGCCTTCCGCCTCGGCCGCGCCGCGAAGGGGAACTGACATGGACGGCAACACGTACGACGTCGTCGTCATCGGGGCCGGCCCGGTCGGGGAGAACGTCGCCGACCGGGTGGTGCGGGGCGGGCTCAGCGCCGCCGTCGTCGAGCGCGAGCTCGTCGGCGGGGAATGCTCCTACTGGGCCTGCATGCCGACCAAGGCGTTGCTGCGCAGCGCGGCGGCGTTGCGGGCGGCTCGTCAGGTGCCGGGAGCGCGCGAGGCGGTGACCGGCGGTCTCGACGCGGCCGCGGTGCTGGGCCGCCGGGATTCCTTCGCCGCGCATTGGAAGGATGACGGTCAGGTCGGCTGGCTCGATTCGGCTGGAATCGCTCTGCACCGGGGGCAGGGCCGGATCGTGTCGGCGCGCGCGGTCGAGGTGACCGGCGACGACGGCGTCCCGGGCACGTTGACGGCCCGGCATGCGGTGGTCATCGCGACCGGAAGCGGCGCACTGCTGCCGGACGTCCCCGGTTTGCGCGAGGCCGCGCCGTGGACCAGCCGGGAGGCGGCTGCCGCGAGCGCGGTCCCCGGCCGGCTCGCGATCATCGGTGGTGGCGTGGTGGCGTCGGAGATGGCGACCGCCTTCGCCGCCCTGGGGTCCGCGGTGACGATGCTGGTGCGTGACGGTGTGCTGCCGCTGGCCGAGCCGTTCGCCGGCGAGCGGGTCACCGAGTCGTTGCGGGAGGCCGGTGTGTCGGTACGCCTCGGTGCGGAGGCCGCATCGGTGCACCGCGACGAGGCCGGGACGGCGCACATCACGACGACCGACGGCGAGCAGCTCGAGGCCGACGAGGTTCTGGTGGCGATCGGCCGGATGCCGAACACCCAGGACCTCGGTCTCGGCGCCGTCGGCCTGATGCCGGGTGCCTGGCTCACGGTGGACGACACGCTGCGGGTGCTCGGGCAGGACGGGGCGCCGATCGGTGACGGGTGGCTGTACGCCGCCGGTGACGTCAACCGGCGGGTGCTGCTGACCCACCAGGGCAAGTACCAGGCCCGCGCGGTCGGCGACGTCATCGTGGCGCGCGCGAAGGGCGAGGCGGTCGAGGACGGCCGCTGGGGCCGCCACGTCGCCACGGCCGACGAGCGCGCGGTGCCCCAGGTGATCTTCACCGAACCGGAGATCGCGTCGGTGGGGCTGACCGCGGCCGCGGCGGAGGCCGCCGGGGTACGGATCCGCGTCGTCGACCACGACCTGGGCGCCGTCGCCGGATCCGCCCTGCACGCCGACGGATACCGGGGGCAGGCCCGCATGGTCGTCGACGAGGACCGGGAAGTGATCGTCGGCTTCACGCTCGCCGGCCCGGACGTCGCAGAACTGCTGCACGCCGCGACGATCGCGGTCGTCGGCGAGGTTCCGCTGGACCGCCTGTGGCACGCGGTTCCGGCGTTCCCCACGGTCACCGAGGTGTGGCTGCGGCTGCTGGAGGCGTACGGCCGCTGACCGCCGGGCCCCCGGCGTCACGCAGCCATACGAAGAATCAAGGGGTGACGCTCGGCCGCGCAGAGCGCCTTCGGTGATGCTGATCGCCTATGGACCGATCAGCCCTGCGCGGTTATGTTGCGAGGGCGTCAGGCAAGCTGTCAGGCCGACGCCAGGGAGCACCATGACATCATCTGAGAGGACCCGCGCATGTGCGGCATCGCAGGATGGGTGGACTTCGAACGCGACCTGACCGGCGAGCGCGCCACCGCCCTCGCCATGACCGAGACCATGAGCTGCCGGGGCCCCGACGACCAGGGCCTCCACCTCGGCCCGCACGCCGCGCTCGGCAACCGCAGGCTGGCCGTCATCGACATCGAGGGCGGCCACATGCCCATGACGGCAGAGGGGCCGGCCGTCATCACCTACAGCGGCGAGGTCTACAACTTCGGTGAGCTGCGCGCCGAACTGGCCGCCAAAGGCCACCGCTTCCGCACCAGGAGCGACACCGAGGTCGTGCTGCACGGCTACCTGGAGTGGGGCGAGGCCGTCGCCGACCGGCTCAACGGCATGTACGCCTTCGCTCTGTGGGACGAGCGCACCCAGGAGCTCCTCCTGATCCGCGACCGTATGGGCATCAAGCCCCTCTACTACTACCCCCTGCCCAACGGCGTGCTGTTCGGCTCGGAGCCCAAGGCGATCCTGGCCAATCCGCTGGCCCCGCCCGTCGTGGACCTCGACGGTCTGCGCCAGCTCCTCAGCCTGGGGAGCGTCCGGCAACGCCCCGTCTACAAGGGCATGTACGAACTGCCTCCGGGCCACCTGCTGCGCGTCAGCAGGCAGGGCACCCGGCTGCGCCGTTACTGGGGGCTGGACGCCCGCGAGCACACCGACGACCTCGACACCACCGTACGCACGGTGCGTGAGCTGCTCGAAGACATCGTCAGCAGGCAGCTCGTCTCCGATGTCCCGCTGTGCAGCCTGCTGTCCGGCGGCCTTGACTCCAGCATCATCACCGCGCTGGCCGGCAAGCACGGCCGGATCCGCTCGTTCGCCGTGGACTACGCGGGTTACGCGGACAACTTCCAGGCCGACGAGCTGCGCGGCGACCCGGACGCGCCGTTCGTGCGGATGCTGGCCGAGCACGTCGGCTCCGATCACACCGACATCGTCCTCGGGCCGGACGAGCTGGCCGACCCGAGGCTGCGCGCCGCCGTCGTGCGCGCCTGGGACGTGCCCCACTTCGTCGGCGACATGAACTCGTCGCTCTACATGCTGTTCCGCGCGATCCGCGAACACTCCACGGTGGCGCTGTCGGGCGAGTCCGCCGACGAGGTGTTCGGCGGGTACGCCTGGTTCCACCTGCCGCAGGCGGTCGAGGCCGACACCTTCCCATGGCTGGCCATGGTGATGCGTGAGCAGCAGCCGACCGACATCCTGGACAGGTCGCTGAAACAGCGGCTCGACATGGACGCCTACACGGCCGACGGCTACCGTACGGCGCTCGGCGAGGTGCCCCACGTGGACGGGCAGGACGACCGCGAGCGGCGCATGCGCGAGATCTGCTACCTGCACCTGACCCGCTTCCTGCCCTTCCTGCTCGACCGCAAGGACCGGATGAGCATGGCCGTCGGGCTGGAGGTGCGGGTGCCGTTCTGCGACCACCGCCTGGTCGAGTACGTCTTCAACACCCCGTGGTCGATGAAGACGTTCGACGGCAGGGAGAAGAGCCTGCTGCGCGCGGCCGGGGCCGACCTGTTGCCCGAGCCGATCCGGCGCCGCGTCAAGGCCCCGTACCCGGTGACCCAGGACCTGGGCTACGAGCAGGCGCTCCGCGCGGCGCTGCGCGAGGTCGTCAGTGACAAGGAGGCCCCGGTACTGCCGCTGCTCGACCCGGCGGCCGTCAGCGAGGCTGTCACGGCCCCGCCCGAGAAGGTCACCACCACGATGACCCGGTTCGGCCTGGAGCTGGCACTGGACCTGAACGTCTGGCTGAGCGCCTACGGCGTCCGCCTGGATCTGTAGGGGCGGACGGGCCGGACGACATCCAGCGATCACCTGCCGCCTTTGGCGACTCGCCGCAGGTCAGAACGTATCTCAGGCGGGTACGTTCGTCCTGTCCGCTGTTTCACCGCTCGCGAGGACCCGTCATGCAGGCCATCACCGTTCGAGACCGCGCCGCCGGCCTGGCCGGGCTTTCCCTGACGGAAGAGCCATATCCGCACGCCGCCGAGAACGACGTCGTCGTCCGGGTGCATGCCGCAGGGTTCACCCCCGGAGAGCTCGACTGGCCGGGAACGTGGTCCGACCGCGCGGGCCGTGACCGGACGCCGAGCGTGCCCGGGCACGAGGTGTCGGGTGTCGTCGCCGAGTTGGGGTACGGAACCACCGGCCTGACCGTCGGTCAGCGGGTGTTCGGGCTGACCGACTGGGCACGCAACGGCTCGCTGGCCGAGTACGTGGCGGTGGAGGCCCGCAACCTCGCGCCGCTGCCGGCCGACGTCGACCACACCGTGGCCGCCGCACTGCCGATCTCAGGTCTGACCGCGTGGCAGGGACTGTTCGACCACGGCCGCCTCGCCGCCGGTCAGACCGTCCTGATCCACGGCGCCGCAGGCGGGGTGGGTTCCATCGCGGTGCAACTCGCGCGCGAGGCGGGAGCCCGGGTGATCGGCACCGGCAGGGCCACCGCCAGGGACACGGCACTCGAGCTCGGCGCGGATGCCTTCCTGGACCTGCAGGCCGACCCCCTGGAAGATGCCGGCGAGGTCGACGTGGTGTTCGACGTGATCGGCGGTGAGCTCCTGGACCGCTCGGCCGCGCTGGTACGCGCCGGCGGCACCCTCGTCTCCATCGCCTCGCCACCCACGGTCCGGCCCCCGGACAGGAGGATGATCTTCTTCGTCGTCGAGCCCGATCGCGCCCGACTCGCGGACCTGGCCCAGCGGCTCCGGGACGGACGGCTCCGCCCGATCGTCGGGGCCGTGCTGACGCTCGCCGAGGCGCCCTCGGCGTTCGCGCCCGCCCAGCGCGTCCCCGGCAAGACGATCATCCGGGTCGCGGCAGCCGAATAGCCGGCTACGTGCGCGGCCGCCGGGTAGCCGGTCTCTGCCCACGCCGCGCTGCCGGCCCGGCCACACGGCAGGGTCGGCCGCGCAGTTCGGCGCGGCGCGGCCTCGGGCGGCTCGACCTGCGCCTGAACAGACCATCGCCAAGGCTTGAATTCGCCCTCGATAGGCATCGAATCGCTTGGGCAGCGTACTCGAGCAAGTCCACTCCGCCTGGCCGGGACGCCACGCCGAGGCAAGCGGCTGTCCGCGGTGGTGTGGCGCGTCGGAGCGGCGAGCCCTCAGGGCCGGAGGCTGGGAGGCCTCGGGATCGTCCTGTCGGCCTCAAGGTCCCAGCGGGATAGGAGAGACGTCATGATCCGACGACGGTTCACCGGTGGCATCCTGGCTGCCGGCATGGTGGCCACGGCCGCCGCGTGTGCTCCCGCAGCGGAGCACGCGACCGGCAAGGCGCAGGGTGCGGCCGAGGTGCCGGTCGCCGTCACGGTTTCGCAGCCGCCGTCCGAGACGCTCTCGATTCTGTCGGAACAGGCGCTTCCCAATGTCAAGGGCAAGACGTTCACCTCGGCGATCGCGGCCTTCCCACCAGGTGCGCGTGCGGTGCCGCACCGGCACGGCGACAGTTTCGTGTACGCCTACGTGCTCGCAGGCACCTTTCGCAGCCAGATCGGTGGGGAGCCGGTGCGAACCTTCCATGAGGGCGAGCATTGGGTCGAGCCTCCGGGTGCCCACCATGTGCTCACGGAGAACACCAGCCAGACGAAACCGGCGAAGCTGCTGGTCATCTTCATCTCCGACACAGGAGACAAGATCAAAATCGATGACCCGCCGGGATAGTCCACCGCACGACTGGTCTCAGCCCGACAACCGACGGAGCCCGCCGCGCGAGCACCGGAGTGTCCGATGTCGTACGACAACCTGCTGATCGTGCTGGCGGTAGCCGCCGGCGTCCCGTTTCTCCTCGCCATGGTGCCCCGCCTGCCCGTACCCGGCCCGGTCCTCGAGATCGTGGCCGGTGTCGTCCTTGGCCCGGCAGTGTTGAACGTGGTGGCGGCGGACACCACCGTCCAGTCATTGTCGATCATCGGCCTGGGCTTCCTTCTGTTCCTGGCCGGACTTGAAATCGACCTCCGGCGACTGCGCGGGCCGCAGGCCCGGCTGGTCGGCGCCGGCCTGGCCGGCACGGTCGCGCTGGCCGCGATCGTCGGCTTGTCCCTGTACGTAGCGGGGCTGGCCGAGAGCCCCCTGCTGATCGGCACTGCTCTGGTGGCCACGTCCCTTGGATTGCTGGTTCCCATCTTGAAGGACGCGGGCGCGATCGACCGGCCGGTCGGCCAGCTCACCATCGGCGGAGCCTCGGCCGGTGAGATCAGCGCTGTGGTGCTGCTGTCGCTGTTCTTCTCCGAGCATTCGTCGAACCCCGGATCCAGGCTGCTGCTGCTCCTCAGCCTTTTGGGGCTGGCGGTGCTCATCGTGCTGGCGTCGATGCAGGCGGAGCGCTCCATGTGGCTGTCCCGAGCCGTGGAGATGCTGGCCGACACGAGCGCGCAAATCCGGGTCCGCCTGTCGATGCTCCTCGTCGTCGGGCTGTCCGCGATGGCCTTGCACCTGGGGTTCGAGGCCATCCTCGGCGCCTTCGTCGCGGGAGCCGTGCTCCGGTTGATCGACCCCGACGCGGAACGGTCCCATCCCCAGTTTCACATCAAGCTCGAGGGTTTGGGCTACGGATTTCTCGTCCCGGTGTTCTTCGTGACGAGCGGCATCCAGTTCGATCTCGGCGCCCTGTTCGCCGATGCCGGGACGGTGGCGCTGGTGCCGATGTTCCTGGCCGCGCTGCTCCTGGTTCGCGGGCTTCCGGCACTGGTCTACCGCGCTGCCGGTCTCTCGCACGCGGAGGTCATGGCCAGCGGACTCCTGCAGGCCACCTCGCTGCCGGTGATCGTGGCCGCGGCGACGATCGGCCTGAAGCTGGACGCCATCCGTCCGGCGAATGCCGCCGCGCTGGTGGCAGCGGGCCTCCTGTCGGTGGTGGCGTTCCCCTTAATGGCGTTGCGGCTGCTGAGCCGTTCCGACCACCCATCCCCTTAGATGAGCAGGCCCTGCTCACGTCCTTCCCCACCGTTCTTCATCTATTGAGTGAGCGGACGAGCTGTAGAGGAGCTGAGCAGGCAGTTGCCGCCGGCGCAGCAGAGCTGGGTGCAGCACATCACGGCCTCGGGCCAGGGGTCGGTGGCGCAGGGAGTGATATTCGGTCGCTCTGTCCGCGGATGAACACGTGGAGCCGGCCGTTGTACGCGATCGCCGTCGGTGCGAACGGCGTCCGCCAGCCGCCGGGAATGGGCCTCCAGTGTGCGACCCTGCTCCCAGGCGTGGCGGACCACCAGAGCGTGCCGGCCCCCACGGAGGAGGCGCTCCTGATTTCCGGCGGCTGGCCGCGACGGATCCCGTCGCGAACCGGCCAGACCTGGCGCTGGGGCTCATGGGCCATGCCGCCGTGCGCGCGTCCGCCGGTCTGGAGACCGGCTGCATGCCCTCGGGTTGTGGGGGGCTAGCACCAGTGGGCCGAGCTCCTGGACGAGGTCGGCCGCCACGACGACGCGGCCGGGCTGCGCCGGCAGCTCGACAGCAGCGGCGCGAGGCCGGGCTGCCCCCGCAGATCGACTAGCAGCGGCGCGAGGCCGAACGCCTCCTGGACTCATGACCGGAGCGCCAGGTAGCGGCCGGTACGAATGCACGATCCAAGCGGTGCGGGCCCCGGCGACTCCATGCCGCTGGGGCCCGCGAACGAGGACGACGGCGCTCGTTCTCAGGTCAGAAGCCAGGCTTTCTCCGGACGGAATGCTCCTCCGCCCGGAGAACAGCGCACGTTACGCCTGAGGAATGCCTACGTCTGGGAAACTCAGCCGCGAACCGTGACGCGGTCTCCCTTGGGAGGGCTGACCGGCGAGTGATCGGCGAAGTACGACGCCAGCGCACCCCGGTCGTCGGGCCCGTTGTGCGCCACGCTGTTGTTGGGCCACTTCCACTGCGGGAACCCCTCCCAGCCGCCGGCCAGGATGTAGTTCGCGGCGACCTTGATCACCTGAGTATCGGTCACCGGCGCGCCGTTCAGCGTGATCTCCGTGATCTTCCCGTCCGTCAGGGTGTAGCGCAGCCCGGCGGACGGGGTCAGCACCCCCCGCTCCTTGCTCGCGTGCCCCAGCAGCCACTTGAGCTGGGAGCCGTTCATGGACCAGGTGTCGACGTGGAGCCCGTTCGGCTGCGTGGCATACAGCTGCCCGTACGTGACGGGCCCCTTCTTGATCTCGGCGTTGGGCGAGCGGACCGCGTACTTGCTGACCAGGGCGATCTGCGCGCCGGACACGGGCTGGACCGATTCGAGCATGGCATCGGCCACCAGCTCGGCCAGCGGGCCGCCGCCCCAGCTGTCGCGCTTGATGTCGCCGGCGGCGTCGCCGATCCGAGCGCTCTCCTTCGGCCCGGCGCACTCGAAGTAGTAGATGATGTTGGTCTTGAGCTTGCCGGCCTGGTTGAACTCGATCTGCACCGAGTACGTGGTCGACTCCTGGTCCCAGCTCAGCGTCTCGAGCACGGCGTTGTAGACGGGGCCGTGGTCGGCCGGCACGTTGAGCGTCTTCCAGTCCTTGGCGCCGACGAGGCGGTACTGGATCGACTGCGCACCCGCGGGGATCCCCTCAAGCCGGCCGTGGAGCTTGAAGGTCAGCGGGCACTTCGACGCGGTGGTGCGCTCGAAGGCGATGCGGGCCTTCTGCACCAGATTCGGGAGCGGGGTCCCGGTCGGAGTCGGAGTCGGGGACGGGCTCGAGGTCGGGCTCGGGCTCGACGTGGGCGTCGGCGTGGCGTCGGACGTGACGTACTCGACGGAGGTGTTCACGCTGTCGAAGACGTCGCCGGTGCTCTCGTCGCCACCGTCGCAGGTGACGGCGAACGACGCCTTCTTGGAGGTCTTCGTCGCCGGGCTGACCACACGCACGGCACCCCAGCCGGTGGCATCGCCATCGACCTTGAGCGACGTGGACAGGCGGATGGTTTTGACGCCCTTGCCGCCGATCCGGTACGTCTTGGTCTTGCTCTTGTCGCCGTCGCTGAAGGTCCACTGGTACTTCAGCGCAACAGGCGCCTTCACCTTCACCGTGGTGGACAGCGTCACGGTCACCGGGCAGGTGCCCGTGTGTCTTTTCGGCGACGCGGAAGCGGCCCCGAAAACTATCGATTGCGGTGCGGCCTGTGCACCCGATGCGAACGCGCCGGAAGCCAGGGCGACAACGGCCACCAGTGCACTGATCCGGCGCCCGGCCCTAGTTAACAGTCTCACAGGATTCCTCTCATTGATCTTGGCCGAAGAATCCTGGCAGAGTTTTATCACCGTAGAATAACAATATTGTGCGCCGCAAAAAGGAAATGGGCGTTTCCGCAATGGCCCGTAAAGGCGTGCCATCGGCGGACGGGCGGCCGCGCGGTCGTCGTCACCCGCGCCGAAGACCAGAACCCCCGCGAGTCACGGCGCAATCTCCCGCATGCTGTTCAGACTTTCGGCCCTTCCAGGCCTGATCATAGGGGATGGTGGCCGCCCTCACGGCATGCACCGTGGCGCCCGTCTCCTCGCCCTCCGCTACCCCCAGCGTCCGGCAGGCGGCTCAGCCGACCCCCTCCCCCTCAGAGGTCAGCCTTTCACCCGGGGTGCACCGATACCACGCCACCGAACTGAGGCCGGGCGACTGCATCGATCCCTTACCTGACGACTTCATGGTGACGGTCGTTCCATGCGATCGGCCGCATGTGGCGGAGTTCGCCACCATCTATGTCATCCCCGATGGGCCGTTTCCGGGGATGGGGGATATGCAGCGCCTGACCGAGAACGGGTGCACGCCGAGAATGCGGCTGGTGGAGAAGCGGAAGGACGAGGTCATCGTGAGCGGCCTGGTGCCTTCGGCGAAAGACCGGCCTCGGTATAGGACGATTTACTGTCTCGCGATCGCCGCCGACCAAGGATCGTCGCTGGTCGGGCGGGTCGTTCAGTAGTGCGACATGCTGCGTTGGCCACAACCCAGGACAACGATTGCACTGGCCTGCGCCTGCTGCTTCATTCGAACCGGCGGTGCTCACCATCGAGAGCGTCCTGACCCACCGGGCTATCGTCGGCCGCGGCTCACGTCTCCTGCCGACGCCTGTTCCGGCTTCGACGCCGGAGCCTGTGGCTGCACCGGCTACGGCCTGGACGCAACCGTGCCCACGCTGCCGCTCAGCATGAAGAACACGCGCGGTCGCCCGGCCCCGAGTTGGCCGCCGGCGCGACCGGGCCGGCCATCCGGCCCGGTCGCGGAGGTGGATCAGCCGGGCGGCACGGCTCCGTTCTTGGAGACGGGGACGGCCAGTTGCGCGGCGCCGGTGAGCCTGAGCTCCTCGGGGGGCAGGTTCCCCAGCACCGGGTTCAGGTGTCTCAGGGTCAGCGGCACCGGAGAGATGGCCGGGCTGCCGATGTCGAACTTCTCCAGGTCGATCCAGCGTACGACGCCGAGCACGTCCGGCGGGATCTCGTCACGGGCCTTCTGCACCGGGACGCAGAGCTGGCGGGCGGCGGCGACCTGGACGGTGCTGGTGGGGATCTGGTTGACCAGCACGGGGTTGAGCTGGGTGAGGGTCAGGGGCATGTTCATGGGCGGGTTCGGCTGGTGCCCGTAACACAGCAGGTCGATGTGCGAGATGACCCGCAGGATGTCCGGGGCGGGGACCATGCCGTTCTTGGCGACCGGCACGCACAGATGCTGGGGCGCGTTCAGCGTGACGCTGATGCCCGGCACGTTCTGCAGGACCGGGTTCAGGTGGCGCAGCCCCAGATTCCGGTTGATCGAGGGCCCGGTCACCCGGTAGCACGACAGGTCGACGAACCTGATGTAGTCGAGAACATTCGGCGGTGGGATGACGTTGTTCTTGGCCACCGGGACGCAGAGTTGCTCGCGCTGGCCCAGCGTGACCTGCACGGTCGGCAGGTTGCCGAGCACGGGGTTGAGGTGGCGCAGCACCAATGTGGTGGCCGGCGGCTGGTACGAGGTGGTCTTGAAGCACTCAAGGTCGAGGTTCGACACGAATTCCTTCGGCGTCGGCAGGGCCAGGGCCGCTGCGGGCGGCGCGACGAGGAATGCGGCGGCGAATATCGCGAGGCCAGCGGATAAGAGACGCCTTATTGCGATTCTGCCGCGGGGATTTGGTGTGCCCTTTTCGTCCATACGCCCTCCAGAGCCGGATTGTTTGCTTCGACTGTGCGCGCGTACATCCAGCTTGACAAGGCTTGTGTCCGCAACGTGCCACGGTTTTGAAAGCACGCATGTTCGGCAATTTAGAGCGGCCTATAATTTCAGTCGAGCACCGTGCCAATTCCTCGTTCCGCCCGCTATTGTTCGCCGCTCGGCCCATTCAGCCCGCGCGCTGTCGGACCCGTACGGGGACCAGCCGCCGGTCGTGCGGCGGGTGAGCCGGTTCAGGGCCAGAGGAAAGAGGCGGAACGGGACTTAGAGAAGGGCGCGGATACCGCTGGGGCCGGCCCACCGAGATCTTGTTGCGCTCGATGGTCCAGCAGTCGTTCGCGTTCTCGAAACCGACCCCACTGATTCAGATCGGCGAGCCGGCCGGGAGCTCACCTTCGCCGCAGCGATCCGCGACCTGTCCCGAAGTCAGCGGGGCCATCTCGGCCGAGGAGTGGCCGACCTCCGGCCTGGCCACTACCGTGCCTCTTCAGTCAGCGTAGGTGCGGGCGTCATCGGAGGACGGCTGGAACGGGCCGTACCCACCGGAAACCGCGGTCAGCCGGCCGACGGTGGTGACCCAGGGCGAACGCCGGCCGGCGGGATAGTCCGTCCCTCAGTGGTGGGGCAATTGCGGGTACACCACGAGGAAGAAGACGACGAGGGCCACGACGGCGAGGATGACCTGCGTCCCGAAGCTCAGGTCGTCATCGCCGCTGTCACGGCGGGCACGCCAGTCTTCGCGATCGCGTCTACGCGATGACTCGTCGGTGGAACGCCGGACCATTTCACGCTGTTGGTCTATCCGCCGCGAGCTCTCCCGCTGATAGTCATCGAAAGGCATCTGCTCACTCCTCCTGAGTTGCACCGCCTGGACGGACCGACACGGAACGTCATCACTTGGTAACGATAGGGCTGAAAGTCGCCGAGGTGTAGCCCCCGATTCGACAGACTCGCCCTTCGAAAGCGACCGTCTTCACATCGTTGCCATCAACGACCGGCCACCCCAGCCTTCGGAGGCACGCTCTGATCGCGGCCGTATATCCGCAGACGGAAGCTCCACTGTCCGGAGTTGTCGGACAGATCGGGGTCGTGACCCCGAACAGCAGCCGGACGGGCAGGGCGTCGGCCCAGAGCATGCATCCTCCGAGGGCCGTCGCCTGCACGGGATCGCCCACCCAGCCGGCCGGGTTGTTGTTGAAGCGCAGCACGGCCGGGTACTGGGCCAGGCCGGGGAAGGGCCATCCCCGCGGCGCGGCCTGCCCGTTGCCGCCGGGGCCGAGGCTGCCGCCCTCCCAGTCATCGGGATCCACTCGTGAACTCATGTCCGGGACGATCTGGAACACGTCACCCGGCTCGATGAAGTTGCCCGGGTTGCGGCCGACGGGAACCCCGCCTCCGCCGTTGCCCCAGACGAGCAGGTGCGGGATGTCGTGGTTCGCGACCTGACCCTCGGCACACCGGCGCATCGCATGGGCGGGGCCGGCGTGGGCGGGCACCGCCGTCACCGCCGTCAGCGTGGCGGTGACGAGCAGCACGGCCTGAAGTGGCAGTTCACGGCGGGTGGACTGGTGTAGGAGGACGGCGCAGGAGCAAGGCCCGACCGAATATGGTTCGTCCCGGCCGTTGGACGACAGCTAGGGTGTCTGCCATGCGGGACGAGGTCTACCACTACAACGAGGAACGCTGGCAAGCCCTTGTGGAGGCGGAGGCGTTGTTCACCCGTCCTATGCTCGACCTGGACGCGGAGAAGGCTCAGGCCTATCTGGGCCTGGAGAGGCTGGGCATCCCCGGCGATCTGGCGGGCCGGAAGGTGCTCTGCCTGGCGGGAGGAGGCGGGCAGCAGTCTGCGGCCTTCGCTCTGCTCGGAGCGGACGTGACGGTTCTCGACATCTCGTCCGGGCAGCTGGAGCGGGACCGCTTGGCCGCCGAGCACTACAACGTCGGCATCCGCACGATCCAGGGAGACATGCGAGACCTGTCGGCCCTCGACGACTCCTCGTTCGATCTGGTCTGGCATCCGTACTCGCTGACCTTCGTCCCGGACTCCCGGATCGTTTTCCGCGAGGTCGCGAGAGTGGTCGACGAAGGTGGCTACTACTACCTGATGTGCGCCAACCCGTTCTTCTCCGGGCTCACTCACCACTCGTGGAACGGGGAGGGCTACACGCTGAAGCACCCCTACACGGACGAGGCCGTGACCTGCTATCCCGACCAGGACTGGGTCTATAGCCGCAAGCCGGCCGGTCGCCACATTCGCGAACCCATGGAGTACAGGCAGACGCTGAGCCGGATAGTCAACAGCCTGATCCGGGAAGGCTTCATGCTGACGCTCCTTTCTGAGGTCCGAGGTGACTACCCGGGTGCGGAACCGGGCAGCTGGGCGCACTTCACGGGGGTGGCTCCGCCGTGGCTGGAATTCGTCTGGCAGTATTGCCCGGCATCCTCGGAAGGTGAGGGCGTCCGGGGGCACGGGTGACCGCGAACCACGAGGCGGACTTGTCGCGCCCCTTGCAGGGCACGCGCACATCACATGCTCACCGGCTCGGACTGTCCCGAATGCCCGCACGTCGGTCGGCTGGACACGCCCGGGTGCCGTCGACCAATGTGGCGCCGGCGGCCCGAACAGGCCCTGCGCCGCGCCGGACGAGACGCCCCTCCCCTCCCCTGCCCCGCGCCGCGCCGGACGAGACGCCCCTCCCCTGCCCCGCGCCGCGCCGGACGAGACGGCTCTCCCCTGCCCCGCCGCTCTCACCGCTTGAGCTTGAGCCTCTTCCCCGACGCACCCGGGAACACGGCGACCAGGTGCTGCTCCTCTCCCGAATCGTCGACCCGTACGTAGACACGGAGCCGGTAGCGGCCCTTCCCCGCGATCGCCAGGTTCGGCATCGGGGCACCCGCGCCCACCTCTCCACCCTCGCCCATCTCCGGCACGGTGAGCCGGCCGCTGCGGCTGACGATCGACACCTCGTTGACCTGATCCCACCCGGCCGTCCGCTGTGGCGGCGCGGTGCGGAAGGCCTTCACAATCAGGCACAGATCAACGACGTCTTCGAGGTGCCCGACGAGCACCGCGCTGCCGGCCACCCCGATGAGGGTGCTGTCGTCGTAGACCTTGTCCATCGCCTGCTCCGCCGCCTCGTCGGCCGCTTCGTCCTCTGGGTCGTGAACCAGATAGCCGGGATCGCCGTCGACGAACAGGAAGTATTTGGCCGTGGCCTGGACGACCCCCTTCGTCCGGGGCCACGGTCGCGGCACTTCGCGTTCTCCTCGGCGATGTAGGCGTCGTTCGCCGCCTCCGCCTCCGTGGTCGACCGCAGCAACTCGGGACGGGTTGCGCCGACGATCTCCGGGCACACGTAGACGAGGTCCCACGGGTCCGCGCCCCAGGCGGGCCGCGCGCTCCCGGCCCGCGTCAGAACCGCCTCCTGCTCGTCGCGCTCCTCTGTACGGCACAGCTGCCGCCCGTACGCGAGGATCGCCTGGTCCGACAGGCTGTCCGGGAACATGGGCGGGACCCCGCCCTCCGTGCTCCGCGCCCGGCACAGGAACGCGGCGTCGCGTTCGGCAGGTTTCAGGTCGCCGAAGCCGGGCCGGTCATAGCAGTCAGTCGACCAGCCGGTGTAGGTGAGGTGCGCGGTCTGCTCCGGCTGGATCATTGCGATGATCGGCAACACGGCCACTGCCGCGACCGCGACGCGGATCACGCGCCGCCGCGCGGGCGCAACGTCCGCCGGGCGGCCCTCCGCGGGCATTTCGCGGGCGGTCGCCGCGATCCACACGGTGCTGACGAGCCCCACCGGCGCCTGCGCCTGCGCCTGCGCCTGGCCGACTCGACAGGCCGGCTCTGGGTGATGAGCGACAATCGCCACATCGCTCTGGACTCTCGCGCGCACCGCGCTGACCCGGGAAAGGGCACCATCGCGGTCTACGACGTCAGCGGTGTGGTGAGTCAGCCTGGTCGATGAGGGGTGGCTCGCGCCTTGGGCCCACGCGTGATCGATGTCCTCACTCTGCGTCCGACTCAGGAAATCCTCAGGTCACGGCACACCCGGGCGTAGCCGTGATCAATAGCGCATGCGACCGTAGCGCTGCAACAGCGCGCTGCCGAGCCGGAATGAATGACGGAATGGACTGGCGGCCGGCGCCGCCTTCAGCGGCGTGACCGGCCGGCGGCCGCGCGGCCGCGCCGATCCGGGCCAGCCACTCGCCCTCGTCTCGTTCGCCGACGTCGCCGGACGGCCTCGGCCGGCTGCGCGAAACCGTGGGCCTGCTTACCGACGGCCTGCCGTCCCACCTGTCGTACAAGGAGCGCGAACCCTTCCAGCCCCTGGCCGGGCACGGCCTCTAGGACCGGCGGGCGGGGAACGCGCGACGGCGCGCCGCGACCACGACCGCCAGGGCCGCCGCCACCAGAGGCAGCGAGGTCCACGGCAGCGCGCCCGCCCCGGCGCCCTCCAGCACCAGCCCGCCGGCCAGCGACCCGGCCGCGATCCCCGCGTTGTACACGGTCGTCTGCATGGACGTGGCCGCATCCGCGTTCCCCGCCCCGGAGGCGTCCACCAGCGCCGACTGTAGCAACGTCGGCACGCCGCCGAAGGCCGCCCCCCACAGCGCGACCGCGCCCAACGGCGCCCACCCCGGCCCTCCTGAGACGGCCAGCACCGTCATGGCCCCCGCCACCACGGCCAGCACCACCACGAGCGTCACCCGCGGGAACCGGTCGATCGCCACCCCGGTGACCCAGATGCCCACCACCGTCCCGACCCCGAACACGAGCAGCACGACACTCGTCCGCCCCATCCCGGCGAAGGCCACGAACGGCGCCAGGTACGTGTACATCGCCTGATGCCCGACCAGCACCAGCACCGTGACCCCCAGGATCGTCCGGACGCCGGGCAGCACCGCGACCCGCCGCAGCGGGACCCGCACCGTGGCCGCCTCGCCGGGAAAGTCCGGCACCTTCCACAGCACCCACCCCACCAGCGCGACCGCCACGACCGCCAGGCCCAGGAAGGCCGTCCGCCACCCGAACGCCGAGGCCAGCGCCGCGCCCGCCGGGATCCCCGCGCACAGCGCCACCGTGATCCCCGCCGAGACGATCGCGATGGCCCTCCCCCGCCGCTCCACCGGCACCATCCGCGCCGCGTACCCGACCAGCATCGCCCACAGGATCCCGCCCATGACGCCGGCCAGCACCCGCGCCCCGAAGGTCACCGCGTAGGACGACGAGACCGCCGTCACCGTGTTGAACAGGGCGAACCCCGCCAGCGTCCCCACCAGTACGGGCCGGCGCGGCAGCCCGCGCAGCAACGCCGTCAGCGGGATCGCCGACAGGGTCGAGGCCACCGCGTGCCGTCACCAGGAACCCGGCCCGCCCCTCCGGCACCCCCAGCGCCGCGCCGAGCTGCGGCAGCAGCCCCGCCGGAAGCAGCTCCGTCATCACCGCCGTGAACGCCGCCGAGAACAGCGCCAGCAGTCCCGACCAGGGCATTCTCCCGACGCGGACGGCGTCGGTGATCGTCGCACCAGACATGTCGACTATGCTGAAACGTTCACATCAATGTGAAGGCAAGCCGGGAGGAGCCACCGTGAGAATCGGCGAACTGTCGCGACTGACGGGCGTGCCGACCCGCATGCTGCGCTACTACGAGGAGCAGGATCTCCTCAGCCCCGAGCGCGCCGACAACGGCTACCGCCATTATCCGGAGTCGGCCGTCTACCGGGTACAGCAGATCCGCGGCCTGCTCGACTCCGGCCTCACCACGGAGATCATCCGTCGCATCCTGCCGTTCCTGAACAAGCCCGACGAGATCCACCTGCATCCGCAGTGCCTCACCCCGGAACTGGCCGACCTCCTGGAGGCCGAGGCTAACCGCATCCAGCAGCGCATCGACTGCCTCTCCCGCAACCGCGACGCGATCCACGCCTACCTGGCGGCCGTGCGATCCTCCTGAGTCCAGCGCCTTTACAATGTAGATCATAAGCTGATCGACGGCGGCTCGTTGATCGAAAACGCGGTGTGGCGCTGCGCCCATCCCCCAAGATCGCTACGTATAGTGATCTCCGATGTCACTTCGTGATTACAGGGGGAGATCATGAGGAAAAGCCTCATCGCCGTCGGCGGTGCCCTGCTCACCGCGACCGCGCTGTACGGCGGCGCCGCGCCCGCCACGGCCGACTCGGACTGGAAGCACCACAACTCGAAGCACTGCGGCCTCGGGGTGGACGACGACATTACCTATCACCACGTCACCGACCACGGCGTGTACGCCGGCACTCGCGACACCAAGGCCTGCAAGGGCGGCGGCGGCTGGAACTGGTCGTGGGACCCCCACTGGAAGCACCGCAACTGGCCCACCAGCGGCAACGGCAACTGGGTCGGCAGCTGGCCCCGGCACGGCTTCCATCACGACGACTGATCAAACCCCGCATCACGCGCTCGTCCCGGTGCCCACCACACAGGCAACGGGACGAGCGCGTTCAGCCTCCCTCGCCGGCACGTCGCCGTCCGGCATCGCCGCCGTGCCCGCCCCGGCCGGTTCGGCGTTGCGGGGACGTTGCCGCCATGCTGGGACGATGGATGATCCACTGAGCTGGCTGGCACAGGACGCCGAATCAGGGCCTCTCGCCGTCCGCGAGGGGCAGTTCCACCGGGTCGTGATCGGCTCGGACCGGGTCTTCTGCCTGCCCCGCACCGAGGCGGCGGCCGCCCGGCTGCCCCAGCGTGCGGCCATGCTGCGCGTGCTCGCCGGGCTCGGTCTCGGCTTCCGCATTCCCCGGCCGCTGTTCGAGGGCCCGGGCGAGGCTCCCCGACCGCTGTTCGAGGGCCCGGACGAGATACCCCGGCCGCCGTTCAAGAACGCGAGCGAAACTCCCCGGCCGCTGGTCGACGGCGCGGGCGAGATACCCCGGCCGCCGTTCGAGGGCGCGGGTGAGGCGCCGTACCTGGTGCTGAGCCGGGTTCCGGGTGCGCCGCTGGAGGACGGCGTGCTCGACGATCCGGCGGTGGCCGCGGCGGTGGGGGAGCAGTACGCCGAGCTGCTCGCCGAGCTGGCGCGGGCGGGGGCCGACGAGCGGGCGCGGACGGGGCTGCCGTGGAGGCCGGAGGACCGGTGGCGGCGGTTCGAGGCGGATGTCCGCGCCGAGTTGTTCGGGCTCATGTCGGATGGGGGACGCCGTCGGGCCGAGCGGGAGCTCGCCGCGGCCGCGGACCTCCCCCACGTCGCCACGGCGGTCGCGCACGGCGACCTCGGCGCCGAGAACGTCCTGTGGGAGATCGACGGCGGGCGGCCCCGGCTCAGCGGCGTGATCGACTGGGACGAGGCCGCCATCGGCGACCCCGCCGAGGACCTCGCCGCCATCGCGGCCGGCCACGGCGACGCGTTCCTGGACCGGGTGCTCACGCTGGGCGGCTGGGCCGACGACGGGACGGTGGCCCGCATCGCCGCCATCCGCGGCACGTTCGCCCTGCAACAGGCGCTCGACGCGCATCGGGACGGCGACGCGGAGGAGCTGGCGGACGGCCTGACCGCCTACCGGTGAGCCCCGCCCACGGGTGGGAGGGGTCAGGTTCGCAGGCGGGACGAAGGGGTGGCGGAGGAGGTGGGGCGGCCGACCCGGGCCAGGTGGAGGAGGGTCCGCGGGTCTGCGACGCCCAGCCGGTCCGCGAGGGTCCGCCTGGTCGGCTCGCAGTCGATGATCTGGCTCAGCGGATGTGTGGCATAGCCGTGGGCGGACAGGGTGAGCCAGTGCCGCATCAGCACGCGTCCCAGCTCCAGCTCGTCCTCGACCGCCCCCACCAGCACCAGGACGTCCCCGTCGTAGTCCAGCAGGTCACGCGAGGCCCCGGCCAGCACCCTCGGGAGGCCCAGCGGGCGCAGGGCCGGGTAGAGGGCGAGCGAGGCGCGCAGGCCGATGGCCTCCGCCCTGCTGAGGGACAGGGCCCGGTCGGTGAGGCCGTCGAGCAGGTAGCGGCGGTGGCGGCGGGTGAGCCGCAGCCAGGCGCGCAGCTCCCGCGTCACCTCCCGGTCGCCGAACTGGCGCAGGTCGGCCGCGTGCAGCAGGTCCGCGAGGTCGCCGCAGGCCAGCCGCCGCATCCCGGCGAGCTCGGCGACCAGGGAGTCCGGCAGGCGTCCCGGGTGGTACTCGCCGCGGTTGGCCCCGCGCGCCCGCACGTCCGCCGTCGTGAAGGGCGTCCGGTACGGCTGCGCGGCGGCGTACAGGACGCCCACCCGCCGCGGCCCCGGATCGGGACGGAAGCCGACCGACAGGCCGGCGTCGGCGCAGACGATCAGGCAGCACTCCACGAACGCGCCCAGGCTCAGGCGCAGGTCGCGGCCCGTGGGGTCGCTGATGGGCAGGGCGCGGGACGGGTCCCAGCCGATCTCGGCCCCGTCGGCCGTGTAGGTGAGGGTCCAGGGCTGGGTGTTGTGGGCGCTGGGGGCGCGCCAGAAGTCCGGCTCCAGCGGCCGCAGCCGGTCTTTCACGCCGTCAGGCCCTTCTCGTAGAAGGTGTAGCCGTGCAGGGGGCGGCCGCCCATCGCGGTGTACTGGGCGGCGGAGCCGGGGTTCGTCCGCTCGACGTACGTGCTGCGCAGCGCCCGGTAGCCGCCCCGGCGCAGCCCCTCGTGCAGCTCCCGGGACAGCAGCCGCATGTAGCCGTGGCCCTGCTCCCCGGGGACCGTGCCCTTGATGATGAGCACGGCCTCGCTGCGGTAGCGGGAGCGGGTGGCCAGCAGGCGGAGCTGGTGCAGGAGGTGGAGATTGCCCCGGATTTTCGCGATAAATCGCGAAATGTCGGGCAAGCACAGCACGAACGCGACCGGCCGCTCCCCCTTCGTCAGGTACAGCAGCAACGACTCGTCCAGCAGGTACGCCAGCCCGTCCGTCTGCGCCGCGAGCTGCTCCGCCGAGATCTCCGTGTAGTAGCCGAGCTGCGCGAAGCTGGCGTTCAGCATCTCCCGCAGGATCGGCAGCTGCTCCGCCACGCGCCGCCGGTCGCCCCGGTGCACGCGCAGCCCCTCGGCCGCGATCCGCCCGTCGTCGAACGCGAACACCGGCTCGTCCGGCACCGGACAGATCCAGGTGTCGGACTCGAAGCGGCGGGCGAAGCCGTGCGTCTCGTACGCGATGGGGTAGTACGGGTGGTTCCAGGCGCTGTCGATGAAGCCGCGCTCGTCGAAGCCGGAGGTGATGACGCCGCCCGACTGGTTGGGCAGCAGCGACACCGGCCCGAACACCGCATCCTTCCCGGCGGCGCGCCCGGCCGCGAGGATGCCGTCGAACAGCTCCTCCGCCGCCTCCTCCGCGAACTCGGTGAGCCCGAACAGCTGCGTGGCCCGGCCCAGCTTGGCGTCCAGCGCGGCGTCGGTGTGCAGCGTGGTCCGCGCGACCACCCGCCCGCGCCGCCTGAGCAGGAACAGCTTTACCCCTTGCCGGTGCCACGTGCGTACCTGCGCGTGCAGCGGCGGGATGAAGCGCGGCTCGCCCGCGTAGACGCGGTCGGTCAGGGAGAGGAAGTCGCGCAGGTCGCGGCGGCTCTCGACGGGATGCAGCGTCACCCGCGCCTCACCCGGGGACCCTCGCCGTCACCCGCGGACAGCTCCGTGGACAGCGGGGTGAACGTCTCGATGTGCGCCATCGGCCCGCCCTCCGCGCGCCAGATCCCGTTGCTGTAGCCCTCCGGCTCGGCGTTGTAGAGCCGGATGTAGCCGCCGGTGGCGTTCCTGGTGCCGTCCGTCACCCACTGCATGAGCTTGCGGTGGTGCCGGCTGCGGGCGAAGCGCAGCAGCGCGTCGCGGTCCTCGAAGAACGCGAGCGTGCCCAGCGTGAACGGGAACTCCCAGTAGACCTTGTGCCAGCAGTAGCCGCGCATCCGCTTCATGTCCCGCACCATGCGGAACCACGTCAGGGTGAGCGTGAATATCGACAGCGGGCCCCGGTAGCGGGTCGCGCCGACGAACATCGCCGTCGCCCGCCCCTGCGGCGGCGCCTTGCTGAAGTCCGTGGTCCTCATGCGTCCTTCACCAGGTAGACGTTCTTCATCTTCGTGAAGCCGGCGAACGGCCCCTCGCCCGGGTCGAAGACCTTGACGCGCAGGTCGGCGGCCGTCGGGTCCTCCTTGAGCGACTCGGCGAAGTCGCGCGAGACGGCGCCGAGGTGGGCGACCACGCCCTTGCGGCAGATCTCGGCGAGCTCGTCCCGGTCGGCAGCGCCTGGGCCGCGCAGCTCGATGTTGATCACCGGGCGGTACTCCAGGCCCGGCAGCTCCTCCAGCGACAGGCAGAACCGGTTGATCGCGGCCGCGTACGGGTTGCCCTGGTAGAGGCCGTACTCGACGTCCTGCGGATACAGGTTGGCCCCCATGTAGGAGATCGTCGAGTCCTTGCGCCCGAACAGGAACAGCAGCGGCAGGTTCATCCGCTCGTCGGTCCAGGCGCGCTCGTACTCGTCGGCGCCGAGCGCCCGCCTGACGTCGGCGAGGGTGTGCAACCTGGCCTCGTCGCCGACGTTGTAGCGGAGCTTGGGCTGCAGGCAGCTCTTGGTGTTGATGGTGCACAGCAGCTCGCCCTGGCCGTTGACCTCCAGGAACGTCTCCAGCGGGTTGTAGTGGAAGATCATCGGCAGCCGCTGTTCCCCCGGCCCGAGTAACAGCTCGCGCAGCCGCTGGTCGCCGGCCAGGCGCTTGCGCAGCCACACGCTGAACCCGCTCTCCGCGCCCATCCCGATCGTCAGGTCGCTGGCGCCGTAGCCGGAGCGGACCTCCTCGAAGCGCTCCTCCAGGTAGTCGCGCAGCGCCTCGGTCATGCCCTCGCCGCCGACCATGCCGCGGATGCGGTAGTCCCGCCACGGGAAGCCGCTCTCGTCCAGGCGGTCGCGCAGGTGCTTGAGGAACGGCGGGTACGCCGCCACCACGTAGTCGTAGCCGGGCCCGAAGTGCTCCAGCGTGTCGGCGATCTTCTCCAGGTCGGGGCCGGTGTTCTTGACCATCGCCACGCGCGCCATGGCCGTGCCGGTGGTGGTGCCGGTGGCCCAGGCGCCCATCGAGTACGCGTTGATCACGAACAGCCGCTCGCCGGGGAAGACCAGCTCGATGTAGCCGGCCGCGTTGCGGTAGATGCCCTTGAGCTCGCGCGGCCCGCGTACCCAGTTGTACGGCTTGCCGCTGGACCCCGATGACTCGTCCACGATCACGCCGGGCCGGTGCAGCCTGCCCTCCTGGCAGCGGCTCTCCTCGTCATAGACGGCGGCGTAGTTCTGCTTGCTGGTCTCGGGGAAGTCCGCCAGCCTCCTGGCGTGCTCGGCGCCGTTCGCCCGCAGGAAGTGCCGGTAGGCGGGTACGTCCACGGCGGCGAACTGGCAGGCCAGTCTGGCGTGCCGGGCCGCCAGCCAGTCGAAGGCGGGGTGGTAGCTCCGGGCGACGAGCCGCCAGATGGCGGGGTGCATCGCGCCCAGCCGGTACGCGCCGGTCAGGGACCAGGAGTAGGCCTGGAGGCGGGCCCTCCGCCAGCGCTGGCGGAGGGTGAGCGGCCCGAGAGCCGGGCTGAGGCGGGTCATGAACGGTGAGACTAGTGGGCCGGATAGAAGATCGCTTTACGCCCACTTTCATCGGTTTTCTACCTTCCCTATTCTTCCCTATTCTGTGCCATCATAGGGAGCGATATGGAGCATTACACCGTGGAACAGGTGGCGACCCTGCTGGGGTTGCACGTCAAGACCGTGCGCAACTACGTGCGCGACGGGCGGCTGCCGGCCGTGCGGATCGGCAAGCAGTACCGGATCGCCAAGGAGGACCTGGCGGCCTTCACCGGCACGCCGCTCGGCGCGCCCCGCCGCGCGGAGGTGTCGAGCATCGTGCAGATCGACGGCATCGCCAGGGGCGACATGGACCGGGTCAGCACGATGGTCATGGCGGCGCTGGCGAGCCGGCCCCATGGCCTGCGCGTGGAGTTCGTCTACGACGAGGAGCGCGAGCACCTGAAGGTCATCGTGCTGGGCGGGCTGGAGGAGAGCGCCCAGGTCCTGAGGATCATCGACGCGCTGGTGCGGGAGTGAGGCCCATGGGCGGGATCCACACCTCGCCGGAGGGCGCGCGGGCCGTCGAGCGGCGCTACCGGGAGCTGCTCGAGCGCTGGCCGGTGCCGTACGAGCACGTGCGGGTGCCGACCGGACACGGGGAGACGTTCGTGGTGGTGTGCGGCCCCGCCGGCGCGCCGCCGCTGCTGCTCCTGCACGGGTCGGGCACCAACAGCGCCATGTGGCTGGCGGACGTCGCCACGTGGGCACGGCGGTTCCGGGTCCACGCGGTCGACCTCATCGGCGAGCCGGGGCTGAGCGCGCCGTCACGCCCGCCGCTGGAGCCCGGCCTCTACGCCGGCTGGCTGGCGGAGGTGCTGGCCGGGCTGGGCGTCGAGCGGGTCTCGATCGCCGCGGTGTCGCTGGGCGGCTGGATGGCGCTCGACTTCGCCACCCGGTGGCCCGGCCGGGTCGAGCGGCTCGCGCTGATGTGCCCGAGCGGCGTCGGCCGGCAGCGGTGGCTGCCGCTGCTGGGGGCGCTGCCGCTGCTGGTCTTCGGCGGGGAACGGGGCCGCCGCCGGGCGATGCGCCTCGTCCTCGGCCCCGCCGCCGGTCCCCCGCCTCCTGACGACGACTTCGCCGAGTTCGCGCTGCTGATCCACCGCAGTTTCCGGCCGCGCCGCGGCAAGCTGCCGATCTTCCCCGACGCGGCCCTGGGCCGCCTCACGATGCCGCTGCTGATGATCGCCGGAGGCCGCGACCGGATGCTCGACTCGTACGGCACCCGCCGCCGCCTGCTGCGTGCCGCGCCCAACGCCGACGTACGGCTCCTGCCCGGCACCGGCCACCTGCTCCCCGCCCACACCCGAGAGATCATGGACTTCCTGGAGACCGCACATGCTTGACGACCGCGTATACGTCTGCGACCCGCACGGCGAGCCGCTGCGCGAGACCCGCGACGCGCTCGACCTCCTCGGCGAGGCTTTCGGCAGGGGCGCCACCTGGGTGGCCGTCCCCGCCGAGCGGCTGCACGAGGACTTCTTCGCGCTGCGCACGGGCGTGGCGGGCGAGATCGCGCAGAAGTTCGTCAACTACCGCGTCGGCCTGGCCGTCGTGGGGGACATCTCCCGCTTCACCGCCGCCAGCTCGGCGCTGCGCGACTGGGTGTACGAGTCGAACGAGGGCGGGCACATCTGGTTCGTCGGCGACCTGGAGGAGCTGGCGGCGCGGCTGCCCTGAGGCGGCTCCTTCACCGGCGGCGGGCGGCCACCGCGGCGAGCATCTCCCAGGCCGCCTCGGGGCGCAGCGTCTCGTCCGGGTCCCCGTGGAACGGGTCGAGGACGACCGTCTCCGCGCCGAGCAGCCGCAGCTCCTCCAGGTCGGCCATGACCTGCTCGATCGTGCCCTCGCCGGCGCGCCGCTCCGCCGGCGGCGCGTCGGTGATCCGCAGCAGGATCCTGGGCGTCAGGGCGGGCACCGGCCGGCCCTCCTCGGCGGCGATCTCCTTCAGGCGCGACCAGTTCTCGCGCAGCCAGGGAAGGGTGCTCCTGAGCGGGTGCCAGCCGTCGCCGTAGCGCACCGCCCTGCGCAGCCCCGCCTCGCTGCCGCCGCCGACCCAGATCGGCACGCCGCCGGAGCGGTAGTCGCCCTCGTCGGCCCAGGCGGCGCGGACGGCGGCGAGGTACTCGTCGGTCACCTTGCCGCGCCGCTCGTACGCCGCCCCCAGCGCCTCGAACTCCTGCCGCGCCCACCCGATCCCCACGCCCAGCACCAGCCGCCCGCCGCTGAGATCGTTGAGGTTGGCCGCCATCCGGGCCATGAGCAGCGGGTGGCGGTACGGCACGATGAGCACCGTGGTGCCGAGCCCGATCCCGGTGGTGGAGCCGGCGAGCCAGGCCAGCGTCGTGAACGGTTCGTAGAACGGAGCGGGATACTGCTTGGCGACGTCGGAGGTGATCGCCACATGGTCGGAGACCATGAGCAGGTCGTATCCGAGCCCCTCGACCGTCCGCGCCCAGCTGCGCAGCACGTCGGGGTTGGTGCCGGGGCCGAAATTGGGGACATTCACACCTATGCGCACCGGGTCAGGTTATCCCAGCGATCATCGCGTCAGCCGCAAGCGGCTCGTACGTCCGCAAGGAGGCCCGCCGCGGCGTTGATCGTACGGGCGATCTCCTCCGGGGTGCGCCCCACCTCCGCCAGCAGCGCCTGGGCCCGCTCGCCGAAGCCGGGCGGGGCGGAGGGGAGCCGGGCGGCCGAGGCGACCATGCCCTTCTCGTTGATCAGCCAGGCGCCGTCGGCGGCGTGCAGGGCGTGGCAGGCGACGCCGACGGCGCGGAAGAGCGCGCCGGCCGCGTACGCCGGGTCCTGGCCCTTGGCGCCGTAGCCGCCGATCGTCAGGGCGAAGTCCGCCTCCCACAGCCCCCTGATCAGGGCCTGGCGCAGCGCGGGCGGATATTCGTCCGCGACGTCCCGCCGCAGGGCGGCGAGCTCGCCGGCGGGGTCGGCGAGGACCCGGCACAGGGCGACCTCGCCGGCGTAGGCGTGGGAGTAGAAGCCGAGGGGGTGCCCGACCTGGAAGCCGATCTCGTAGCGTCCCTGGCGGCAGTCGTCCCAGACGCGGTGGACGCGGTCGAGGTCGCGGTAGATCCAGTCGACCCGCCGGCCGTCCACGGTGAGCCAGCCGCCGCCGTCCACCCACGGCCCCCAGCCGCCCGGCTCGGTCACCTCGGTCGGCTCGCCCGTCACCTCCCGCGCCAGCGCGCGCAGGCCGGCCACGTCGAGCGGGCCCCGGTAGTAGAGGCCGAGGTCGATGTCGGAGTCCGGCCGGTGCGTGCCGCGCGCCCGGCTGCCACCCAGGACGACGGCCACCACGCCGCGCACCTCGGCCAGTCGGGCGGCTATGGCGTGAATGTCCGGTTCCTGCACGCGTCGATCTTAGAGCTTCTCGATCCGAGGGCGTCAAAAGTCGTCCGGCGTCGCCCATTCGCCCGACTCCACGAACCCCTCACACCCGTCGTGCTCGAACCGGACACGACCGTCGAACGGGGAGGCCGCACTCGCGCAGACACCGTAGTCGAGGCCCAGCTCCCCGGCCAGCGGGAACCAGAACCGGCAGCCTCCGCACTGCTCGGCATACCAGGACTCCCGATAGCCGGGATCCTCGGTCCGCCGGTTGCGGTCCCTCACCCACCGTTCGTGGATCCTTCCCTGCTCGTCCTCGTCGCTGCCCGCGTGGCCGGGAATTCGCATCGTCTCCCCATCTGCGTGCGCCCCGCCGGCGGCGCGCTAGGCTTCTAACCTCGCACAGAACGGCCGTCACCGGCGTCCTGTGGCCTTGAGCCGGGGCGTCCATGCTGTTCGGCCGACCGATCGCGCGAATGGCGAGGGACCCATGAAGTACATGCTGATGATCTACACCAACCCCGCCGCCCAGGAGGCGATCGCCGGTGGCGTCGACGAGGTGATGGCGGAGGTCGACGCGCTGATGAAGGAGCTGCGCGAGAGCGGCGAGCTGGCCGGCGGGATGGCGCTCGACGGCCCGGCCGCCGCCAGGACCGTGAAGGTGCGCGACGGGGCGCCCGCGATCACCGACGGGCCCTTCCTGGAGGCCAAGGAGCACCTGGCCGGCTACCTGATCGTCGACTGCGCCGATGCCGAGCGGGCCACGGAGATCGCCGCCCGCTGGCCGGACGCGCGGCTGTGCGCGATGGAGGTGTGGCCGGTCATCGACGAGTTGGCCTGACCGGCGGGAAGACGGGTGTGCGGGGCGGCGGGAGATGAGCGGGCCGGGCGTCGGGGGGCGGGTGTGAGCGAGGTCGAGGGGCTGCTGCGGGAGCTGGCGCCGCAGGTGCTGGGCGTGATCGTACGGCGGTACGAACAGTTCGACCTGGCCGAGGACGCCGTGCAGGAGGCCCTGCTCGACGCGGCCGTGCAGTGGCCCGAGCAGGGGCTGCCCGGCAACCCGCGGGCCTGGCTGATCACGGTCGCCGCGCGCCGGCTCATCGACCAGGTCCGCAGCGAGCACGCGCGCCGGAGCAGGGAGGAGAGCGTCGCGGTCAGCGTTCCGGCCGACGAGTTCACGGCCGCGGCGCCCGGCGAGGAGCGGCCCGGCGATCACGACGACACGCTGACGCTGCTGTTCCTGTGCTGCCACCCGTCGCTGTCGCAGGCCTCGCAGCTGGCGCTCACGCTGCGGGCCGTGGGCGGGCTGACGACGGCGCAGATCGCCAGCGCGTTCCTGGTGCCGGAGGCGACGATGGCGCAGCGCATCAGCCGGGCCAAGCAGCGCGTCAAGGCGACCGGCGTGCCGTTCCGGCTCCCGCCCGAGGGCGAGCGGGAGGAGCGGCTGCGCGTGGTGCTGCACGTGCTCTACCTGATCTTCAACGAGGGCTACACCGCCACCTCGGGGCCGCAACTGCTCCGGGCCGAGCTGACCGGTGAGGCGATCAGGCTCGCCAGGGCCGTGCGCCGGCTGCTGCCCGGCGACGGGGAGGTCGCGGGGCTGCTGGCGCTCATGCTGCTCACCGAGGCGCGCCGGCCCGCGCGCACCGGCCCCGGCGGCGAGCTGGTCCCGCTCGCCGAGCAGGACCGGAGCCTGTGGGACCACGGGCTCATCGAGGAGGGCGTCAAGCTGGTCAGCACCGCCCTGTCCACCAGCGCGCTCGGCCCCTACCAGCTGCAGGCGGCCATCGCCGCCGTGCACGACGAGGCGCCCAGCGCCGAGGAGACGGACTGGCCGCAGATCCTGGCGCTGTACGGGGTGCTGTCCGGCCTCGACGACAACCCGGTGGTCAAGCTGAACCACGCGGTGGCCGTGGCCATGGTGCGCGGGCCGCGGGCCGGGCTCGACCTGCTCGACCGCCTGGCCGCCGACGAGCGCATGGCCGGGCACCACCGGCCGGCCGCGGTACGCGCGCACCTGCTGGAGATGGCGGGCGACGTGGCGGCGGCGGTGGAGGCCTACCGCGAGGCGGCCCGGCGCGCCACCAGCCTGCCCGAGCAGCGGTACCTGGAGAGCCGAGCCTCCCGCTTGTCCTGACGACGATGGCGAAGGAGCGCTGAGCGGGTCGATCGGGCGAGCAGTGGGCAGGGGGCGGTCGTGAGAGTCGTCGTGCTGTCGGACACGCACGCGCCCAGGCGCTGGCGTTCCTGCCCGCCCCGCGTCGCCGAGCACCTGCGCGGCGCGGACGTCATCCTGCACGCGGGTGACGTGTGCGTGGCCTCCGTGCTGGACGAACTGGCCGCGTACGCCCCCGTCCACGTCGTGAAGGGCAACAACGACGGCCCGGACGTGGTGGCGCCGGAGACGCTGGAGCTGACCCTGGACGGGCTGCGGATCGGCATGATCCACGACAGCGGCCCGGCCAAGGGGCGGCCGGCCCGCCTGCGGCGCCGCTTTCCCCAGGCGGACCTGGTCGTCTTCGGCCACTCGCACATCCCGCTGGACGAGTCGGGCGACGACCTGCGCATCTTCAACCCCGGCTCCCCCACCGACCGCCGCCGCCAGCCGCACGGCACGCTGGGCCTGCTCACCATCGAGGACGGCGTCCTGACCGGCGCCGAGATCGTGCCCGTCACCTGACGACGTCGTCACGGGCCCGCCCCTGGTGGGTCCCCGGATCAGCCCGGCCGTACGACCGGCGGTGTAGTACGGGTGGCGGCGGCCCGCCGGATCGTACGTCCCGCGGCGTACCCGAGACGGAGACGGCGGGCGGATTCTGTCGCCCCCGCTTGCGAGGATCCTCGGGACTTAAGGGCCGCGGTAAGTCCACGGGAACGAAGCCGTAAGCGCCCTCCCGCACAGTGATCTCAGATCGCAGGAGAGAAGGGCCGAGAGATGAGCCAGCCGTACACCATCCAGGACGAGATCACGCTCCCCGGGTTCGCCGGGACCGTCCACCTGCCGGGCGAGGCCGGGTACGAGGAGCTGCGCCGCTCGCTCAACCCGCGCGTGGACGCCCGCCCGGCGCTGGTGGCCGAGGCGTACGGCGTGGCAGACCTGCGCGGCGCGCTGCTGGCGGCGCGGCAGCACGGGGTGCCGTTCGCGGTGCAGGCGACCGGGCACGGCACGCACGAGGCGTGCGACGGCGGCGTCCTGGTCAGGACCTCCCCGATGGCCTCGGTCCTGGTGGACCCGGACCGGCGGATCGCCCGGGTGGGGCCGGGGGCGCGCTGGGGCGAGGTGGTCGCGGCCGCCGCGCCGTTCGGGCTGGCGCCGCTGTCGGGGTCGTCGCCGTCGGTCGGCGTCACCGGCTACACGCTCGGCGGCGGGCTCGGGTGGCTGGCGCGCAAGCACGGGTTCGCGGCCGACAGCGTGGTGCGCGCCGAGGTGCTGCTGGCCGACGGCCGGCACGTCGTGGCGAGCGCGGACAGCCACCCCGAGCTGTTCTGGGCGCTGCGCGGCGGCGGTGGCGGGTTCGGCGTCGTCACCTCGCTGGAGTTCCGCCTCCACCCGGTCGAGCGGGTGTTCTCGGGGTTCGCCTACTTCCCGATCGAGGCGGCGGCCGAGACGCTGACCGCGTACCGGAGCTGGATCGAGGACGCCCCCGACGAGATCAGCACGGCGGTGGTGCTCAGGCGGATGCCCGAGGACGCGCCGGAGCCGGTGCGCGGCAGGCACGTCGTCATGATCAAGGTGGTGCACGCCGGCGCGGCCGAGGAGGCCAGGCGGCTGCTCGCGCCGCTGTGGCGGGCGGCCGGCAGCGCGACAGGCGGGGCGCTGCTGGACGAGACGCGCCCCAGCACGTACGCGGCCACCTCCATGGGCGGCACGCCCAACCGGCACATGGACATGTTCGAGACGGTGCCCGACGAGGTGATCGGCACGCTGGTGCGGGCCGCGCAGCACGCGCAGACCATCGAGATCCGCCACTGGGGCGGCGCCATGGCCCGCCCGGGTCAGGACGCCGGCCCGGTCGGCCACCGCGGCACCAAGCTGTCGGTCATCGTGGACACCGTCGTGCCGGGGCTGGCGGAGGAGCTGCGCCCCCACGCCGGCGGCGGGACGTTCCTCAACTTCCTGGCCGACCCCGCGAGGACGGCGGCGGCGTTCACGACCGGCGACTTCCGGCGGCTGCGCGAGGTCAAGCGGGCCTACGACCCGGACGGCTTCTTCCGCGTCGGCCACGTCACCCGTTGAGCGAGCGGTACGCGGCTCCCGGTGCCCGGGCGGCAGGCGGTGGACACCGCGCCCGTCTCGTCCGCCCAGCGCTCGATCTCGTCAGCCACCCGGTCACCCGGCTCATCGAGAAGCGCTGGGCCAGGTGCGCACGAACGGGCCGAACGGGGACAGATCCAGGGCAAGATCGTGCCCCATGCGACCGGCCGGGTGTGCCGAGGCCGGGCCTGCCTCTAGCATTTCGCAGATGACCACCTACGACGATCCTGACGCGTTCGAATACCTGGACTTCTCGGCTCTGCCGCCGCGCCAGCAGCGGATCCTGGCCATGATCCGGGACTGGGTGGTCAGGTACGGATATCCCCCGGGCACTCGCGAGATCGGCCAGGCGGTCGGGCTGCGCTCGTCCTCCTCGGTGTCCAAGCACTTGAAGAGCCTGGAGGAGAAGGGGTTCCTGCGCCGGGGCGCGACGATGACCAAGCCGATCGACGTGCGCCTGTTCCTGCGGGCCTCGTCGCCGGAGCCCGCCGGCGACGTGGTGAGCGTGCCCGTGGTCGGCGACATCGCCGCGGGCACCCCCATCCTGGCCGACGAGCATGTGGACGACACGCTGACCCTGCCCCGCGACCTCACCGGGCGCGGCACCGTGTTCGCCCTGCGCGTGCGGGGCGACTCGATGATCGACGCCGCGATCTGCGACGGCGACATCGTCGTGGTCCGGCAGCAGCCCGAGGCCCACGCGGGCCAGATCGTCGCCGCGATGATCGACGGCGAGGCCACGGTCAAGGTGTTCCGCCGCCGGGGCGGGCACGTCTTCCTCGAACCGCGCAACCCCGCCTACGACGTCATCGACGGCGACGGCGCCGTGGTGCTGGGCATCGTGGTCTCGGTCCTGCGCAGCGTGTGAGCGCCCCGTCAGGCGAGGACGGCAGGCTTGAGCACCTCCTCGCACCACTGGCGGAAGGTGGTGGGGGTGCTCGCCCGAGGCGTGCGGACGACGCCGTTGTCGAGGCCGGCGTCCTTGGCCCGCGCCATGTCGAGCATCCCCTGGGCCATGGCTTCGGACATCCCCGACTCCACCAGCCCGGCCTTGAACGCCTCGCCCGACAGCTGCTCGAAGCGGATCGGGCGGCCCAGCACCTCGGACATGATCTGCGCCATGTCCTCGAAGGAAAGGTCCTCGGGGCCGAGCACCGGGACCTCCTCGACGCCGCTCCAGGTGTCGTCGAGCAGCAGCCCGGCGGCGACCGCGGCGATGTCGCGGGTGGCGCAGCTCGGAGCCTTGTGGTCGCCGGAGATGGGCGAGGTGAACATGGACCGGTTCCTGATCAGCTCGATCTGGCGCAGCAGGTTGTCCATGAACGACGGCATCGCCAGCGCCCGGTAGCTCACGCCCGTGCCGGCGATCAGGTCGTCCATGGCGAGGGAGGCCGTCACGTACCCGGCGCTCCCTGCCACCGCCGTCCCGCGGCCCAGGGCCGAGACCCCGACCACCCGCTCGACCCCCTGGGCCACGATGGCCTCGCACGCGGGGCGGCTGAAGCCGGCGTAGGCGGCATCGACGCTCGCGGAGCGACGGTCCGACGGCACCAGCCAGAAGACGGTGCGGGCGCCGGCGAACGCCTTGGTGACCACGTCGAGGTCGCGGTGCGAGCCCTCGACGACCTCGGCGTACGCGCGCACCGCGGCGGGCAGCCGGGCGGGGTCGCGCGCGATCACCCTGGTGGGTGCGCCGGCCGCCATGAGGCGGTCGAGGACCTGGCGGCCGATCTTGCCGGTGGGCGTGGTGACGACGATCATGAAAGCCCCCTGGAGGGAAGTATTGACGGGAAGGACGGGAGCCCAGTCAACCCGGCGCCGCGGCAGACCTGAAGGACCGATCCGATCACCATTGATACTGTCGAGGTATGAATGACCTGGAGGTCCGGCAGCTCCGCTACTTCGTGGCCGTCGCCGAGGAGCTGCACTTCGGGCGCGCGGCCGAGCGGCTCGGCATGGCGCAGCCGCCGCTGTCGCGCGCGATCCGGGCCCTGGAGCGGCAGCTGGGCGTGCCGCTGCTGGTGCGCACCACGCGCCATGTCGCGCTCACCCGCGCCGGCGAGACCCTGCTGCGCGACGCCCGGATCGCGCTCGACGCGGTGACGGCGGCCGCGCGGCGGGCCCGGCACGCCGGCCGCTCCGACCCCGGGCTGCGCCTGGCGCTCAAGGCCGACTACGACGGCGGGCTGCTGCCGCAGATCCTCGCCGCGTACCAGCGCGAGGCGGCCGCCCTCCCGGTGGAGCTCGTGCTGGGCGGGAAGGGGGAGCAGCTGGCGGCGTTGCTCGACGGCCGCGCGGACGTCGCCCTGGTGCCCGCCGCTGTTGACGAACCCCTTGACGTACGTGGCCTGGACGTCGAACCGCTGCTGACCGAGCCCCGGCTGGTCGCGCTGGCGGCCTCCGATCCGCTGGCCGCCCGCTCGTGCCTGCACCTGGCCGACCTGGCCGGCAGGATCCTCCCCGACGGGACGCCCGCCGACGGCCGGGAAGCCTGTCCGGCGACGGCCGGGATCCGGCCGAGACGCCTGGACCTGGCAGAGATCTTCAACCTGGTCGAGGTGGGCAGCATCGTCTGGTTTCCGCCGGCCTCGGTCGCGCCGCGCCACCCCCGGCCCGGCATCGCGTACCGCACGGTCAGCGACCTGCCGCCGCTCACCCTCACCGTGGCCTGGCCGCACCACTCCCGCTCACCGGCCGTCGCCGCCTTCGTCCGCACCGCCACAGCCGCAGCCGCAGCCGCAGCCGCGGCCGCGGCCACAGCCACGGCCACGGCTCAGGGACGGCCGTAGCTGCTCCCCTACGCGGCCGGGCGGAGGCGGGCGGCGGCCGTGACGCTCAGCAGGGTGCGGGCCAGGGCATCCGTCTGGCGCAGCAGCGGGGCATCGGCGCCTGGGCGGGCGAAGCCGTCGATGCCGGGGCCGCCCGCCGTCCACGGGCCGAGGGCGAAGCAGCGGGGGTGGACGGCGCCGGTGCGGGCGACGAGGCGGCGGTCCGGGAGGCGGACGTCGAGGAGGCCGGCCGCCTCTCGGCACTCGCCCCGGGCGAAGAGCGCGCCGAGCAGCGGGTCGGTGCTGCGGGCCACGGTCGGCTCCGGCAGCCGGGCCTCCACCAGCGCCCGCGCCTCCACCGCGCCGGGCACGCTCGTGCTGACCGCCCGCCAGACCCCCGCCCGCTCGTCCCGCCCGATCCGGATGCCCTCGCCCAGGAACGTGACCACGCCGGCCCGCGCCAGCGCCCGCAGCTCGGCCAGCCGGGGCGCGGGCGGGCCGCTGGCGAGGTGGTTGTACAGGCCCTGGAACCAGGGATCCGCCGGCACCACCGCGCGCAGCGCGTTCAGGCCGTGGATCAGGGCCAGGTCCGCGCTGTGCGCCGGGTCGGCCCGCCGCTCCAGGTCGGCCGTCAGGTAGCCGGCCATCCAGCGCCCCAGCCCGGCCAGGTCGCCGAAGCGCATGCCGCGCAGCGGCCGTTCCAGCCGGTCCAGGTGCAGCCGGTCGGCGAAGCGGGGCACGGATCTGGTGATGAGCGCGCGCAGCTCCTTCCCGCCCCACTCGGCCTGCGCGAAGGCCGGCTCGAACGCGTCCCAGCCCGTCCGCGTGCGTGCCGGGTGCCCGTTGAACAGCTCGAAGTAGTACGCGTACGCCAGCTCCTTGGCCACCGCCCGCCGCAGCTCCCCAGCGGGCGTGCCCGGGGTGACGAACCTGGGCAGGCCGGGCGGCGGTGCGGCGAGCCGGTAGCCGGCCTTGGCGTGGTGCGGCACTCCCCTGCGCGACCCCACGTACAGCCGCGGCTCCGACCCGCCGGGCACGTAGCGCAGCTCGCCACCGTGTTCGGTGAAGCGCCCGCCGCGTCCCGCCGTGAGCAGCGCCATCAGGTCGACGAACGCCAGCCCGGCGCCCCGTACGAGCACCGGCTCCCCCGCCGGGATCGCGCCCGGGTCGAGGTCGGCGGCGTACCCGGTGGGCAGGTAGGCCAGGCCGTGCCGGGCGGCGAAGTCGAGCTCCTGCGCCTCCGGCGGCGAGGGCAGCGCGCCCTGGTGGCCCTGCGCGAGCACCACCGCGTCCACCTCCAGCGCTCCCCCGCCGGACAGCTCCACCCGCTGGCCGCCGCGCACGTCGGTCAGCCCGACCGCCGTGGCCCGGTGCAGGCGCACCCGTACGTTGTGCGGTGCGGTCCGCACCACCTGCCCGAAGGCGAAGGAGAGATAGCGGCTGAGGACCGGGCGCGGCGCGAAGTGCCCCGGCTCGCTCCCGAGCCACTCGGCCAGCGACGGCCCGGGACGGAGCGGGCCCTCGCAGCGCACCTACCGGTCGATGGAGGCCGTGATGTCGGCGGCCGCCGAGTTGGCCCACAGCAGATCGGGCTGGCCCGCGCGCCAGACGCGGCCCGCGCCGTGCGGGTGGGGGTCCACCACGTGCACGTCCAGCACGTGGTCCCCGAGCAGCTCGGGGGCGTTGGCGCAGATCCGCTCCACGATGGACGTCCCCGTGGGTCCGGCCCCGATCACCGCGACAGCGCTCACCCCGGCCCCGCCCCGCTCTCCCGTGATCACGCGCCGCACCGCCCCTCCCGCCCGGACCGGGGTCCGCCTCCTTCGGCGGAGCGCTAATACCTATCATAACAGTAGGTATTACAGGAAAGATCGTCAACCCGGCGGCGGGCGGACCGTTTCGTGCGGGATCAGGCGAGCCAGCTGCCTGGCGTTGACCTGTGCGTTGTCGCGGTAGCAGTTGTTCATGAGAATGTGTGTCGTGTCGGCGTCATCGGCCAGTCGCCCTAGCCGGGGCGCCCATTCCCGCAGTTCTTCCTCGCTGTAGAGATAGCCGAACCGCTCGTGGACGTCGTGGCTGGTCCATTTCTCCGAATGGCCGTGGAAGCGCACCACGGCCAGATCCGCCGTGGCGGCGAGCACGGGCGGGATGGAGTCGGGGTACCCCTGAGGCATGTCCACACTCACGTACGCGAGCCCGTAGGAGGTGAGGAAATCCAGCGTCTCAGCCTGGTTCGCCTCGCTCATCCAGGTGTGGTTGCGAAATTCGACGGAGATCCGCAACGGGGCGCAGCGTGCCTTGCACTCCAGGATGTACTGCTTGTTGCGCTTGCCGATCGGGAACCACCGCGGAAACTGGAAAAGGATGGCTCCCAGCCTGCCCGAGTCGTGCAGCGGCGCCAAGGCCGTCAGGAACCTGTCCCACAGCTGTTCGACGGCACGTGGGTCCAGGTCGCGGAGGTAGAGGTTCTTCTTGGTGTCGCCAAGGCGGTCCCGGAGGTCTTTGGGGAGCGCCGTCGGCTTGGCCGGATGCTGGGTCAGCAGCGAGAACGCCTTGATGTCGAAGACGAATCCCGCCGGCGTGCGGTCGCGCCAGAGGGAGACCGTGCTCTGTGGGGGTGGCGCGTAGTAGGACGAATCCACCTCGACCACGGGGAACCGATGGGCATAGTAGGCCAGCCGCTCCTGCGCGGAGGTGACGTCGCCGGGATACCACCCCGACTCCAGCAGCGTCTTGTCGGTCCACGAAGCGGTGCCGACCAGGATACGGCCCATACCCAGCCCGTACCCGGACGTTCCCCATTCGAGACGCGATGACCGGCCGCGCCCTGCCGCACAAGTGATCCCGTTCGGCTACGAGCCGTAACAGAATGGAAGGCGCGCCAGAGCCCTGCGCGCGGTGTTCGGCGAACGAAGGGACCCCATGGATCCACTGGCTCCAGGCGATCCACGTCAGATCGGACGGTACCGGCTGGGCGGCAGGCTCGGCGCCGGCGGAATGGGGGAGGTCTTCTGGGGGCTGTCACCGTCCGGCCGCGCTGTCGCCGTCAAGCTCGTACGGCATGAGCTGGGACGCGACCTCGAGTTTCGGCGACGGTTCGCGCAGGAGGTCGAAGCGGCCAAGCGCGTCAGCGGCTTCCACACCGCCCCTGTGGTGGACGCCGACCCTGACGCCGTCCCCCCGTGGCTGGTCACCGCATACGTGCCGGGCCCTTCCCTCAGCGCCGTCCTACGCCTTCACCACGCGCTGCCCGAAAGCTCTTTGCGCATCCTCGCGGCCGGCCTGGCGGAGGCGTTGGAGGCCATTCATCGCGCCGGAGTCGTTCACCGCGATCTGAAACCCGCGAACATCCTGCTGGCACACGACGGCCCGCGCGTCATCGACTTCGGCATCGCTCGCGCGCTGGACGCGACCTCCCCCACCCAGGCGAGCGCGGTGATCGGCACTCCCGGCTTCATGGCCCCGGAACAGGTGACGGGCGGCGCCATCACTCCCGCCGCCGATGTCTTCGCCTTCGGCCTGGTGCTGTGCCACGCGGCGGGCGGCCTCCCCTACGGCGCCGGCCATCCGGCCGCGCTCCTTCACCGTGTGGTGACGCAGGAACCCGACGTCTCCGCGTTACCGCCCTCCCTGCGTGACGTGGCCGCGCGATGCCTGCATCGAGACCCGGACCGGCGGCCGAGCCCTCACCAGATCCTCGACCTGCTCGGAGACAGCGCCCCCGTGCGGGACTGGTTGCCGGCGCCTGTCGGCGATCTGCTCTCCCAGCACGCCCTGCCCCAGCTCCGAGCGAGCCCGTCCCCCACCCTGATGGCACCCCCGGCCGTGCCGGATCCCCAGCCCGGACGCGGGAAGGTGGGCACCTGGATCGCCGTGCTCGGCCTGCTCGTGGCCTTCTTCGCCCTGATCAACCCCTCGGTGCGCGATCAGCTCCTGGCCTTGATCAACGGACTGGCCGGGCCCTGACCCCTGCCGCTTCCGCGGTCTCTCAGGGGCGCTCGTCCGGCGGCAGGCAGACCGTGAGCGCGCCCGCGGCGGCCTTGGCCTTGATCCGGGTGGTGGCCTCGCGCTCCCCGCCGTCGAGCTCGTACGTCAGCGGAACCCCGAAGCGGGCCGACACCTTCCTGGCCCGCGTGATCCGCACGAACGGCGAGTCGTCGGAGCGTCCCGCGGCCATCCTGCCGATCACCCGTCCCCATTCGAGCGGCCCCTTGGCGGTCGAGACGCCGACCTCCAGCCAGCCGTCGTCCGGCCGCGCGTCGTCGAACGCCTTGACGCCGCCGGCGATCGTGCTCACGTTGCCCAGCAGCAGGCAGCTCGCCCGGCCCTCGAACCAGGTCGTCCCGTCGATCTTGATCTTCATCGGCACGAGCGGCTCGCCGACGTGCCGGACGGCCGCCTTGACGTAGCTCAGCTTGCCGAGGCGCTTCTTGGCCCGCCCGCCGGCGTCGGCGATCATTTCGGCCTCGAACCCGGCCCCCGCCATCACCGCGAAGTGCTCGCCGTTGAGCACCCCCAGGTCCAGCTTCTCCCGGCGCCCGTGGAAGCCGATCCGTACCGCCTCGTCGAGGTCGGCGGGGATGCCGAGGTTGGCGGCGAACAGGTTCGCCGTGCCCGCGGGGAGCACGGCCATCGGAACGCCGGAGCCGGCCATCACGTCGGCGCAGCGCTGCACCATGCCGTCTCCGCCCCAGACGAACACCAGCTCGGCGCCCTGATCGAGGGCTTGCCGGACCTTCTTGGGCGCCTTCTTGCTCTTGGACACCTCGTACCACAGGAGGTCGCCGACGCCCTCCTCGGTGATCAGCAGGCGTAAGCGATCCAGGCCCGCGCCGAGGATCTTCTTGCGGTGCGCGACGACGGCCACGATGGGGGACATGCGTTCCGGACTACCCCGGGCACCGGATTTCAGACAGAGGAATCGATCCCGCCTGCCGGGGTAGCCGTGCGCGAATGAGCATCCATGGCGACCGCGTACTGGGATTGCGACTGACGCTCGCCGGCCTGGCGGTGGCGCTCGTCATGATCCCGTTCACCCTGCTGCTCATCGTGGCCAAGATGCCGGTCGACGGACTGGACGCCGAGGCCGCGCGGCAGCTGCACGAGTACGCACTGGCCCATCCAGAAGTGACCAGATTCCTCATGGTGTGGACGGATCTGTTCGGACCGTGGCCGTGGCGGATCGCGGTCATCGCGTACGCCGTCTGGCTGCTGCACAAGGGCGCGCCGAGGCTGGCGGCCTGGGCGGTCACCACCATCACGGTGGGCGGGCTGCTCGGCCTGGCAGTCAAGATCGTCGTGGCCCGGGCCAGGCCGCACCTTCCGGACCCCGTCGCGCTGGCGCCGGGCGACTCCTTCCCGTCGGGCCACGCGATGAACGCGACGCTCGGCGCGGGAGTGATCGTCCTGCTCCTCCTGCCCATGCTGCCTCGATGGGGGCGGGTGGTGGCGTGGGCCGTCGCCTGCTTCCTGGCGCTGTCCGTCGGCTACACGAGGATCGCGCTCGGCGTGCACTGGGTGAGCGACGTGGTCGCCGGGATCGTGCTGGGCGTGGCCGTGATCGCCGCGACGGCGGCGGCATTCGAGACCTGGCGGCGCGAGCAGGGACGCGTGCCTGTCTCGCCGCCCGTCGAGGGAGTGGAACCCGAGTTCGTGAGAGCGAGCGATGAGCAGAACTGAGCAGGCGAAGCACTACGCGTTATCGATCTTGCTGCCGATGATCGTGATGGCCGCGGTGACGTACGGCGTGGGCAAGGCGATCCTGGCCTGGCCCACCGGCGAGGCGTCGGTGAGCCGGAGCCTGGCCGCGGGCCGGACCCCGCTGTGGAACACGCTCACCGACTTCGGCAGCAGCCTGTCGGACACCCCGTACATCGTGGCGCTCACCGCGATCGCCGCGATCGTCTTCAGGCTGGTGTACCGGCGCTGGCGCGAATCGATCTTCCTCGTCGCGGCCGTCTGGAGCCAGTCCCTCATCTTCCTGGCCACCACCGAGGTCGTCGGCCGGCACCGGCCGCCCGTGCGGCACATCGACCCGGCCCCGCCCACCTCCAGCTTCCCGTCGGGACACGTCAGCGCCGCCGTCGCGTTCTACTGCGGGGTGGCGCTGATCCTGACCGCGCACGTCCGCAACAGGGCCCTCCAGGTGCTGATCTGGGTGCTCGGCATCGCCGCTCCGCTCGCCGTCGCTCTGTCGCGCCTGTACCGCGGCATGCACTTCCTCACCGATGTGCTCTGGGGCGTGCTGCTCGGCGTGGGCTGCGTCGTCATGGCCGCCCGGGCGATCCTGTACGCGCGCGAGCGGCGCCGGCGCTCAGAACTCGTTCGATCGGCGTAAGCGCGGGGGCCGCCCGTCGGGGTCCACGACGACCCGGTAGAGCGGCATGGCCAGCGCCCGGCGGACGCGGCCCAGCCCGGGGCTCGGATGCCGGCGCAGCCGTCCCGGCGGGCGGGGACCCCGGCAGCCGCCCTCGTGCCAGGCCTCGAGCCGCGCGGCGGACTCGGCGAACGCCTCGAACGCGCTTTCCGGGTCGAGCAGATCGTCCAGGTCGCCGGGGTCGCGGTCCAGGTGCTCGGCGGCGAGCGTGAGCCGCAGCTCCCTGGCGAACCTGCGGGCTCCCGAGGGCGGACGCGGATCCGGCTCAGCGTCAAGCACGGCGCAGCTCAGCTCGGAGTCGAACGTCCACGAGCGCAGGTTCACGTTGTCGGAGCCGACGCTCGCCCACACGTCGTCGACCACGCAGACCTTGGCGTGCACGTACACCGGCGTGCTCCGGTGGTTCTCCAGATCGTAGATCGCGACCCGGCCGTCGCCCGCGCGCATCAGCCTGGCCAGCGCCTCCGACCTGCCGATCAAGCTGGCCGGACCGGCCAGCCAGCCGTCCTGGTCGGGATGGCGGGGCACCACGATGATCATGCGCAGGCCCGGCTCGCGCTCCAGCGCCTCGGCGAACGGCTCGACCACCTCCGTGGACCACAGGTACTGGTCCTCCAGGTAGACCAGCGATCTCGCCCGCGCCAGCACCTTGCGGTACGCCCTGGCCACGCTGCGCTCGCCCTCCGGCGCGAACGGGTAGGCGTGGCGCAGGTGCGGATAGGTCCTCAGCAGCTGCACGGCATGCGTCCCGGCCGCCGCCGGCGGGGGGCCGGGCTCTGGCAGCGGCGGCACGTCGGCCATCCGGGTCATGCGGTCCCGCAGCCGCCTGAACGGCTGGCGGGTCTCCGGCGCCGGGTCCTCCCAGCGCTCGCAGAAGACCTTCTCCACCTCGGCCACGGCCGGGCCGCTGATCGCCACCTGGACGTCGTGCCACGGCGGGCGTTCGCCGTACGCGGTGGGCATCGGCGCCGCCTGGGGATCGCCCAGGTGCTCGGCGTCGTCGCGCCGGCTGTGGCACAGGTCGATGCCGCCGACGAACGCCACGTCCCGGTCCGGGCCGCGGTCATGGCGCAGGACGACGAACTTCTGGTGATGCGAGCCCCCGCGCCGCACCCGGGTGTCGAGCAGCGCCTGCCCGCCGGCCGCCTCGATGTCCTCGCCGAGGTGCCGGTTCTCGGCCGAGCTGAAGCGCAGGAAGTCCAGGTGCGAGCGCCAGATCAGCCCCCGGACCAGGGCTCCCCGCTCGGCCGCCCGCGCCATCGCGGTCGCCACCCCGGGGCCGTCCGGCGTGAGCCGCTCGTCGGGGTCGCCGCGCCAGTCGGAGAACAGCAGCAGGTCGTCCTTGCCGAGACCGTTGACGCACGCGGCGAGCTCGGCGAAGTAGGTGGCGCCATGCACGAGCGGGCGCACCAGGTTGCCCTCCGTCCAGGGCGCGAGCCTGGTCGCGTCGTTCCCGCGTTCGGGGCCGGTGAGGAACCAGTCGTCCAGCCTCATGTACGCCGCCAGCGGGCCTCTCCGAAGCAGTATCCGGCGAACAGCAGCAGCCCGAGGGCCACCACCGCCAGCAGCCAGGGCCCGGCCGGCGTGTCGGCGAACGCCCTGAGCGTGGCGTCGATGCCCCCGGCCTTGTCCGGGTCGAAGGTGATGGCCGCCTGGACCACGAAGACACCGGCCAGCCCGGCGATCAGGCCGCGCGCGAGGTAGCCGGCCAGCCCGAGCCGGTCCATCACCGAGCCGGCCCGGCTCGGCATCGGCCTGAGCTCCTTGCGGAACTCCTTCTTGACGCCGAACCGGATCCAATAGACGCCGAGCGCGACGACGCCGAGCCCGATCGCCCCCACGATGACCTGCCCCGCGGGCAACGCGAGCAGCTTGCCCGTGAGGTCCTGGGTCCGCTGGTCGTCGGAGCCGGCCTTGTGCTTCAGCAGCATGGTCAGCAGCGCGGCGCACACGAACACGTAGACCGCGACCCGGCCGGCCGGCTCGACCCGGTCCTTGAGCCGGTGGGCGCCGAAGACGGCCTCTGACGCCTGCCACAGGGCCAGAGCGGCGAATCCCACGGCCATGATCCAGAGGATCACGGCCCCGAACGGCAACGACGCGACCGTACTGATCGCCCCGCTCTTGTCGGCCTGCCGCCCGCCGCTCCCAAACGCGATCTGCACGGCCAGCACGCCGATCAGCCCGTACAGCACGCCGCGGCAGACCAGCCCGACCCGCGCCAGCTTGTCCATGGCGGGGCTGTTCGCCGCCTGTCTCGCCTTCGCTTCGGCTTCGGTCATGACTCCTCCCAAGAGCTCGCCCGAAACCGGCGAACTGCCCTGAATTCCGCGCCCTAGACCTTCACCCGGCGCGACCGGCCACGGGACTGATCGAGATCGCTCGTCCAGCCGGCGTCGGCCGCGGAGTACCGTTGATCGACGGGCCGAGCGGCCTCGAACGGGGGTGACGTTGACCGAGAGCGAGCTCGAACGGCACTTACGCGCGCACCCGGCGGTGACCGAGTGCGTCGTGGTCGAGGGCGAGCAGATGATCGCCTACGTCGTGGCCGGTGAGACGGACGGGGAACGCGTCAAGGAGTTCCTGGCGGAGTTGGTGCCGCGGCGGCGGCTGCCCGAGGTGGTCGCGGTGGTGCCCGCGTTGCCGCGCACGCCTGAGGGCGAGATCGACCTCGCGGCGCTGCCCCTGCCGGTGGCGGAGGAGCAGCGGCCCGCGGGCGGCAAGGGCGGCTTCGCCACGGCTGGGAGCGGTTCGGGGCTGGTCGGGGGCACGCTCCTGTTCGGCTTCTTCGCCTTTGGGACCACCAACATCTTCTGGCCCTATTCCACCGACCTGTCCGATGTGCCGCTGCCTTGGGCGGCGCTGTTCTTCGGGCTCTACCTTTTCGAGTGGCTCTCGTTCGGGCTGGGCGTGATGGTCCTGCTGCGGGGCCGCTCGGCGCTGGCCCGGCTGGGCCGTTCCGCACCGCTGACCACGGCGGCCTGGCTGGCGCTCGCCTGGCTGCTGCTGGCGTGGTGGCCGCAGGACAACTCCTACCGCCTGGCCGCCAAGACCGACTGGCCGCAACAGGCCGCCCTGGTCTACGGGTTCAACATCACCCTGATGGTCGCCGCGGCGGTGCTCGTCCTCTTCTTCGCCGGACGGCGGCGATGAGCACGCGGCCGGGGCCGGGTCAGACGAACATGGCGCCGAGCGCCTCGTTCGCGGTCCGCACGGCCCGCTCGGCCTCGTCGAGTTCCCGGACCGTCCGGGCGGCGAGCGCGATCCCCAGATAGGGAATGGGGTCGAACGCGGCGGTCGGGACGGTGACCACGAAGATCGCACCGAGCTCCCGGCAGCGCGCGGCCAGCCGCGTGACGTGCTCGCGCAGCGCGGTCGGCGGCAGCCGGGCGGCCAGCGGCAGGCAGTCCAGGGTGCGCACCAGGTGCCCGGTGCCGTGCAGGCCGTCCAGCGCGCTCTGAATGGTGAAGGCCGCGCTGGGACCGGTGAGCCGCAGATTGATCTCGGTAGGCGCCAGCAGGCCCGCCCGGTCGGCCACGTAGTCCACGTCGTACCAGCCGCGGTAGCCGTGGCCGGCCAGCGCCGCGCCCACGGCGGCGCCGAACGCGGCCGCGGTCCGCGCCTGCGCGGCGGGCAGCGTGCCGGGGCCGACGGTGACGCCCTGGTAGCGGGTTCCGTCGATCGCCATCGCCCCCGTGCCGACCGGGTGCACCTGCCCGTCGGCGGCGATGACGGCGTCGAACGTGGGGTTGGCCACGCCCGCGACGTACTCCTCCAGCAGCAGGCCGCGCACCCTGCGGGGCGGCGGGGACGTGGTCACGACCTGGGTGCCCGTTCCGCCCACCCCATACTCTTTTTTCAGCACATAGGGCATGGCCGCCCCTCTCAGCTCCCGGCGCGCGGCGATCCGGCGCTGCGCCGCGATCCGGATCCCGCGATGGTCCGCAGCCAACGTGCGGAAGAGCTCGTGGGAGCCACGTTTGGACTCGAAGCGGCGGATGCACTCCAGCACCCCGGCAGGAGCGGGCCGGATCCGGTCGAGCGCGGGCGTGTGGCCCCACGACAGCACCGCCACCTCGGGCGAGACGAGCTCGGGCAGGTCCGCGAGCGCCGCCGACACCCGCCCGTCCGCCGCGATCCCGCCGTGTACCCGCACCTCGCCCCAGCCCAGCGTCTCGGCCAGGTGCCGGCCCCACCACTCCGGTACGGGCAGCGGCAGCACGATGAGGGCCGGCCGCGGACTGGCGAAGGCCGCCAGGCAGGAGTAGTGGTCACGACCGGCCGGCATCCCGCCGAAGGCGGCGTTGAATTCGGCGGCGTTGCCGACATGAACGGCGGGCAGCCCACCCGTCCGGGCCTTCACCCACGACGGCTCGGCGCTCATCCGGTCAGGAAATCCCATGGATCACCTGATGTGCAAGGCTCGGCGGCTACCGGACACCATGGGAAAGGTCGTCAACCCGGCTGCGGACGCGGGCCTCGGCGGTCCTGGCCAGCGCCGCGCGGGCCTCGGGCCGCCTGCCCGCGGGCGGCAGGGGCGGTACGGGGGCGAAGAGGGTCACTTCGACGACCAGCTCGCGGGTCGCCGCCACCCGGACGATCGAGGCGAGCAGCGAGTCGTCACCGACGTAGGAGGCGCGGGTCGAGGTCGCCGTCCCTTCGCGGTAGCGCAGCGTGGCCGGGCGGACCGCGGCGCCCGTGTCGACGGCCGCCTGGAACACCGCGGGCCGGAAGCGTCCCATCCCCCGCCCGCACCACGTGGTGCCCTCAGGGAAGGCGACGACGGTGTCGCCCTCCCTGAGCGCGTCCGCGACCGCCGCGACGGCCGAGGGCAGCGCGGAGAGCCGTTCCCGGTCGATGAACAGCGCCCCCGAGCCCCTGGCCAGCGTGCGGATGACCGGCCACTCGCCGATCTCGCGCTTGGCCAGCGGCCGCGACGGCAGCGTGGCCGCGAGGACCAGCGGGTCGAGCCAGGACACGTGGTTGGCCACGACCAGGGCGCCCCCGCCCGAGACCGGCGGGGCGCCGGTGACCTCGATCCGGATCCCGAGCGCGCCCAGGAGCAGCCGCGCCCAGGCCATGGTCAGCTTCGCCCGCCACGCCGCCCGTGCCCGCCCCATGAGGGACACCGGCACCCCGGCGAGCACCACGACGAGCGCGGCGCAGAGCCGGGCGGCCAGGAGGAAGGCCCCGGTCGCGCGGGCGGCGGACGCCAGGCAGGCCTGCGCGGTGCACGGGCCGGACGGGCGCCAGGGGTCGAGGGCGGCCGCCGGAGCCGGCCCCAGGACGTCGGCGACCGGGTTCACAGCGGCTCTCCCAGGAAGTGGCGCAGGTAGCGGGTGTTCACGCTGGCCATCGAGAGCAGGACGAAGAAGTCGGCGGTGCCGAAGTCCCGGTCGTGCGCGGGCGCCCCGCACACCCACGACCCCAGCCGCAGGTAGCCGCGCAGGAGGGCGGGCGGCACGAACCGGTCGGAGCGCACCGCGTCCCGGGGACGCCACGGCGCGCGCGGCGTGACCCGGTACTCCTCCGGCCCGAGCGGCACCCGCTCCACCACGGCGGCGGCCACCGCGCCCCCGTCGTCCAGCGGCACCGAGCAGCAGCCCGCCAGCCACTGGTGACCGCCGGAGACCATGTAGCGCGCGATGCCCGCCCACATCAGCGCGACGACCGCGCCGCCCCGGTGGTCGGGGCGCACGCAGGTCCGGCCGGCCTCGACCAGTCCCTTCCTGATGGGCGCGAGCCTGGCCAGGTCGAACTCGCCGTCGGAGTAGAGCCGTTCCGTGCGCCCCGGAGGAAGCAGCCGGTAGGTGCCGACGACCTCGCGGCCGTCGCGCACGAGGAGGTGGTCGCAGTAGGCGTCGAACCTGTCCACGTCGAGGCCGGAGACCGGGCTGTCGAGCCGCGCCCCCATCTCCTCGGCGAAGACCTCGTGCCGCAGCCGCTGCGCGGCCTGGACGTCGGCGGCGCCGGCGGCCATGCCGATCGTGTAGCGACCGGTGTCAAGAGAGATCGTCATGGGCGCGGGTCCTTCCCTGAAAGCGTCTCACGCCTATGTCGACATGCGGAAATGACGGCTGAGCCGCACAGCGGGGTCAGCGAGGCGACCGCGTGGTGAACCTCGCACGCGCGCGACAAATCGCTTTCTTCGCCGGCCCCCGGTTCACTACACTCGCCACTGATCATCGACGAGGGAGAGGAGTACGGCCGTGCGCCACAGCACCGCTGCCGTCGTTCCCCCGTCGCGCCACGAGGTGATCCTGGTGTCTCCGTCGTCCCGGTGCCGGCTGCGCGGCCGCCACTGGACGACGCCCTGACGACACCCGCCTCCTGGCCTTTCGTCAGGGGAATCGCGCCGTCCTGCTGAAGAATCTCCCGAAAGGGTCTTGGGCCGTGCGTCCCCGAATACCTGACAACTCCCTTGCCATCGTCCGCAATCTCGGCATCCTCGCCCACGTCGACGCCGGCAAGACCACCGTCACCGAGCGCATGCTGTACCTGGCCGGCGCCACGTACAAGCGCGGCGAGGTGCACGACGGCACGACCGTCACCGACTTCGACCCCCAGGAGCGCGACCGCGGCATCACGATCTTCGCCGCCGCGGTGAGCTGCTCGTGGGACGGGCACCGCGTCAACCTGATCGACACCCCCGGCCACGTCGACTTCTCCGACGAGGTGGAGCGCTCGCTGCGGGTGCTCGACGGGGCGATCGCGGTGTTCGACGCCGTCGCGGGCGTCGAACCGCAGACCGAGTCCGTGTGGCGGCTGGCCGACCGGTACGACGTGCCGCGCATCGCGTTCGTCAACAAGCTCGACCGGGCCGGCGCCGACCTGGACACCGCCGTCGAGTCGATCCGCCGCCGGCTGCACAAGGCCCCGCTGGTGGTCCAGCTGCCGATCGGGCAGGAGGACCGGTTCACCGGGGTCGTCGACCTGGTGCGGATGCGTTCGCTGGCGTGGGCGGACGGGGCCTGCTCCGCAGGGCCGGTGCCGGAGGACCTGCTGGCGCAGGCGCGGCGGCGGCGCCGGGTGCTCGAGGAGTCGGTGGCCGAGCTGCACGCCGGCGCGCTGGAGGAGTTCTGCGCGCGGCCGTCGATCTCCGACGAGACGCTGGCCGGCGCGCTGCGCGACCTCACCCACAGCGGCGCGGGCCTGGTGGTGCTCTGCGGGGCGGCCTACCGCGACCGCGGGATCGAGCCGCTGCTCGACGCCGTGGTGGCGTACCTGCCGTCGCCGCTGGACGTGCCGCCGGTGCGCGGCGTGGACGGCGCGGAACGGGCCGCCGACCCGGGGGCGCCGCTGGTGGCGCTGGCGTTCAAGGTGAACGCCACCGCCACCGGACGGTTGACCTACGTGCGGGTCTACTCGGGAACGATGCGGAAGGGGGACACGATACTGGTCACCGGGCTGGACACCGGCGCGGGGCGCACCGAGCGCGTCAGCCGCATCCTGCGCGTGCAGGCCGACCGGCACACCGAGGTGGACCGGGCGGTGGCCGGGGACATCGTCGCGGTCGTCGGACTCAAGTCGGCCCGCCTCGGCGCCACGCTGTGCGCGCCCGGCGCGCCGCTGGTGCTCGAACCGCCGGGCACGGCCGAGCCGGTGGTGTCCGTGGCGATCGAGGCCCGCAGGAGCACCGACGCCGACCGGCTGGCCTCCGGGCTGGCGCGGCTGACCGAGGAGGATCCGTCGCTGGCGGTCCGCACGGACGCCGAGACCGGGCAGACGCTGCTGTCCGGGATGGGCGAGCTGCACCTGGAGGTCGCGGTGGACAAGCTCCGGCGCGAGCACGTCCTGGACGTCGCCGTGGGCCGGCCGCAGGTGGCCCACCGGGAGAGGGTCGTGCGCGGCGTGTCCGGGCTGCTGTACCGGCACGTCAGGCAGGACGGCGGCGCCGGGCAGTTCGCCCACGTCGTGCTGGACGTGGAGCCGCTGGACGACGGTTTCGAGTTCGGCTCGACCGTCGTCGGCGGCCGGGTGCCGCGCGAGTATGTGCGGGCGGTGGCGGCCGGGTGCCGGGACGCGCTGGCCGACGGCCCGCTCGGCGGCCACCCGGTGACCGGCCTGCGGGTCACGCTGACCGACGGGGCCACCCATCCGAAGGACTCCTCGGACCTGGCGTTCCGCACGGCCGGGCGGCTCGCGCTGCGCGAGGCGCTGCGGGCCGCCGCCATGGAGCTGCTGGAGCCGGTGGTGGAGGTCACGGTCACCGTGCCCGACGACGCGGCCGGGGGTGTGCTGGGCGACCTGGCCGCCAGGCGCGGCCGGATCTCGGGCTCGTCGGCGCGGGCCGGTGCGGTGGTGATCACCGCCGTGGTGCCGCTGGCGGAGGTGTTCGGGTACGCGACCCGGCTGCGCAGCCGTACGCAGGGCCGTGGCACGTTCACCACCAGGCCCGCCGGTTACGCCGCGGCCAGGTAGCGGGTGGCCCCGTCCGTACGCGGGCGGGGCCACCCGCCTCGAACGAGATCCACACGTCGGGCGGCAGGCCGGGCCGGCACCCGCCTGGCCTCCTCGGTCCAGTCGTCGCCGGCGAGCTCGGTGGCCACCGCCGCCAGAAGGCCACGGCGCCCGCGTTGGCGTCCTGGAAGGCGACCTCCCAGGGGCCGGGGTACCGGGCGACGACCTCGCGCGCCGCCCGCAGGCCGATCCCGGACCTGCGGGGCGCTCGTCGCTCGTGATCAGGTACGCGGCCCAGCCGGGGTCGTGGAAGGCGGAGTGGAGGCGGTCGCTCCTGAAGGTGCCGTCGGGGTGGGGCAACTGGCCCCAGAACTCCGACATGTCATGACGGAACATCAGCCAGAGGCGCCCCATGGCGGCTCGGTCGGATCGGCCATAGTGGGACGCATGAGGTTGCTGGCCGGGGTCGACGTGGGGACCACGCATGTCAAGGTGGGCTTCTTCGACGAGCGGGGCGGCTGCGTCGCGGCCGTGCGGCAGCCGACCCCGCGCGAGCTGCCCGCCCTCCTCGCCGCGGTGACGCGGGCGCTCGGCGAGTGCGCCGAGCGCGCCGGGCGGGGGCCGGACGCGATCGGGATCGCGGGCATGGCCGAGACCGGCGTGCCCCTCGCCCGCGCGGGGCGGCCGCTCACCCCGCTGCTGTGGTGGAACGACCCGCGGGCCGCGCGGGAGGCCGCCGAGCTGGGCCGGGACGCGGCGGCGCTGTACGCGCTGACCGGCCGCCGCGCCGACCCCAAGGCGCCGCTGGCCAAGTGGCTCTGGCTGCGGGCCCACTCGCCCGAGGTGCTGGAGTCGATGCGGTGGTGGGCGCACGTGCCGGACGCCGTGGCGTACGCGCTCACGGGGTGCCTGCGGACGCACGAGACGCTGGCCGCCCGCACCCTGGCCTACGACCTGGAGGCCGGGGGCTACGACCCGGAGCTCCTCGCGCGGGCCGGGCTGCGTACCGGGCAGCTGCCGGCTCCGGCCGGGGCCGTGGAAGCGGCCGGGCCGCTGACCGCGCAGGTGAGCGGGGTGGCGGCCGGGGTTCCCGTGGTGATCGCGGGCCATGACCACGCGGTGGGCTCGTGGGCGGCGGGGGCGCGCCGTCCCGGCGACGTGGCCGACTCCCTCGGCACGGCGGAGGCGGTGATGGTGCTGTCGGACTCCCGCCCGGACGCGCGTACGGGACTGGCCCTCGGCATCACGACCGACCCGTCGCTGGACGGGGCCCGCAAGGTGGTGGTCGGCGGCCTGCCCACCAGCGGCGCCATGCTCGACTGGATGCTCTCGCTCGTGGGGAACGGCGCGGGCGGGTACGCGGCGCTGCCCGGGCTGCTGGGTGCGGTGCGGTTGCCGACGGGGATCGTGGTGGAGCCGTACCTGCGGGGCCGGGTCGCGCCCGCGCCCGACCCCGCCCGGCGCGTGACGGTGGCGGGGCTGGGGCCCGAGCACACCCCGGGCGACCTGCTGGCGGCGGCCGTCGAGGGCACCTGCCTGCACGCCCGCTGGATGCTCGATGAGCTCACCGCCGTCACCGGCACCGCTCCCGAGCGCCTCGTGGTCCTCGGCGGGCAGGTCAGGATCCCGCTGTGGATGCGGGTCAAGGCCGCGCTCTCGCCCGCCCCGGTCGAGGTGGTGCGGTCCGGCGACGCGGTCTGCGCGGGCGCGGCGCTCATCGCCGGGCAGGCGGGCGGGTCGCTCGACGACGTGCCCGTGCTCCCCCGCGATCGACAGCCGCCCGAACCCGATCTCGCCGCCGCCTACGTGCCCCTCTACGAGCGCTTCCTGGCCTCGGCCCGCGACCGCGGAGTCGTCGAGAGCGACCGGCGCGTTGCCCACGATCGCGCTGACGACCGGGGCCTCAGGTGACGCGCAGGACGATCCGGCCGCCGGCCGCGCCTGCCGCCTGGCGCCTCCAGGCCGATCCCGCCTCCGCCAGCGGCACCACCTCGTGGGCCACCGACAGCCGCCCCCGCGCCGCGTGTTCCGCGATCAGGGTGATGGCCTCGGCGCGCTGCTCCCGGGTCAGCTCGTTGTTGGTGTAGCCGAGCACCCGCAGCGACCGGCCGCGCAGGGTGGAGGAGTCGAGCGGGCACGTCTCGGAGGCCGAGCCGCCGAGGTTGACGAGCCTGCCGCCCGGCCGGAGGGTGCGGGCCGCCGCTGCGGCCGGAGCGCCGAAGAGCGGGTCGAGCACCAGGTCCACCGGCCCGTCGCAGGCGGCCGAGAGGCGGGCGGCGAGGTCGGCCACGTCCTGCGTGCCGAGCGCCACCACCGCGTCCGCGCCCGCCTGCTCCGCCCGTTCCCGGGCTTCGGGAGAGCGGGCGGCCGCGACGACCCGGCGCGCTCCGGCGAGGCGGGCGAGCCGCACGGCCGCCTGGCCCACCACGCCGCCCGCGCCCAGCACCACCACCTGCTCTCCCGCCGCCAGCTCGCCGCGCCAGGTCAGCGCCATGTGGGCGGCCACGGCCGACAGCCCGAGCGCGGCGACGGCGTACGGGTCGGCGCCGGCGGGCAGCTCCACCAGGTCCTCCGACGGCACCACCGCCAGCCCCGCCATGCTCCCGTCGCCGGGCGCCATCCCGGCCGTGGTCGGGAACCACACGGCCCTCTCCCCGGCGGTGCCGACGCCCTGGACGCCGGGCACGTAGGGGACGGCGGGCGTGCCGAAGTAGGAGGCGCCACCCGCGCACAGCAGGTCCAGCGGCGTGACCGGGGCGGCACGCACGCGCACCAGGCTCTCCCCCGGCCCGGCCACCGGCACGGGGACGTCGCCGACCACCGGCGGCCGGCCGCACGTCTCGATCCGGGCCGCGCGCATCCGGCCGCGGTCGCCGGTCTCGGTGGCGGTCATCAGGTCGCGATGTCCGGGTACGGGAGCCGGAAGCCCGCCAGCCGCCGCGCGTACTCCGTCTGGAAGCCCAGCGGCGGGTGGTCGCGCTCGAACATCGCGATGAACAGGGTCAGCGTGAGGAACGGGTGCGCCCCCAGCTCGAACAGCTTCGGGTAGTCGTGCGCGGCCAGCGCCTCGCGCTCGGCGTCGTCGAGGCGCAACCAGGTGGACGACTCGCCAGTGTGGCAGCCGAGGATGCGGTTGGCGTACTCGGACTCCCACCACTCGACGGTGGCGCGCGGCTCCTCGCGGTAACGCTCGACCAGCTCCGGATCGCGGTCGACGGTGAAGAGGAACTTGTTCAGCAGGTACTTGCTCATGAAGCGCCTCCGCTCGGATACCAGGTGAAGTACGCCTCCATGGTGTGGAACAGGTCGTACGTGTCCACGTAGTCCGCTTTGCGGCCCTCCCCCGCCACCCCCATCATCAGCATGAAGTCCATGAACCCGTGAGTGGCGTTCCCCGGCCGGTGGAGGCTGTCCAGGGTGACCTCCGACAGGCAGCCCTCGAGGTCCCCGGTGGAGATCCACTCGACGGCCTTGCGGTCGAACTCCGGGTCGGGCCCGTGCGGCCCGAACTGGCGCGGCCCGCCGAGCTCCAGCGACAGGTGCCCGGTGCCGATGACCGCCACCCGCCGGTCCGCCGGCCAGGACTCCACGAGCTGCCGGATCGTCCGCCCGAGCTGCACGAACCGCTGGGGACGCGGCAGCGGCGGGGCGAAGATGTTGGTGTAGACGGGCACGATCGGCAGGTCGGCCTCGGGGCGCAGGGTGATGATCGGGCACGTGATCGAGTGGTCGATGCGCAGCTCGTTGCTGAAGGCGAGGTCGAAGCCGGCGTCCAGGCCCTCGCGCAGGATGTACGCCGACAGGTCCTCCTGGCCCTTCAGCACCATCCGCGGCAACCCGAACTCGCGTTCCTCGTTGTAGAAGTTCGCGTCGTAGAAGGGCGCCTTGCCGACCAGGAACTGCGGCATGTTGTCCAGCCACAGCTGGTGGAAGTGGTCGGAGCCGACCATCACCAGCACGTCGGGCCGCGCCCTCGTGAGGGTCTGCCTGAACGCCTCCACCTTGCGCACCCACTCGTCGGCGAACGGCGGGCGGTCCTCGCCGGTGGAGGTGCTGGCGCGGTAGTAGAAGGGGTGGTGGGTGGATGCGATGACCGCGACGAGTTCAGCCATGCGTACCTCCGTTGGCGGCATACGGCTCGGGCGGGACGGGACGGTTGTTGAGGTCCACCGAGAGGAAGATGTCGTTGGCCACGGGACGGCGCAGCTCCTCGGCCAGCTGCCCGATCAGCCCGGCCGTCCTGGCCAGCAGCGCGAAGCCGCGCAGCAGCTCCAGCGGCAGCCCCAGGTCGGCCAGCGCCGCGCCGCACGCGCCCGCCCCGTTGAGCGGCAGCCTGCGGCCCAGGACCTGGGGGTGCACGCGGCCGACGGCGGCGAACAGCGACAGGTGCGGCCCGGACAGGCCCTCCTCGGCCGCGATCTCGAACAGCCGCGCCGTGCGCGGGTCGCCGTCCTTGTGCACGTGGTGTCCGAGGCCGGGGATGCGCCCGCCCGCCGCGCGCCGGGCGCGCACGGTCTCCAGCGCCAGGGCGTCCCAGCCGGCGTCGTCGGCCGGGAGGGGGTCCGTGGCCCGCAGCACGTCGGCGAGGAAGCGGCCGCAGTCCTCGGTGACGCCGAGGAAGCGGGAGCCGCCGCCGAGCAGCCCGGCGGCCAGCGCTCCCTGGACGGAGTCGGGCGCCGACAGGTACGTCAGCCGCGTCACGATCGCGGTGGGCGTGAACCCGTGGTCGGCCAGCGCGGCCAGCACGGCCTCGAACACGCGCACCTCGCCGCGGGCCGGGCGGCGCTGCGTGGCCAGCCAGAACGCCAGCTCCCCGAAGCCCACCTCGCCCATGACGTCGGCGGCCAGGTCGTGCCCGAGCAGCGTGATCGTCTCCGGGGAGGACGCCCCGAGCGCGGTCGGATACTCCTTCGGCTCCCCGCCACGGCCGCCACCCTTCTCGACCGCCTCATTCGCGTTCCCGCCGCTCACGAGCGCGCCTCTCCGGCGGGGCGCGCGGGGGCGCTCTCGGGGGCCGGGCCGGAAGCGCCGGAAGGGCTCGCGGCCGGCTCGGTGAGCCACTTGCGCAGCTCCGTGCCGTGCTCGTCGAGCTCCGGCGGCGGCAGCCGGTAACCCGCGGGCGTCCGCGAGAACCGGATCGGATGCCGCGTCGTCGGCACGGCCCGCTCCCCCTCACCCACCACGACCACCGGTTCGAGCCCGAACCGCTCGGCCACCGCGAACCCGCCGTCGATCGTGTTGATCGGCCCGCTCGGCACCCCCGCCTCCACCAGTAGGTCGAACCACTCCTCCGCCCGCCGCGTCACGAGCCGCTCCACGAGGATCGGCTTCAGCTCCTCCCGCCGCGCCGTCCGGTCGGCGTTGCGGGCGAAGCGCGGGTCGTCGGCCACCTCGGGGATGCCCAGCACCTCGCACAGCTTGCGGAACTGCCCGTCGTTCGCGGCCGCGACGATCAGCTCGTGGTCCGCCGTCGGCAGCGGCTCGTACGGGAACACGCTCGGATGCGCGTTGCCCATCCGGTACGGCACCACGCCCCCGGCCACGTACGCCGAACTCTGGTTGACCAGCCCCGTCAGCGCCGACGACAGCAGGTTGACCTCGACGTGCTGCCCCTGCCCGGTGGCCTCCCTGTGCCGCAGCGCCGCGAGGACGCCGATGACGGCGTGGTTGCCCGCCATCACGTCGAACACCGAGATCCCGGCCCGGTACGGCGGCCCGCCGGGATCGCCGGTCAGGCTCATCAGCCCCGACATGGCCTGCACCATCAGGTCGTACCCCGGCACCCGCGCGCCCGCCCCGGCGCCGAACCCGCTGATGGAGGCGTACACGACGCCGGGGTTGCGGGCGTGCACGGCCGGGAAGTCCAGCCCGTACTTCGCGAGCCCACCCGGCCGGAAGTTCTCCACCAGCACGTCCGCGCGCCGGGCCAGCTCCCTGGCCGCCTCCGCGTCGGCGGGTTCACGCAGGTCGAGGGCGATCGACCGCTTCCCCCGGTTGACCCCGAGGTAGTACGTGGACACCTCGCCCCGCGCGGGCGGCGTCCACGACCGGGTGTCGTCCCCGCCGGGCGACTCGACCTTGACGACGTCGGCCCCCAGGTCGGCCAGGAGCATCGTGGCGTACGGCCCCGCCAGGACCCTGGAGAAGTCGGCCACCAGCAGTCCGGACAGCGGCCCCTCAGGCACGATGAAACTCCCCTTCCCGCGTCCGTTCAACGGACAAATGTCCGTTGAGCCGAATCCCATCACCGACGCGAGCCCGCGTCAACCGTCTTGACACGTACACCAACGCTCATCACAGTGGCTGTGACCGTATAGCGGACAATCGTTCGCAAGGAGCGTGCGCCATGAACGAGTTCGAGGCCGGACGGCCCGTGATGCTGCGCGGCGGCACCGTGCTGCCCATGTCGCCCGGTGGGAGCAGGCGGGCGCTGCCCGGCACGGACGTCCTCATCGCCGGGGACCGGATCGCCGCCGTCGGCCCCGAGCTGGAGGTGCCCGAGGACGCGGTCGTGATCGACGCGTCCGGCGGCCTGGTCATGCCGGGCATGATCGACACCCACCGGCACATGTGGCAGACGGCGCTGCGCGGATACGGCGCCGACTGGACCCTGACCCAGTACTTCGTCTGGTTCTACCTGGAGCACGGCAAGCTGTTCCGGCCCGAGGACATCCACGCGGGCAACACCCTGGCCGCGATCGAGGCGCTGGACGCCGGCGTCACCACGGTCGTGGACTGGTCGCACGGCCTGCGGACCATCGACCACGCCGACGCCGCCGCCGACGCGCTGGAGTCCGTGCCCGGCCGGCACGTGCTCGCCTACGGCAACATCCAGCAGCCGCCCGCCGAGTGGACGGCCGCGCCCGAGTTCCGCGACTTCGTGCGCCGGCGCGTCACCGGCGGCGACATGCTCGGCTTCCAGATCGCCTTCGACGTGCTCGGCGACCCCTCCTTCCCGGAGCGGCCCGCGTTCGAGGTGGCCCGCGAGCTCGGCGCCGCCGTCACCACGCACGCCGGCGTGTGGGGCGCCACCAGCGACGACGGCATCCGCCTGATGCACGAGCACGGTTTCATGACGCCGGAGACGATCTACGTGCACGCCGCCTCGCTGTCGGCCGACTCCTACCACCGCATCGCGGCCACCGGCGGCTCGATCTCGGTCTCCACGGAGAGCGAGCAGAGCGCCGGCCAGGGCTACCCGCCCACCTGGGCCGTCCGCGCCCACGGCATCCCCGTGTCGCTGTCCATGGACACCAGCGTGTGGTGGAGCGGCGACCTGTTCTCGGCCATGCGCGCCACGCTCGGCGCCGACCGCTCGCGCGAGCACCTGGAGGCGCACGCCAAGGGCGAGACGGTCACGCACTGCGGCCTGCGCGCCGACCAGGTCGTGGAGTGGGCGACCCGGGGCGGCGCCCGGGCGCTGGGCCGCGACGACCTGGGCGTCATCGAGCCCGGCAAGAAGGCCGACCTCGTGCTCATCAAGAACGAGCACTCGCCGGTGTCGTTCCCGATCCTCAACCCGTTCGGGCACGTCGCGTTCCAGGCCCAGCGCGGCGACGTGCACACCGTGATCGTCGACGGCCGAGTGGTCAAGCACGAGCACCGCCTGCTCGGCGTCGACCTCGCCGGGGCCCGCGCGCAGGTCGAGCGCACGGTCGAGCACCTGCGCTCGACGATGGGCGACGAGGCCTGGGAGAAGGGCATGAACCCGGACATCCCCTCGGCGAAGGTGCTCGACAACCCGTACACGTACACGGACTACCGCAGCAACGCCACCCACCGCCTGTGATCGGCCGCTCTGCGGACGGGCGACCGTCTAGAGTCGGAGCAACGGATTCCGAGCGAGCGAGGGCGTACATGGCACGTGGTGACACCGGACCTGACTTCATCGAGGCGCTGGCCCGCGGCCTCGATGTCATCAGGGCGTTCCAGCCGGGGCGCCCGGTCATGTCCCTGACGGAGGTGGCGACGGCCGCCGGCCTGGCCCGGCCGACGGCCCGCCGCATCCTGCTCACCCTGCAGGAGCTGGGGTACGCCAGGGCGGAGCAGGGCGGGTTCGCGCTCACGCCGCGGGTGCTGGAGCTGGGCGTCACCTACGTCCGCTCGATGGGGCTGTGGGAGGTGGCCAGGCCGCACCTGGAGCGGCTCGTCACCCAGACCAACGAGTCGTCCTCGATCGCCCAGCTCGACGGCTCCGACATCGTCTACGTCGCCCGGGTCGCGGTGCCGAAGATCGTGTCGCTCCAGGTGCAGATCGGCACCCGCTTCCCCGCGCTCCAGACGTCCCTGGGCAAGGTGCTGCTGGCCGCGCTCCCGCCGGCCGAGGTGGAGCGGGTGCTGGCCGAGCCGGGCCGCTCGGGCATCGAGCCGCGCTGGCGCCCGGACGCCAAGGAGCGCGAGGCGGCGCTGCGCGCCGTCCGCGCCAAGGGATGGGCCGCGACGGACGAGCAGCTGGCGCTGGGGATCCGGTCGGTGGCGGCGCCGCTCAGGGACGGGCTCGGCAACGTCATCGCGGCCGTGAACGTCAACGCCCACGCCGCCGAGACGTCCATGGAGAAGCTGACCGGGGAATACCTGCCGCTGCTGCTGACGACGGCCGGCGCGATCAGCGCCGACTGGGCGCTCTACCAGGCGGTCCCGCACGTGACGGCCTCCTGACGCGTGCCCCGCTCCGGCTGGGTCTTGCCGGTTGGGGCAAGTCCGCTTTGAATGTGCCCCATACGGATGATCCAGGAGGGGCCGATGCGTGGTTTACGGGCGTCCGCAGTCGTTCTGTCGATCGTGCTCACGACGTTCGTGGCCGCGGAGCCGTCCGTCCCGGCGGTCGCCGGGCCGAGCGACCCTGAGCCGGCCTCGCTGGTCACGCTCTCCGTCCCCGACCGCGCCGCGATGGAGCGGCTGGTGGCCGCGGGCGCCGACCTCACCGAGCGGGTGCGCCCGCAGGCGGACGGCAGCGTCCAGGTGGACGCGGTGGCCACGGCCGGCCAGCTCGCCGCCTACGCCGCGCTCGGCGCGACCCTGGCCCCGGGCACGCCGCCCCAGGCGAAGGCCAAGACCACCGCCGCCCAGGACCAGCTCGTGATCGAGCGGGCCGTCTGGATGAAGTCCCGCGACGGCTACTTCCTGTCGGTGGAGGCCTCCAGCAGCGCGGGCGAGGCGGCCACGCTCACCGTGACGTGGAAGGGCAGGGGCGGCTCGACCGGCCAGGCGCCGATGGTCGCGTACGTGGACGCGGGCGCGTACCTGGGCCACCAGTTCAGCACCCCGGTGCCCGCCGACGGCCGGCCGCAGTGGGTCACCGTCACCTCCGCCGGCGGCGGCACGGCCGAGGCCAAGGTCAGGGAGTGGCCCGACGGCGAGCGGCCGGACCGCGCCGGTCCCGGCTACCAGAAGGACTTCGTCACCCAGTACATGCCGCCGGCGCAGCTCAACGAGCGCATCAAGGCGCTGCACCGGCGCTACCCCAAGCTCACCGAGCTGATCACGCTGCCGTACCCGACCAACGGCTACCGGCGCCACGCCCAGGCCCTGATCGGCACGCCGCCCGCCGCCGCCGTCGTGATCACCTCGGTTGCGTACGGCTCCGAGGGCGGCAATGACCTGGCCGTCGAGCTGGTGAACCCCGGCGCGCCCGGCCGCCCCCCGCAGGTCACCGTGAACGGCAAGCTCATCACGGTCAGCCTGGCCACCGACGCCACGGGCACTCCCACCAGCACCGCCGCGCAGGTCACCGCCGCGATCAACGCCACCGCCGGCACCGGCGTCAAGGCCACCACGTACCGCGCCGACGCGGGCGACGGCGTCATGGCGCCCGCGCCCCTCACCCAGCTCAGCGACTTCCTCAACGCGCCCGCGAGCGTCTCCCGCGCGCCCGCCCGGGTGCTGGCCCTGCGGATCGGCGCGCACCGCGACGGCAGCCGCACCGGCGTGCTGGCCTACGCCCAGGAGCATGCCCGCGAGTGGGTGGCGCCCCTCGTCGTGGTGGAGGCGGCCGAGCGGCTGCTGCGCAACCACGCCCGCGACCAGGCCACCCGCAGGCTGCTGGAGCGCACCGACGTCTTCATCGTGCCGACCGTCAACCCGGACGGCGCCAACTACAGCTTCTACGACTTCAACAGCCAGCGGAAGAACATGACGAACCACTGCCCGCCACAGCAGTCCGACCCGGCGCTGCGCAACACCTGGGGCGTGGACGTCAACCGCAACTACGCCGTCGGCTCGCTGTCCGACGGGTACTTCGGCGCCTCGGCCAACTGCCAGAGCGGCACGTACGCGGGCCCCGCCGAGCACTCCGAGCCCGAGAGCCGCAACGTCATGTGGCTGGCGCAGCAGCACCGCAACATCAGGTTCGCCATGAACGTGCACAGCTACGGCGGCTACTTCATGTGGCCGCCCGGGGCGTACAAGCTCGACGGCCGCGTCACCCTGCCCAGGCCCACGGACCGGCAGGAGGCGTACTTCCTGCGCTCGGCCCGCACGATCGAGCAGGCCATCGCCGCCGAGCGCGGCACCGTCATCTGGCCGCAGCAGACCGGGCCCGTGACGGACGTGCTCTACTCCGCGGCCGGCAACTCCGCCGACGAGCTCTGGTACGAACACGGCGTCTACGGGTGGGACTTCGAGGTGGGCGCCGACCTGTGGGACCCCGCGACGCGGACGTGGCAGGCCGTGGGCTTCCAGCCGCCGTTCGCGGAGGGGCACGCGGAGGCGCTGGAGTTCGCGTCCGGGCTGATCTCGCTGGTGGGGGTCGCCGCCGACCACCGGGAACCCTGATCCGCACTCTCTGGAGGACTCCCTTGCGCCTGCCCCCTGCCCTGCTCGCCGCGCTCTTGCTGATCCCGCTCGTCCCGCAGGCGGTGTCGGCCGGCCCGGTCGCGCCCCCTTCCCCCGCCGTGCGCGACTTCGGCAACGGCCCGGAGCGGAACGAGGTCGCCGCCGACGTGCCCGAACGGGCCGACGCCCTGGCGGCCACCCAGTCCGAGCAGGCCGAGCGGCCCGGCACCCTGTCGCACGAGCGGGGCTACCCACGCCGGACCCGGCTGCCGGTACCCCCGGAGAACCCGGCCGACGCCTCGATCAAGCTGGGCCTGGTGCCCCACCACGGCATCGCGCCCCGGCTGAACGACCTCCAGCAGCGCGGCGACCGGGTCAGCGCGCAGGTCATCGGCCACTCGTACGGTGGCCGTGACCTCTACCTGGTGACCGTCACCGCGCCGGAGAGCGCCGCCGAGACGCGCGAGCAGGAGCGCATCCGCGAGCGCATCGAGAACGACCCGGCCGCCGCCGCCCGCGACCGGAAGCTGGTCAAGAGGTACAAGGCGCCGGTCTTCGTCAACGCCAACATTCACGGCAACGAGTGGGAGGGCACCGACGCCGCCCTGCGCGTCATCGAGGAGCTCGCCACCAGCAAGGACCCCAGGATCGCCGACCTGCTGGCGCGCACCCGCCTCTACTTCAACATCACCGCCAACCCCGACGGCCGCGTCAACGGCGTGCGCCAGAACGGCGCGGGCTTCGACCTGAACCGCGACTTCGTCACCGCCTCCCAGCCGGAGGTGCGGGCGATGCGCCAGATCATGATCGACGCCCAGCCGGTCACCATGATCGACCTGCACGGCTACGTCAACGGCACGCTCATCGAGCCGACCACGCCGCCGCACGGCGCGAACTACGAGTACGACCTGTTCATCCAGAACACCTACGCCAACGGCCTCGGCATGGAGGCCGCCGTGAACGGGCTGGGCTACACCGCCGAGAAGGACGGCGTGTACCCGGCGCAGATCCCGTTCCGCGACTCAGCCGAGGGCTGGGACGACTGGCCGCCGATCTTCACGCCGCAGTACGCGCCCTTCCACGGCGCGGTGGCCGCGCACACCGTCGAGATCCCGTTGCGGGTCAACGGCTCCGACTACACCCAGCAGCCGGTCGAGGAGCTGCGCCGCCGCTCCGCGATCAACACCGACGTGGCCGCCGCCGCCATCCGGGCCACCTACGCCTTCGTGCGCGACCGGCACGACCGGCTGATCGCCGACCAGATCGAGGTGTTCCGGCGGGGCGCGGCCGGGGAGCCGTCCAGGACGGTGCCGCTCGGCATCGTGCCGGGGTTCGGGCCGGAGGACGTCTACACCACCACCTTCCCCCGGGCGTACGTCATCACCGGCCGGCGCTCGCAGGCGGCCGCCGCGCGCCTGGTCGACCACCTGATCGCGAACGACGTGCGGGTCGAGCGGGCCAGGCACGCGTTCCGGGCGGACGGCAGGACGTATCCGGCCGGGTCGTACGTGGTGGACATGCGCCAGCCGAAGCGCGGGCTGGCCAACGTGATGCTGGAGGCGGGCGCGGACATCTCGCCCAGGGTGGACGCCATGTACGACATCTCCGGCTGGAGCCACGGCCTGCTGTGGGGAGCCGGCGTGGACGGCGTCACGTCCCTGCGCGTGCAGGCCGACCCGGTCAAGACCGCCGCGCCGACCGGGTCCGTGCCCCGTACGCCCGGGGCGCTCGCGCTCAAGGTGAGCGACGCCAAGGACGTCCTCGCCCTGAACGACCTGCTCGCCCAGGGCACGGCGGTGACCTGGGCGGACGGCGCGGCCGTCGTGCCCGCCTCGGCGCGGGCGGCCGCCCGCGCGGTCTCCGAGCGCTACGGCGTCGTCCTCACCCCGGCGGGCACAGCGTCCGGCGTGCCGCTCTCGCGGGTCAGGATCGCCGCGGCCGCCTCGGCCGACGAGCTGTTCACGCTGCGCGAGCTGGGCTTCGCCGTCACCCCCGTCTCCACGGCGGTCCTCAACGCGGGCTACGACTGGAGCGGCACCGACGTGCTGTTCGTCTCCAGCGGGCTGAGCTACACCGCGCTCAACCCGGCGGCCAAGGCGGCGCTCGACGCGTTCCTGACCACCGGCGGCGTGATCACCCGTGGCGGCACCGGCGCCACCTTCAACGCCGCCGCCGGGCTGCTCACCGCGACCGCCGTCGCGGGCCGCGGCGACGCCAACGGCGTCGTACGCGTGCTCTCCACGGGCGGTCAGGTGGGCGGCGGGTCGCCGGACCACTCGTTCGTGTACTCGCCGCGCTGGTTCACCGGCCTCGGGCCGGAGGTCACGGTCGAGCAGTCGTACGCGGCCGAGGGCCCGCTGGTCTCCGGCCACTGGCGGCCCGACGCCGACGGCACCGGCGGCCAGGACGCCGCCAGGGGGCAGGCGGCCGTGGTCAGCGGCAGGGACGAGCGGGGCGCGGCCGTGGTGCTGTTCGGCACGGAGCCGATGTTCCGCAACCACCCCAAGGGGCTGTTCCCGCAGGTGGCCAGGGCCCTGTACTGGGCCTCCTCGGTCACCGGCGCGGCCGTCAAGGGGTAGTGACCCGGTCCAGGAGCTCCAGGAGGTGGTGGTACGGCTTGCCGGTGGCGCGCGTCAGGCCGAGCTCGCACGTGCGGTTGACCGAGGCGTGGGCGGCGAAGTCCTCCCGCGCCACGGCCGCGGCCTCCGCCCGGGTGGCGGAGGCGGTCAGCTCGGGGTGGAGCAGGCCGCGGTCGCCGGCGAAGGCGCAGCACTGCCAGCCGTCGGGCACGACGACCCGTTCGGCGACGGTCTCGGAGACGCGGGTGATGGCGGCGTCGAGACCGAGCCGGGTCGAGGAGCAGGTCGGGTGGAGGGCCAGCGAGGGCAGGCGGCGGGCCGCGGGCAGGCGCGGAAGGAGGTGCTCGGCGGTGAAGGCCACCGCGTCGAGCACCCGCACGGCGGGCGAGGCCGCGGCGGTGAGGCGTTCGAAGCCCTCGGTGCAGGAGGCGGCGTCGCTGACGACCGGGATCCGGCCGCCGTCCGTGGCCGTCGCCAGCGCGTCCCGCACCCGGCGGCGCATCACCTCGTAGCCGTCGGTGAGGCCCTTCGACGACCAGGGCGTGCCGCAGCACAGGCTCCCGATCCCGTCGGGCACGTGCAGCCGCACGCCCGCCCGCTCAGCCAGGCTCAGCAGCGCGGCCATCGCGCCGGGGCCGCCCTCGGCCGGGGCGAACAGGGTGTTCAGGCAGGACGGGACGAAGACGGCGTCGGCGTCCTCGGCAGGGGCCGGGCGGCGGGGCGTCCCGCCCCGGGGCAGGTCGCGGCTCCACTGCGGGACGGCGTCCTGGCCCGCCACGGCGCGGGCGGCCTTGCCGGCGCCCTCGGCGAGCGAGGCCGGCGCCGCGGCGGCGGCGTCGAGGGCCAGGTCGAGGGCGCGGGTCACGCCGTTCCAGTGCTTGGCGGCGGACTTCCAGCCTGCGCGGGCGGCACGGCCGTGGCGCTCTTCGCGCAGGCGTTTCGTCAGGTCACCGGTGTTGATCAGGACGGGGCAGGCGGTGGCGCACATGCCGTCCACGGCGCAGGTGTCCACGGCGTCGTAGCCGTACTCCTCCTCCAGCCGTTCGGCGAGCGCGTGGTCCCCGGCGGCGCGGGCGGCGGCCAGCTCGCGGCGCAGCACGATGCGCTGGCGCGGCGTGGTGGTGAGGTCGCGGCTGGGGCAGACGGGCTCGCAGTAGCCGCACTCCACGCACCGGTCGACCTCGGGCTCGACGGTGACGACGGACTTGAGGTCGCGCAGGTGGGCGTGCGGGTCGTCGGTGAGGACGACGCCGGGGTTGAGCGTGTCGCCGGGGTCGCACAGCCGCTTGACCTCGCGCATCACCTCGAACAGCTCGTCGCCGTACTGGCGGCGGACGAAGGGGGCCATGACGCGGCCGGTGCCGTGCTCGGCCTTGAGCGTGCCGCCCCGGTCGAGGACGGCGGCGACCATGTCCTCGGTGAAGTCGGCGTAGCGTTCCAGGTCGGTGTCGAAGCGCTCGTTGAGCATGAAGTGCAGGTTGCCGTCCTTGGCGTGGCCGAAGATGACGCTGCGCTCGTAGCGGTGCTTGGCGAACAGGTCGGCCAGGTCGTCGCACAGGTCGGCCAGGACGGGCACCGGGACGGCGACGTCCTCCAGGAGCGCGGTGGTGCCGCTGGGGCGGGCGCCGGCGACGGTGGCGTACAGGCCCTTGCGGATGTGCCAGAGCGCGGCCCGGCCGCCCGCGTCCCTGCTCAGCCGGGCCGGGGCGGCCAGGTCGAGCGTGGCGAACAGCCGCTCGGCCGTGCGCTCGTGCTCGGCGAGCGGTTCGGGGTCCGACTCCTGCCACTCGACCAGGAGCGCGGCGTGGTCCCGCACGGTCAGCGTGCGCAGCACGTCGTCGGCCTTGGGGTCGCGCTGGGCCACCCGCAGGGACTCGGCGTCCAGCAGTTCGACGGCGGCGGGGCCGGCGGCGACGAGCTGCGGCATCGCCGCCATCGCCCGGCGCAGCGTGGGGAAGACGAGCAGGCCGGTCGTGGCCAGGCGGTGCGCCGGGACCGTGCGCAGGACCGCCTGGGCGACGAAGCCCAGGGTCCCCTCGCTGCCGACCGCGAGGTGGGCGAGGATCTGCGCGGGCGTGTCGTGGTCGAGGAAGCTGTTGAGCCCGTACCCCATGGTGTTCTTCAGGGAGAACTGGGCGGTGACGCGCCGCACCGACTCGGGGTTGCCGCGGACGCGGTCGCGCAGGCGTTCCAGGCCCTGCGCCAGCTCGGGCTCCAGGGCGCGCAGCCGCGCGTCGGCGTCGGGCGCGGCGGTGTCGACGACCGTGCCGCTGGGCAGCACGAGGACCAGCGACTCCAGCGTCCGGTACGTGTTGGCGTGGGTGCCGCAGGTCATGCCGCTGGAGTTGTTGGCGACGACGCCGCCGATCGTGCAGGCCGACTCGCTGGCGGGGTCCGGCCCGAGCTTGCGGCCGTGGGCGGCCAGCCGGGCGTTGATCTGGCGCAGCACGGCGCCCGGCTGCACGCGGACCCGGGCGCCGCCGTCGAGCACCTCGACGCCGCGGAAGTGCCGGCGGGTGTCGACCAGCAGGTGCTCGCTCACGCCCTGCCCGCTCAGGCTGGTGCCGCCGGAGCGGAACGTCAGCGGCAGCCCGGTCCGCATGAGCGCCGCCACCTGCTCGGCGCTCTCCGGCACCAGGACCGCCTGCGGGGTGAGCAGGTAGTGGGAGGCGTCATGGGCCATGCCGAGCCGGTCGGTGGCCCGCGTACGGGTGATCCCGGGCACGGCGGCCTCGACCGCCGCCAGGACGGCGGGGTCCGGGGTGGCCAGCCGCCGCTTCTCGGAACGGGTGACGCTCATATCTGTCCTTACCGGGGGCCCAGGACCTGCTGGCGCTGCGCGCCCAGGCGGTCGATGCCCAGTTCGATGACGTCGCCGGGCTGCAGCCAGATCGGCGGCTTGAAGCCCATGCCGACGCCCGGCGGGGTGCCGGTGTTGATCAGGTCGCCCGGCTCCAGCACCATGAACTGGCTCAGGTGGTGCACGATGAAGTACGGGTCGAAGATCATCGTCTTGGTGGAGCCGGTCTGCCGGCGCACGCCGTTGACGTCGAGCCACATGCCCAGGTTCTTGACGTCGGGGATCTCGTCGCCGGTGACCAGCCAGGGGCCGGCCGGGTTGAAGGTCTCGGCGGACTTGCCCTTGGACCACTGGCCGCCGCGCTCCATCTGGAAGGCGCGCTCGCTGACGTCGTTGACCACGCAGTAGCCGGCGATGGCGCCGGCGGCCTCCTCGACCGAGTCCAGGTAGGAGGTGCGCCTGCCGATCACGATGCCGAGCTCGACCTCCCAGTCGGGCTTGGTGGAGCCGCGGGGGATGCGCACCTCGTCGTACGGGCCGATGAGGGTGTTGGGCGACTTGGTGAACAGGATCGGCTCGGCCGGGACGGCCTGGCCGGTCTCGGCGGCGTGGTCGCTGTAGTTCAGGCCGATGCACAGGATCTGGTGCGGGCGGGCGATCGGCGCGCCGACGCGCTCGTCCCCGAACGCGCGCACCTGTCCGCGCGCGATCCGGTCGGCGACCGGATCGCTCAGCAGGGCGGCGCCGCCGGAGCCGAAGAACTTCTCGTCGAAGTCCGGGGTGAGGTCGCTGACGTCGACGTAGTGGGTGTCGTCCACGCGGACGACGGGCTTCTCGGCGCCGGGCGCGCCGATGCGCATCAGGTACAACGCTTTCTCCGTGTTCGGATCGGGACGGTACGGGCGAGGTTCACGGGCTCTTTCACGGCGTCTCCCGCCCGGCGACGATGCCGCGGATGGCGGGCAGGTCGTCGACGAGCGACTTCAGCGGCGTCCGGTAGGCCAGCCCGCTGACGCTGACGGCGCCGCTGGGCACGGTGGGCGAGGTCAGGTAGGCCAGGACCGCCACGCAGTTGACACCCGGCTCGTTCTCCTGGTCGTCGGCGGCGTAGCCCAGCTCGCGGATGCGCACGAGCTCGTCGTGCAGCTGCTCCACCGTACCGATCGAGCGCTCGGTCGGCTTTGCCAGCCGCCGGTCCCCCACCCACTGGCGCACCGCGTCCTCGGTGCGCAGGGCGTCGGCCAGCAGCACCTTGCCGACGGCGGTACAGTGGGCCGGGTTGCGGCCCCCGACGACGGAGGTCAGCCGGACGGCCCCGTCGGACGGGTCGAGCTTCGACCGGTAGACGACCGACGTCCCCTCCAGCACCGCGTAGTGCACGGTCTCGCCGTAGCGTTCGCACAGGGCCTGGAGGATCGGCGTGACCCGTACGTGGTCCGGCCGGGCCTCGTGGTGGGCGAAGGCCATCCGCAGGAACTCGTCGCCGAGCACGTACCGCCCGTGGCCGTGCTGCGCCGCGAACCCGGCACGGCGCAGCGACGCCAGGGCACGGTGCACCGTCGGCTTGGGGCTGGCCACCGCTCGGGCCATCTCCTCCAGGCCGATCCCGTCGGGGTGGCGAGCCAGCTCGGCCAGAACCGCCAGCACGCGGTCGGATCCGACGAGCTTGGACTCGGCAGCCATCTCGGACATGTTCCGAAGGTTAGACTATCGTTCCGAAAAGTGAAAGTTGGCCGCCTTTCTCGGGGCCCGGCCCCATGTCAGCTTGCCCCCGCTCCCGGGCTCGCTCCGCCCCAGTAACCCGCCCATCGCCGGGCGGGAGGCTCCTCATCATCTCGGAACACCCTCGGCATGCCGCCCAACCTTCAGGCCGCCTGAAGCTTGCGCTAAGCTTCAGCCACACTGAAGGTTGGAGGTAGAGGAATGCTGGAGCACGTCCTGCTGTCGGTGCACGTCCTGGCCGGCATCGTGTTCGTGGGCGGCTCGGCCGTGGCGACGAGCCTGTTCCCCCGCTACGCGCCGGTCGCGGCCGGCGGGCAGGGCGAGCCGCCCGATCCGGGCGAGCGCAACCGGGCGGTGGCGGTCGCGCTGCACCGCATCACCGGCGGTTACGCCGCCTTCGGGCTCATCGTGCCCTTGGCCGGGATGATCCTGGCGAGCGTGCAGGGCCGGATGGGCGAGATCTGGATCATCATCTCCATGATCCTCACGGCCGTCGCGGGCGGCCTGCTGACCACGCAGATCTACCCGCGCCAGCGCGCCGCGCTCAGCGAGCCCGGCGGCGAACGGCCGCTGCGCGCGCTGTCCATGCTGGCCGGCTTCTACAACCTGGCCTGGGCGATCGTCGTGGTCCTGATGATCGTACGGCCCGGCGCGGGAGACTGACCCGCCATGCGCCGGCTCGCGTTCGTCTCCGGGGCCGGCGGCTGCTCGTCCTGCGACCCGTGCGCGCCCGCGCCGGAGGCCGGACGCCCAGGCGGGGCTTCACACCGAAGAGGCTCCGTTGACCGTCACCACTCCGTCGGCGTACCGCTCGATCAGGCCGAGGTCGTGAGAGGCGAAGACCACGGCCGTGCCGCGCGTCTCCCGCAGGCGGGCCAGCAGCTCCATGACCGAGCGCGCGGTGCCGCCGTCCAGGGCGGAGGTGATCTCGTCGCACACGAGCACGTCCGGTTCGGCGGCCAGCGCGCGGGCGAGGGAGACCCGCTGCCGCTGGCCCCCCGACAGCTCGTGCGGGTACCGATGCGCGTGCTCGACGCCCAGCCCGACCTGTTCCAGCAGCTCGGCCACCCGGCCTGGCACGGCGGAGCGGGCACACCTGCGGTGCAGGCGTAGCGGGCGGGCCAGGGCGGCGGACACGGTCGCCGAGGGGTTCAGCGCGCCCATCGGGTTCTGTGGCACGAACTGCACCCTGCGCCGCTGGTCTCGGCCGCGCCTGCGGACGTCGGGGTGGAGGGCCAGGCCGTCCAGGGTGAGCGAGCCGCCCGACCGGGGATGCAGGCCGACCAGGGCGCGCAGCAACGTGGTCTTGCCCGAACCCGACGGGCCCACGACGCCGACCGCGGTCCCCTCGGCCACGTCCAGGTCGACGCCGCGCAGCACCGGCAGGCGGGCGGCACCCACGTCCGCGTCCAGACCACGGGCCCGCAGCCCCGCATCCGCGTCCAGGCCACGGGCCGGCGCTCCCGTATCTCCGCTCAAACCACGGGCCGCCACTGCCGCATCTCCGTTCGGACCACGGGCCGGCGCTCCCGTGTCCGTCACAGGCGTCCGGCAGGGCTGGACGGAGGCCCGGGCCGCCGGCGGCGGGACGGCGGCTCCTTCCGGCAGTTCCAGCACGTCGTCGGCCACCCGCTCGACCAGGTCCCGGTCATGGCAGGACAGCACCACCGCGACGTCCTGCTCGCGGGCCAGGCGGCGCAGCAGCGCGCCGATCTCGTCGCGCAGCGCGGGGTCGAGCCCGGCGGTGGGCTCGTCCAGGAGCAACAAGCCGGGTCGCCGGGCCAGGGCCCTGGCCAGGGCGACGCGGCGCTGCTGGCCTCCCGACAGCTCGCCGGCTCTGCGGCCGAGCAGGCCGGGCACGCCCGACAGCCCGACCTCGGCGAGCAGGGCGGCGATGTCGGCGCGAGTGAGGTTCGTACCGGTCTCGGCGACCAGCGCGGCCACCCGCATGCGCGGGTTGAGCGCCGAGCCGGGGTCCTGCCCCACGAAGGCCAGGCGCCTGCGCCGCAACTCGCGCAGCTCGGCCGGGCCGCAACCGAAGACGTCCACGCCGAGCACCCGCACGGTGCCGGCGCGGCGGGCCGCGCCCGGCGGCAGGGCGCCGAGCAGGGCGCGCAGCAGCGTGGTCTTGCCCGACCCGGAGGCACCCACCAGGGCCAGCACGCGCCCAGGACTGGCGGTCAGGCCGACGCCGGACAGCAGCTCAGGTCCGCCCCGCACGGCCACGGTCAGATCGGTCACGACGGCGTGCGCGGTCACAGGGCCTCCACATCCGTACGCCGGCCAGCGGAGCCGCCAGGGGTCACGGGTCCTCCCGGGTCAGTGCGCCGGCCGCCAGGTTGACGCTCATCGCCAGCAACGCGATCGCGATGCCGGGGGCCAGCACCGCCCACGGGTTGAGGACGATCCCGGCGCCGTTCTCGCGGATCATCAACGCCCAGTCGGCCGCCGGCGGTTGCGGGCCGACCTGCAGGAACGCCGCGGTGGAGACCACGTAGACAGCCGCCACGAAGCGCAGGCCGAACAGGGCGAGCACGGTGGAGCGCAGGTTCGGCAGCACCTCGCGGACGACCAGGTGCCAGGTGCGCTCGCCGCCGGCGACGGCCGCCTCCACGTACCCGGCGGCCACGACGGGCGCCGCCGCGGCGGCCATGAACCGCACCGCGTACGGCGTGCCGAGCGCCACCGCCGCGGCCACCAGCGCGATCCGGCCACCGCCCGGCCAGGCCTGCGTGACCAGCAGGATGCCCAGCACGGCGGGCAGCAGCATGAACACGTCGGCCGCCCGCTCGACGACCCGGCCGAGCGCCGGCCGCAGCGTCCCGGCCACGCCGAGGACGGCCGCGATCGCGGTCACCAGCACTGCCACGACCAGGGAGGCGAGGACCAGGTCGCGCCCGCCGTGCAGAAGCCTGCTCAGCACGTCGCGGCCCAGCTGGTCGCCGCCGAGCAGCGCGCCGTCCGCCCCGGCCGGGCCGTACGGGATCGTGATCGGCTGGTCCATGGGGTGCGGCGCCAGCAGCGGCCCGGCGAGGGCGAGCAGCGCCGGCAGCAGGGCGGGCAGGAGGCGCTTCACCGGCGCTCTCCCGCCGCCCACGAGCGGATCAGGTCGGCGGCGAGCAGTACGCACGTGATCACCACGCCGGTCAGCGCGACGACGCCGGCGATGAGCGGGGTGTCCCGGTCGGCCACCGCGCCCGCGAGCAGCGCGCCCACGCCCGGGTAGTTGAAGATCGTCTCCACCGCCACGGCGCCGCCGAGCAGCATGCCGGTGGAGGTGGCCACGCCCGCGGCGATGGCGGGCAGCGCGCCCGGCAGCAGATGGCGGGCCAGGACGCGCGTCGGCGGCAGGCCGTCGAGCACGGCCGCCGTCACGTGCGGAGCCCTGGCCTCGTCGCCGAGGGCACCGCGCACGATCCTGGCGTTCCATCCGATCTGGGGGATCGCCAGCGCCAGCACCGGCAGGACCAGCATGGTCCACGAGGCGGGGGCGCCGTCCGGGCCGGCCAGCGTCGCGGCGGGCAGCAGGCCCGACCACAGCGCGAAGACCAGCACCAGCGCCACCGCGATGACGAACTCCGGCAGCGCGAGCACCGCGGTGGCCGACGCGGAGATGACCCGGTCGGCCGCCGATCCCGGCCGCATCGCCGCCCAGGATCCGAGCGCGAGCGAGGCGACGACAGTGATCGCCAGGGCCAGGCCGCCCAGCAGCAGCGTGTTGGGCAGGGGGCCGGCGAGGAGCCCCCACACCGGCTCGCCGCGGGCCGACACCCCGAGATCGCCGGTCGGCAGTCCCGCCATCCACTTCAGGAAGCGCACGACGACCGGCTGGTCCAGGCCGAGGATGACGCGCCGCCGGGCGATGTCGGCGGCGCTCTCACCGCGATCGGCGGTAGCGTCCGCGGCGTCGCCGGGAAGCGCCTCGACGACGAGGAAGACCAGCGCCAGCAGCGCGGCGAGCAGGGCGATCCGCCGGGCGAGCAGCCCGCCCAGACGCAGCGCCGTCAGCGCGCCAGCCATACCCGCTCGAGCTGCACTCGTCCGTATCCGGGCAAGGTGGGCAGGTCGCGCACCTTCGGGCCGGCCAGGTCGATGCCGTCGGCCATGCCCCAGAGCACGTAACCGGAGCGCTCGTGCTGGATCTCCTGGATCCTGCGCAGCGACCGCGCCCGCGCGGCATCGTCCAGCGTTCCCACGGCCTGCTTGTAGGCCTGGTCAAACTCGCTGTCGCTCCACGCCGACTCGTTCTGCCCGGCACCGGTCAGCAGCAGCTTGCTGGCGTAGAAGAGCACCGAGTCGTTGGTGCCCCAGTACGTGGTGTAGAGGTCGCCCTTGAGCCAGGTCTTGTCCCAGAAGGCGCCGGAGTCCTCCTTGACGACCTCGATCCGCACGCCGGCCTCGCGCACCTGCGTGGCGAACAGGGCGGCGGACTCGGCCAGGCCGGAGATGTCCTCAGTGGTGCGCAGCTGGTAGGTCTTCGACAGGTCGAACCCGGCCTCCTGGAGCAGTTGCTTGGCCCGGTTCAGGTCGCGGGCGCGCTGCGGCAGGTCCTTGACGTAGGCGGGGTCGCCGGTGCCGAGCACGTCGTTGGCGACCTTGCCGTAGCCGCTGAGCACCTGCTTGACCATGGCCTCGCGGTCGACGGCCAGCCGGAGCGCCTCGCGGACCCTGGGATCGGCGAACGGGCTGCCCTCGGCGGTGCGCATGACGATGGGCATCGCCATGTCGTCGGGCCGGCGCAGGACCTGGACGTCCGGCCGGGTGGCCGCCGTCCTGGCGGCGACCGCGCCGACGTTGGACGCCAGGTCGATCTGGCCGCCCAGCAGGGCGTTCGCCATGGCCTGCGGGCTTTCGAAGATCTTCACCTCGATCGCGTCGAGATGGGGTTTTCCGGCGTGCCAGGCGTCGTTGCGCACCAGCCTGGCGTTGCCGTCGCGGTACCACTCCAGCTTGAACGGCCCGCTGCCCGGCGCGCCGGCCACCTCCTTGGTGTCCTTCTTCAGCACGAACGTGGTCAGCCGCAGCATCAGCGGCAGGTCGGCGTTCGGGTAGTCGGAGGTCAGGACCACGGTGCCGTCTTCGGCCCGGATGTTGTCGGCCTTGACGCCGGGCAGCCGGGCCGCGCCGGCCGGGGTCTCGCGCAGCCGGCGCAGCGACCAGACGACGTCCTCGGCGGTGACCGGCGTGCCGTCGTGGAACGTCGCGCCCTGCGCCAGCGTGAAGCGCCAGGTCTTGACGTCGGCGTCGGCCTTCCAGCCGGCGGCCAGCCGGGGCGCGGTGTTCTCGGCGGCACCGGGGACGGTCAGCGTGTCGTAGATCAGGCTGATGATCAGGTAGTCGCTCTCGTTGGCCTGGGTGCCGTGGGGGTCCCGGGTGATGGCGCCGGCCCGGCCCAGCGCTCCGATGCGCAGTGTGCCGCCGCTGACGGGCTGTTCCTGAGCCTTCGTCGCCGCGGGGCCGGCGCCCGTTCCGGCACCTCCGCAGGCGGCGAGCAACGCCATCAGGCTTGCGCCTCCGGCGGTCGAGAGAAGCCGGCGTCGACTCAGGTCCACTTTGTCCCCATCCATCATGCACTTGTGCTTAGGTTTGCCTATCCTAAAATGGAGCGGTCGCGCAACGTGACGGCCATCACTGAGCACCCGCCCGGGGACGCCGGGTGACACCGCCGGTCAAGGCCGCGCCACCCGGAGGTTGAACTCGCCCTTATCCGGCCCTCTTTATCGTTCCACCATGGGGTCGAACAGCGCGAGGTTCCCGGTGCCGGTCTCCGTGGCGCTCCTCGTTCTCGGTACGGTGATGGGCTTCGCCGCCCGCACGCCCGCGTGGACCGCCGTGGACACCGCCGTGAGCGACGGGGTGCAGTCGGTCCGGGGCCCGTGGGCGACCGCGGTGGCGCAGGTCCTGAACGTGGGGTTCGGCACGGTCATGGGCCCGCTCCTCGCCGCCGCCCTCGTCGTGGGAGTGGCCGTCTGGGGCCGCACGCGGGCCGCCGGACGCGTGCTGGTGGTGATCGCGGCCGGGTGGGGCGTCAGCTGGGTGCTCAAGACGGTCGTCGCCCGTTCCCGGCCCCCGGTCTCCGACGCCCTGGTGTTCGGCCTCGGCCCCGGCAGCTTCCCCAGCGGTCACGTGTGCCTGACCCTGTCGATCGTGATCGCCGTCGCGATCCTGGTCAGGCACACTCGCTTCCACCGGCCGGTGCTGGCCGCGGGCTTCGTGCTCGTGGCCGGCCAGATGCTGGCGCGGATCTACCTGGGAGCGCATTACGCCACCGACACGCTGGGCTCGCTCATTGTGGCCCCCGCCGCGATCCACGTGGCGTTGAACGCGCGCCGGCTGGGACTGTTCGACCACTCGCGGAAGCGCTAGAGAGCGCGGGCCACCCGGCTCATGATCAGGCGTCGAGTTCCCAGCGCTCGCCCGTCGGCAGGTCCACCACCCGCAGCTCCGGGCCCGCCAGGGCCGCCGCGTCGGAGGCGGTGCCGCCGGTGCGGAACAGCCGCGACAGCGGGTCGTGCCCGTGGGCGTCGTGCACGGGGACCAGGACCTCGGCGCCGAGCGCGCACGCCCCCGCGACGGCCTGTTCCGGCCCCATCACCAGGCGGGGCCCGAAGACGGGACGCAGCCCGTTGACGGGCAGCAGGGCCAGGTCGGCGCGGCATCGCTCCAGCGGGCCGACCTCGCCCATCTCCCCGCCGAAGAAGACGACCCGGCCGCCCGCCGTGGTGAAGACGTAGGCGTTGTTGGGCCACACGAGGGTTCGCCCGGACGGCACGACCGTCATGGACAGGCCGGGCGCGAGGTCGAGGGTCCGCCCCCACCTCAGGTGCTCCGCCCGCCGGAATCCCAGGGCTCGGGCCCGGCGGGCCATCCCGCGCGTGGGCACGTACAGCTGTGTGGAGTCTTGTGCCGGGAGGTGGCGCAGCGCGCGCAGGTCCCAGTGGTTGGTGGCCAGATTGGTGACGACGACGGCGGTGAGCGGGGGAAGGTCCTGGACGCGCAGGCCCAGCGGCTCGCCCCGGCGCAGCCACCACCGTTCGGTGAACCAGGGGTCGGTGAGGACGGCGTGGCCGTCGAGTTCGAGCAGGACGCAGGAGTTGACCACCCGCGTCATCGCAACGGTCGGCTTGATCATGCCGAAACCGTGCCGGTTAATGTACACATGAAGTCAAGCGAGGGGATGCCCATCGGAGAGCTGGCGGAGCGGTTCGGCCTGGAAACGCATGTCCTGCGCCATTGGGAGAGCGTGGGCCTGCTGGAACCCGCGCGGCGCGCGGGTGGTCAGCGTGCCTACGATCAGGCCGACCTCGAGCGGGTGGCGCTGATCCTGATGGGCAAGGAGGCCGGCTTCACGCTGGGCGAGTTGCGCGTGCTGCTGTCGGCCGCCGATCCGATGGACCACCGGGACCTGCTGCGCCACCACGTCCAGGAGCTGGAACGGCGCATCTCTCGGGCCCAGGCCGCCAAGGAGCTCGTCGAGCACGCCCTCGCCTGCCCGCACAGCTTCGCCGAGTGCGAGCACGCCCGTGAACAGATCGCCGGCCGCATCCCGGAAAACATGGATAAGAGATCATCATGACCAGACTCCCCGAACACGTCCTCGTGACCGGAGCCGCCGGAAACATCGGCCAGGCGCTGCGGCGCACGCTGCTGCCGAAGATCGCGCGGGTACGCCTGTCCGACCTCCGCGACGTCGGGCCCCTGGCCGCGCACGAGGAATTCGTCCCGGCCGATCTCCTGGACCTCGACCAGGTGCGCGCCGCCGTGCGGGGCACCGAGGCGGTGATCCACCTGGGAGGCGTCTCCGACGAGGCCGGCTTCGACTCGATCAAGGGCCCCAACCTGGAGGGCGTCTACAACGTCTTCGAGGCGTGCCGCAGGGAAGGCGTCCGGCTCGTCGTCAACACCAGCTCCAATCGCATCACCGGCTTCCATCCCGCGGGCACGGCCCTCGACGGGCAGGAGGCCGTGCGGCCCGACGGCCTGTACGGCGCGGCCAAGGCGTTCGGCGAGGCCCTGGGCAGCCTGTACGCCGACCGCTTCGGCCTCGACGTGATCTCCGTACGCGTCGGCTCCTTCGAGGAGCGCCCCAGCGAACCGCGCCACCTGCACACCTGGCTGAGCCACGACGACGCGGCACGGCTCTACGACGCCTGCCTGACCGCGCCGCCCGGCACGGGCCACGTGATCGTCTACGGCGTCTCGCGCAACACGCGGTCGTGGTGGACGCAGAACGCCGCGGCGAGCGCCCTCGGCTACCGGCCGATGGACGACGCGGAGGACTTCGCGGCCGAGCTGGGCGCCTACACCGAGCCCCACCAGGGAGGCCGGTACACGCGCTACGAGTACGGAGGATGGGCCACGCGGCCCGGCGACACCCGCTGACTGGAGTCGTTCCGCGATACGCGCTAGCCTTCCATAAAGCGGAACAGGGAGGCGAGGGCAGTGGCCGACGGGCAGTCCCCGGTGGGAAGCGTCGATCGCGCGCTGCTGATCTTGCAGGAGATCGGCAAACACAGCAGAGGCGTTACGCTCGACGAGCTCGCCACCAGGCTCGGCCTGCCCAAGAGCTCGCTGCACCGGCTGCTCGGCGCCCTGAAGCACCGGGGGTTCGCCGCGCAGCCGGAGCCCAGCGGGCCGTACTTCCTCGGCACCGAGATGCTGGCCACGGCCTTCAGGTTCTACGAGACGATGGACCTGCGCAGCCTGGTGCGGCCGCTGCTCCTGCGGTTGAGCGAGGAGTTCGCCGAGACGGTGCACATGGCCATGCTGGACGGCGGCGAGGTCGTCTACCTGGACAAGGTGGAGGCGGTGCGGACGATCACCATGACGTCTGTGGTGGGCGGCCGCAACGCCGCCCACTGCACGGGCGTCGGCAAGGCGCTGCTGGCCTGGACGTACCCGACGGACGAGGCCATCAAGGCGTGGACCGCCCAGTACGGCCCGCTGGCCACCAGGACCCGTAACACCATGACCAACCCCGCCAAGCTGGCCACCCACCTCGACCAGGTGCGCCGGCGCGGCTACGCGCTCGACCTGGAGGAGAACGAGCCGGGCGTGCGCTGCGTGGCGGTCCCCGTCTTCCTGGGCAGGACCGCGCCGGTCGCGGCGGTGAGCGTGACGGCGCTCAAGGACCGGATGCCGCCGGCCAGGATGGAGGAGATCGGCCACAAGCTGCGGCAGGCGGTCGCCGAGCAGGTCTGACGCACGCGCGTGGGCGACGGCGCCATGGCGTCGCAGAGCTATGGAATCACATTCCGCCATACGGACAGGAGTAAGGGATGAGGCTGGAGGCGGTGCCGGTCCCCCGGGCCCGGCTGGGCGAGGGTCCGCGGTGGGACGCGAGCACGGGGACGCTGTTGTGGGTGGACATCCCGGCGGGGCTGGTGCACCGGCTCGATCCGGCCGGCGACGAGCAGGAGACGATCGATGTGGGGCAGCCGGTGGGCGTGGCGGTGCCCCGGGTGCCCGGCGGGCTGGCGCTGGCGGTGCGCGACGGCTTCGCCGTCCTGGACGGCGGAGAGCTCGAGGTGGTGGCGGCGGTGACCGCCGGCGAGCGGCCGGGAAACCGGATGAACGACGGCGCGTGCGACCGCGCCGGGCGCTTCTTCGCCGGGACGAAGGCCGAGGACGACACCCCGGGGGCGGGCAACCTGTACCGGATGGATCCCGATCGCCAGTGGGAACGCCTCCTCGACGGGGTGACGATCTCCAACGGCATCGGCTGGAGCCCCGACGAGCGGCTGCTCTACTACGTCGACACCCCCGCCGGCCGGGTGGACGTGTTCGACTACGACCCGGCGACCGGAGGGGTGGCCGACCGCCGGACGTTCGCCGAGCTCCCGCAGCCCGACGGGCTCACCGTGGACGCCGCCGGGCACGTGTGGGTCGCGCTGTGGGGCGGGGGCGCGGTCGTGCGGCTGCGGCCCGACGGCGGCCACGACCTGACCGTGGAGGTGCCGGCCACCGATGTGACGAGTTGCGCCTTCGGCGGGCCCGACCTCGACGTGCTCTTCGTGACCACCGCGTGGGACGGCAGGACGGGCGGGGAGCTGTGGCGGTGCCGTACCGCCTTCACCGGGCTCCCCGCCAACCCGTACCGCGACCTCAGCCCTTGACCGCGCCGGTCAGCGCCTGGACGAAACGGCGCTGACCGAACAGGAACACGGCCAGCACCGGCAGCGTGGTCAGCACCGTGCCCGCCATGATGGCCGGCCAGTCGGCCCGGTGCTGGCCCTGGAAGGTCGTCAGCCCCGCCTGCACCGTGTAGTTGGCCTCGGAGTTGATCGCCACCAGCGGCCAGAACAGGTCGTTCCAGGCCGTGATGAACGTGATCACGGCCAGCGCGGCCATCGCCGGTCTGGCCACCGGCAGCACGACCCGGAAGAACACGCCGAAGCGCGAGCAGCCGTCGATCCGCGCGGCCTCCTCCAGTTCCTTGGGAAACGACTGGAAGAACGAGGTCATCAGGTAGATGCCCACGGCGGAGGCCAGCGACGGCACGATCAGCGCGCCGAGCGTGTCGGTCAGCCCGGCCTCGCTGAAGATCAGGAACGTCGGGATGACCGTCAGCTGGAACGGGATCAGCGCGGTGGCGATGACCAGGATCAGCAGCGTCTTGGAGCCGGCGAACCTGATCCTGGCGAAGGCGTACCCGGCCATGCTGCACAGCACGAGCTGGGCCGCCACGATGGCGCCCGAGACGATCACGCTGTTGAGGAACCAGCGCGGGAAGTTCGAGCGCTCGACGACCGTGCGGTAGCCGCCCAGGTCCACGGCCTCGGGCCAGATCGCCGGCGGGAACCGGTTGAGCTCGGCCTGGGTCATGACGGAGCTGAGCAGCAGCCACACGAACGGCAGCACGACCACCGCCGACATCGGCACCAGCACCAGGTGCCACTTGCTGGGCGGTCTCATCCGGTGGCTCCCCTCCGCCGGGCGATCAGCAGGCCCGTGACGATCAGCACCAGGGTGCCGGCGAACAGCACGTACGCCACGGCCGCGCCGTACCCGGCGGTGTTGAAGGTGAAGGCGAGCTGCCAGACGTAGTAGACGATGGTCACGGTCGCGTTGGCCGGGCCGCCCTTGGTGGTGGTCATGACCAGGTCGAAGAACTGCAGCGCGTCGATCATGCCCCAGACCGTCAGGAAGATCGTCATCGGCCGTACCGACGGGACGATGACGTGCCTGAAGGTGGCCCACGACCCGGCTCCGTCGATCGAGGCGGCCTCCAGCACCTCCTTGCTGATCTCCTGGATGGCCGCCAGGTAGATCACCACGGCGAATCCGAACCGCGTCCAGAAGAAGATCAGGGTGAGCACCAGCATGGCCTGCGACGGGTCGCTCAGCAGCCCCTGCACCGGCAGCCCGAGCTTGACGAGCAGGCCGTTCATCAACCCGAAGTCCCGATCGAAGATGTAGCCCATGAGCAGCCCGGTGGCGGTGGCCGAGACGATGTACGGCACCAGGAAGCAGGTCCGGTAGAACCCGATCCCGCGCACCTTCCTGTTCAGCAGCACGGCCACGACCAGCCCGGTGACCAGGGAGGCCGGGATGTAGAGCACCAGCAGCAGCCCGGTGTTGGCCACCGCCTGGAGGAACACGGCGTCGTCGAGCAGCGCCCGGTAGTTGGCCAGGCCCACGTTCGTGCCCGGCGTCATCAGGTCGGAGTCGGTGAACGACAACGCCAGCGCCCAGGCCATGGGCACGAGCGAGAACCCGAGGATGACCAGCGACGCGGGCCCCGAGAACGACCAGCCGGCGACGTTGTCGCCGAGCCTGCGCCGGTCGCGGGGCTGCCGGTGCCCGGTGCGGGCGGCGCCGAGCGCGGTGCTGCTCATGATCCCGGTACGGCCAGCGCGGCGTCCGCCTTGCCGGCCGCCTGGTCCAGGGCGGTCTTGGCGTCGCTCTTGCCGAGCAGCGCCTGGGCGATGGCCTCGGCCACGAACGCGGACACCCGGGGGTATCGGGTGGTCGGGGGCCGGACCCGTTTGGCGTTGGCCAGGTTCGCCGAGATCACCTCAATGCCCGGATATTTCGCGACATAGTCCTTATAACCAGGCAGCTTGGTGATCGACTGGCGGATCGGCAGCGAGCCCGTGTCGTTCATCCACTCCAGCTGCTGCTCGGCCGCCGTCAGCCAGGCCAGGAACGTGGCCGCGGCCTTGACCCGGCGCTCGTCGTGCTCGAACACCACCCAGTTGTCGGGCCCCGAGATCGTCTCGTGGTTGCCGTTGGTGCCGGGCAGCTGTGCGACGCCGTAGTCGACCTTGGCCGCCTGCAGGTCGGGCAGCACCCAGGGACCGGTCATGAACATGCCGAGCCGCCCCGACTCGAACAGCTTCTGCCCCTTCTCCGCCGGGCTGGAGTCGAGATAGACCGACTTGTCGTCCACGGCCATGTCCCGCAGCCTGCCGAGCGCCTGCTGGCCGGCGGCGGAGTTGAAGGCGGCCTTCTTGTGGTCGGGCGTGAGGATGTCGCCGCCGGCCTGCCAGAGCATCGGCCACAGGCCCCAGACCGCCTCCTCGCCGCCGCTGATCGCCCAGGTGGCGCCGAAGACTCCGTCCTCGGCGCTGGTGACCTGCTTGGCCCTGGCCCGGAAGTCGTCCCAGGTCCAGTCCGGCCCGGGCGCCTCGACACCGGCCTTGGCCAGCAGTTTCCTGTTGTAGAGGACCACCATGTTGTCGACCACGGCGGGGAAGGCGATGACCTTGCCGTTGACGGTGACGGACTCCCGCTCGCCGGCCCAGAAGTCCTGCCAGTCGATCGCCGGGTCCTTGACGATCTCGGTGAGGTCGGCCGTCTTGGGGTTCCTGGCGATGTTGGGGGTCCAGGAGCCGTACAGGTAGGCGATGTCGGGATAGGCGTCGGAGGCGAGCGCCGCGGTGAGCTTGGGCAGCATCCCGTCGGCCGTGGCCCCGCCGGACTCGGTCTTCACCTTGATGCCGGGGTGGCCCTGGTTGAACCGCGCGACCAGCTTCTCGATCGACTTGGCGGAGGTGTCCTCCTGGCCGTGCCAGATCGTGATCTCCACGGGGCCGCCGGCCGCCTGCTCCTGGCCGCCGCCCGAGCAGCCGGTGACCACCAGGGCGAGGAGCAGGGCGGCGACCGGCGCGCGCCTCATCGGACGCCCTCGGGGAGCAGGTCGCCGTGGGCGGCGATCATGTCGTCGACGAGGTCGTGGATCTGCTGGAGCGTCAGCGTGGCCGAGGCGTTCGGATCGAGCATGACGGCGTGGTAGACGTGATCGCGGCGGCCCTCCAGCGCCGCGCGCACGGTCAGCTCGCCGACGTTGAGGAACGTCCGGTTCAGCGCGGCGAGCTGGGGCGGCAGCGCGCCGATGCGGGTCGGGCGCATCCCGGCCCGGTCCACCAGGCACGGCACCTCGACGCAGGCGTCCTCGGGCAGGTTGGAGATCAGGCCGCCGTTGCGCACGTTGCCGTGCACGACCCTCGGGGTGCCGGTCTCGATGGAGTGGATGACCTCCGAGGCCAGCTCCCCGGCGGGCTCGATCTCGACGCCCTCCCCGGCGGCCAGCCGCCGCCTGGTCTCCTCGTACGTGCCGAGGTTCTCCTGCGACCACTGCAGGTAGATCTCGACGGGGATGCGGAAGTGCTCCACCTGGTCGTCGTGGTGCAGGAACCAGGGCAGGTACTCCGAGCCGTGCTCGCTGCTCTCGGTGGGGAAGTGACCGAATCGGCGGTACATCTCCACCCGCACGGTACGGCGCAGCTCCGGGTCGCGGGCGATGACCTCGTCGAGCACCGGATACAGGTCCCTGCCCTTGTGCTCGAACTTCAGCACGAACGCCTGGTGGTTGGCCCCGGCGGTGACGAACGACACCTCCTTCTCCGGCACCCCGACGAGCGAGGCGAGCCGGGCCTGGGTGTCGCGTACGGAGTGGCAGAGCCCGACGACGTTCCTGAACGCGGTCCCCTCGTAGACGGCGCGGGGGATCATCGCCATCGGGTTGGTGTAGTTGAGCAGCAGCGCGTCCGGGGCCAGTTCGGCCAGGTCCGTGCCCAGGGCCACCATCACCGGGATCGTCCGCAGCGCGCGGAAGACGCCGCCGACGCCGAGGGTGTCGGCGATCGTCTGCCGCAGCCCGTAGCGGCGGGGGATCTCGAAGTCGATGCGGGTGGCCGCGTGGCCGCCGACCGCGATCTCGTTGATCACGTAGTCGGCGCCGTCCACGGCGGCCCGCCGGTCGAGGTGCGCCTCCACCTTGGCGCCCAGGCCCAGCTCGGCGACCATCCAGTTCGCCATGGCCTCGGCCGTGGCCAGCCGCTCGGCGTCGATGTCGTGCAGGACCAGGGTGGACTCCCCCAGCTCGGGGAAGGTCAGGAGGTCGGAGAGGACGTTCTTGGTGAACTCGACGCTGCCCGCGCCGATGAACACGATGCGTGCCATGGGGCTGTTTCCCTCCATTGAGCACGGCGGGCATGGGCCCGCTGCGTGCGGGTGAGTATAACCACGCATCCACCATGCAGACCAGGATTCCATCATCCGGAAAACGATGGTTTGGCGGATATCGCTGGCAAGGTGCCTGCTCTTATGGGATTCTCAACATCAAGATCGAATCGATCACCTCGTCAACCGTGCGTTTCCCTCGTCGCGGAATAGCATTCCGCATTACGGAAGGAGTCATGCATTGAACCTCCGGACTCTCTTAACCCGGTTCGCCGTCGCCACGGCCCTGATACCGGCCTCCACGACGCTCCTCGCGACCCCCGCCCAGGCGGCGGAGTCGGCGGCGATCTGGCGTCCGCCGGTGGACAGCCGCTGGCAGTACCAGCTCCAGGGCAGCAAGGCCTACGCCGCCACCGGCGGCGTCAACGTCGACATCTGCGGGGTCCCGCAGAGCGGCGGGGCCTGCGTGCGGCCGAGCGTCTTCGACATCGACCTGTACGCCGCCGAGGAGGTCGCCGGTGACAACAGGACCCTCAACACGGCGGCCGTCAAGGCCATCCACGCCCGCGGGGCCAAGGCGATCTGCTACATCGACGCCGGCTCGATCGAGGACTTCCGGCCCGACTACCAGCAGTTCGTGGACTTTCACAAGAAGAGCGGCAACTCCCTGCTGGGCAAGCCGTTCAGCGACGAGTTCCCGAACGAGCGCTGGGCGAACATCAACAACGACAAGGGCCAGCGCGACTTCCTGCTGAAGATGATGGCGGCCCGCGTGGACAAGTGCGTCCAGGCGGGGTTCGACGGGGTCGAGTTCGACGTCGTCAACGCCCACGAGGAGGGCAGGTCGGTCACCGGCTGGACCGTCTCCCCCGCCACCCAGCTCACCTACAACCGGGCCCTGGCCGGCCTGGCCCACGACCGCGGCCTGTCGGTGGCGCTGAAGAACGATCTCAGCCAGGCCGAGGAGCTGGTCTCGTCCTTCGACTACGCGGTCAACGAGGAGTGCTTCCAGTTCGACGAGTGCTCGGAGCTGAACGTCTTCGTCAAGGCGGGCAAGCCCGTCTTCCACGTGGAGTACGAGATCTCGCCGGCGAGCTTCTGCGCCAAGTCGAAGACGCTGAAGTTCAACTCCCTGAAGAAGCCCGAGGACTACTCGCTGTACGACAAGCCGTACAAGCCGTGCAGGTAACGACGGCCTACCGGCGGATTCCGGGACACGCGCCGCAACGGCGGCCCGCGGCCCCCGTCCCGGCCCGCCCGGCACAGCGACCGCCAGCGGCCCCGGGCCCCCACGCAACATAGCGGCGGCCCGCAGCGCCCGGCCCGCCCCGTCGGCGGCCACGGCACACGGCCGCGCCGACGATCGGCCGGCCACCGCACCGCACCACCGGCAGCCGACCGCGCGGGCCGGCCGCCAACCGCAGCCCGGCCGCCCGCCATCGCCCGGTCGCCCGCCGGAGCCCGGCCACCCCTCGCAACCCGGCTCAGGGGCGCGCGCCCCACCGAGGCGCCGGAAGGCGGCGGCGTGACGTTCCAGGTCCGCCGCCGGCCCGTCGAGCCGGAGGCCGGGCGCCTCCGGCCGGGGCCGCCGCCCCCACGGGTCGCCGACTCTCATGCCTACTCCTCGTTCTGTGATACGGAATGTAGTTCCGAATCCGTGCCAGAACACCAGGAAGCAAGACCGCTGTCAAGAGCGACTTCTATTCCATATCTCGGAACGCTGGTGCACGATTCGGAATGGATGCTATTTTTGGGGAAATCTTCCGAAGGGGCGGTCCACCGATGTACCCCGAACTCGACACTCCGGCGCTCGTCATCGACCTCGACGCGGTCAGGGCCAACATCATGGAGATGGCCAAGTCGGCCGCCAAGCACGGCGTCAGGCTGCGCCCTCACATCAAGACGCACAAGATGCCCGAGCTGGCGCGGATGCAGCTCGACGCCGGGGCCGGCGGCATCACCTGCGCCAAGCTGGGCGAGGCCGAGGTGATGGCGGACGCCGGGATCGACGACATCCTGCTGGCCTTTCCCGTCTGGGGCGAGCCCAAGCTGCGCCGCCTGGCCGCACTGCGCGAGCGCGCCAGGATACGGGTCAGCCTCGACTCCCCCGAGGTGGCCGCCGGGCTCGGCCGGCTGGGCGGCCCGCCGGTGGAGGTGCTGGTGGAGGTGGACACCGGTCAGCACCGGCTGGGCCGCCCGCCCGGCCGTCCCACCGCCGACCTGGTCGCCGAGATCGCCGCCGTCCCCGGCGTCGAGGTGGTGGGGCTGCTCACGCTGGCCGGCCACGCCTACCACGCGCGTACGCCGGCCGAGCTCGCCGAGACCGCCCGCCGCGAGGGCGCCGACCTGGTCGCGACCGCCGAGCTGTGCGCCCGCGACGGCATCGAGCTGCGGGAGATCAGCGTCGGCTGCACCCCCACCGCCCGGCACGCGGCCGGCGTGGCCGGTGTGACCGAGATCCGGCCCGGCACCTACATCTTCAACGACACCGCGATGATGCGCCTGGGCGTGGCCACCGAGCAGAGCGCCGCGGCCCGCGTGCTGGCCACCGTCATCGCCAGGCCGGCACCGGAACGGGTCGTCTTCGACGCGGGCACCAAGTGCCTGACCTCCGACGGGAGCGGCACGCCCGACTGGATCAGGGCCGCGGGCCTGCCGTACCTGCACATGGAGTTCCTCAACGAGGAGCACGCGGTCGCCCACCTGGAGCCGGGGCACCACCACGAGCTGCCGGTCGGCACGCGGGCGCAGCTCATCCCCGGCCACGCCTGCTCGGCCGTCAACCTCTTCGACCTCGCCTACGGCGTCGAGAACGGGCAGGTCACCACCGAACTCCGCGTCGCGGCTCGCGGCGCGGTCCGCTGAGGAAAGGGACATCATGCGGGGACTGGCCGGCAAGCGGGTGCTGATCAGCGGGGGCAGCAGCGGCATCGGCGCCGCGACGGCCCGCAGGTTCCTGGAGGAAGGCGCCAGGGTGCTGCTGGGCGGGCTCGAACAGGCCGAGGTGGACGACGCGGTGGCGGAGCTGTCCGCGCTGGGCGAGGTGGGCGGGCTGGCCGGCGACGTCAGCGCGGAGGCCGACGTGACCCGGCTGGTGGAGGGCGCCATCGCGGCGCTGGGCGGCCTCGACGTCCTGATCAACAACGCCGGTACGGCCTGGCGCGAGCCGTTCCTGGAGATCACTCCCGGCCACTGGGACCGGATCATCGCGGTCAACCTGCGCGGCATGTTCCTCGTCGCCCAGGCCGTGGCCCGTCACCTGGTGGAGCAGGGCACGGGCGGGGTCATCCTCAACATGTCCTCCACCAACGGGCTGGGCGGCGAGGCCGACTACGCCCACTACAACGCCTCCAAGGGCGGCGTGCTGCTGCTCACCAGGACGATGGCCGTGGAGCTGGGCAGGCACCGCATCCGCGTCAACGCGCTGTGCCCCGGCTACATCCAGACCCCGCTCAACGCCTCCATCTCGGCCGGGCTCTCGGGCGACTTCGTCACGTCGTACGAACGCGACCACATCCCCCTCGGCAGGGCGGGGCTGCCGGAGGAGGTCGCGGCCGGCTACGCCTTCCTGGCCTCCGACGACGCCGCCTTCATCCACGGCACGGAACTGGTCATCGACGGAGGGCAGCTCGCGATCATGTGACTCGCCCCACGTCCTGGTCGCCGCCAAGGCGTAGCCGGCCCGCCGCACGGATGACGACGCCCCGGCGGCACGCCTACGGGCCCGTCAGCGCAGTCGAAGCGTGGCGGCGGCGTGCTCGACCCAGGCGGCGAGGAACCGCTCCGGGTCGAGACCGCCCGGCGTGTGGCCGATCATGGCCCGCAGCAGCGGATAGTAGGTCAGGGACGCCAGCAGCACGGCCCCGGCCGCCTCCGGATCGTCGACGTCGGCCTTGCCCAGCGCCTTCTGGGCGGCGATCCAGGCGGCCCCTTGGGCGTACACGCTTGCCAGCACCCCCTCCCACATGCGCTCGAACAGATCGGGGAACCCGTCGTACTCGCGCAGCATGATGCGGATGAGATCGCGGTCGCCCTCCAGCGACTCCCAGACCACCCGTGCCATGCGCTCCAGCGCCGCGCGCCCGTCCTCGTCCGCCGGCCGCCCGGCCGTGGCCGCGGCGGCGCGCCGGGCGACGGCCTCCATGTTCTGCCGCACGGCCTCCTCCAGCAGCGCCCGTTTCGACGGGAAGTGCTTGTAGAGCGCGCCCGAGCCGGTGGTCAGCCCGCACGCCGCCTGGATGTCGGCGACCGAGGTCGCGGCGTATCCGCGGGTGGAGAACAGCCGCACCGCCTCGTCGATGAGCCGCTGCCGGGTGACCCCCGGTGTCGTCCTCGCCATAGTGAGAGAGTACTCTCTTTCCATGCGAGTGTTCGTCACGGGCGGCACCGGCGCGATCGGCCGCCACACGGTCCCTGCCCTGCTCGCCGCGGGGCACACGGTGAGCGCCCTTGCCCGCACGCCGGACAGGGCGGCCGCCCTCAGCAGCCAGGGCGCCACCCCCGTCGCGGTGTCGCTGTTCGACCGCGAGGCGCTGACCTCGGCCTTCGCCGGGCACGACGCGGTGGTCAACCTGGCCAGCGCGATCCCGCCGATGAGCAAGTTCATGAGCGCCGGAGCGCAGCGCCGGAACAACCGGGTGCGGACCGAGGGCTCGGCCGCCATCGTGGACGCCGCGCTGGCCGCCGGCGTCGGCCGGGTCGTCCAGGAGTCGGTCAGCATGGTCTACCGCGACCAGGGCGCGCGCTGGATCGACGAGGACGCGCCCGTCGATCACTACCCGATGACCCGCGGCAACTTCGCCGCCGAGTCGAGCGCGCGCCGGTTCGGCCGGGAGGGCGGCGGCGCGGGCGTGGTGCTGCGGTTCGGCTGGTTCTACGGACCGGGGGCCGCGCACAGCGAGCAGATGTACGCCCAGGCCCGCCACCATGTCGGCATGGTGCTCGGCCATCCGGACGGCTACGTGTCCTCCATCCACGTGACCGACGCCGCCGAAGCCGTCGTCGCCGCGCTCGGGGCGCCCGCGGGCACGTACAACGTGGTCGACGACGAGCCGCTGACCAAGCGGGAGTATGCCCGCGCCCTCGCCCGCGCCGCCGCCACCCGCCTGTGGGTCAGCGTGCCCGGCCGCGCCGCCTACCTCTTCGGCGACCGCCTCACCTCGCTGACCCGCTCACTACGGGTCGGCAACGCCCGCTTCCGCGCGGCCACCGGCTGGGCCCCGCGCTACCCCAGCGCCCGCGAGGGCTGGCGGGCCACCGCCGCCGTCCTCGCCTCATGACGCCGCATCCCGCACGTCCTTGTTCCCGGCGATCGCACCCTGTCGCCCGCTCGCCGGCCTGGCGCGGTCGTCCAGCCGCCAGGCTCCCGCTGACGTCGCCGCGCTCGGCGTGACCAGCCGGCTCCCGGTCGCCTCGGGCCTGCCGGATCCGCGGCTGCGCCCTTGCCATCGTCCGCAGGGCCGGTGCCGGCGGGTCCGGCCGTATGGTCAAGGCCCCACCGTCTGGAGATACGTCAGCGGGCCGGGGTGCGGGGACGGTTCCACCAGAGGGACAGGGACAGGGCCGCGGTGATGAGGACGGCGCCACCGGCGGCGAAGGCGGCGGCGGTGTCGACCCGCTGGTGGATGACGGTGAAGCTGCCGGGAAGGGCGTTGAGGGCGCTCTGGAGCTGGTCGGCGTTCTCGGCGCGGTGGTAGGAGCCGCCGGTGGTCTGGGCGATCTGCTTGAGCGCGGGCTCGTCGATCAAGCGGACGTTGCGGCCCCGGTCGAAGCCGCCACGGCCGCCGAACCCACCGCCCCAGCCGCCGAAGCCGCCGTCGAACTGTGAGTTGTCGCAGACCATCGGGGCCGGGTTCGTGGTGCCGAAGCCGATGGTGAAGACGCGGACGCGGCGCAGGGCCGCCTCCTGGGCGGCGGTCCGCGGGTCGACGCCCTGAGTGTTGGCGCCGTCGGTGAGCACGACGATCGCGGCCCCGGCGTACCCTCCCGCGCCGCCGTCGCCGGGGTTCGCCCCGGTGGGGGCGACCGACGGGTCGACCTCGGCGATCGCGTCGATCGAGGTGAGCATGGCCTGCCCGATCGCGGTGCCGCGGGACACGGTGAGGCCGTCCAGCGCCTCGATCAGCGAGTCGGTGTCGTCGGTGGGAGGGACGAGCAGCCCCGCGGTGCCCGCGAAGGTGACCAGGCCGATGCGCGGCCCGCCCCGCTGCGACTCGATGAAGTCCGCGGCGGCCTTCTTGGCGGCGGTGATGCGGTTGGGGTCGACGTCCGTGGAACACATGGAGCCGGAGGTGTCGAGCGCGAGCAGGATCGTCGCCGACGTCATCGGCACCGGCACCGACGCCTGCGGTCGCGCGGCCCCGACCGCGAGCAGCGCGAGCCCGGCGATGAACAGTGCCGCGGGGATCCTCCGCGTCCACCGCGTACCGCCGGGCAGGGCGCTGCGTACGAGCGCGATCGAGGTGACCCGCACGGCGGCCCGCCGGCGGCGCCGCCGCGCCCACCAGCGGACGGCGAAAATCAGCGGGATGATCAGGACGGACAGCAGCGCCCACGGCCATGACAACGACATTCAGATCACCCGTCCAGACCGGAGCACGGTGAGCGCCGCTCCCCCGGTGAGCAATGCGAGGGCGAGCCCGATCAGGGGGCCGGCGAGAGGCAGCGGCTCGTCGGAGACGGTGAGCCGCAGATCGATCGTGTCGGCGATCCCGTCGAGCCGCGCGGTGTCGGAGGCGGGGTGGTAGGCGCCACCGGTGGTCTGCGCGATCGAGGTGAGGGTGTCCTCGTCCAGCGAGGTCTGCAGGCGGTAGCCGTCGACCTGCACCGTCGCCCCGGCCGTGGTGCCGACCCCGACGGTGTGGATGTGGACGCCCGCCTTCTGGGCCACTTCGGCGGCCGGTTCGACGGCCGGTTCTGCGTTCCCGCCCCGGTTCTGGCCGTCGGAGAACATCACGATCGTCGCCGACGGCCAGTAGCCGATGTCGGGTGCGGCGCCGTCGCGGCCGATGGTCACCTGCTTGCCGGTGATGGCCGCCAGCGAGGCCATGATGGCCGTCCCCAGCGAGGTGCTGCCGGCGATCTTCAGCCGGTCGATGGCCTTGAGCGCGATGGAGTGGTCGGCATCGGGGCGCGCGGTGGTGAGCCCGCCCTGTGCGAACGCGACGACTCCGACGTCGACGCTGTCGGGCTGCGCCGCCACGAACGCGCGGGCCGCCCGCTGCGCGGCCGCCAGCCGGGTGGGCGCGACGTCGTCGGCGCCCATGCTGTTGGAGACGTCGATGGCGAGGATGACGGTGCCCGCGCTCCGCGGGACCGGCACCATGGCCGCCGGCCCGGCGGTGGCGATCGCGAGCACGGCGACGCCGGCGATCGTCAGGCCGCTACCGAGGTACGCCCGGCGCCCGCCCGGCACGGCGACGCCGGCCGCGGCGAGCGCCGCCGTCCGCCGGCGCGCCGAGACGACGCTCGCCCAGACGAGCGCCGCCGTGACGAGCAGTCCGACAGCCAGCAGCAGCGGGGAGGACAGGGTCATGAGCCTCCTCCGTGTCCCTTGATGACCTCGGCGAGCTCGGTCATGGCGACCGGTCCCGGGTCCGGGCGACGACCTCGACGAGCGCCTCGGCCAGATCGCGGTCGGTGTCGATGCGGTGGACGGGCACCCCTGCCCGGCGCATGCCCGCCGCGAGCCGGGCGTCGCGGGCGTCGACGGCCTCGCGGAAGCGGACCCGCAACAGCGGGTCGGCGGAGTCCACGACGAGCTGCTCGCCGGTCTCGGCGTCCTCGACCACGATCAGCCCGGCTTCGGGCAGCACGTCGTCGGCGGTGTCCACGATCCGCAGGGCGACCACCTCGTGCCGCCGGGCCAGGCGCTGGAGCGAGCGCTCCCAGTCGCCGTCGCCGATGAAGTCCGACAGCACGACGACGAGCGCCCGGCGGCGCGCGAGCCGTCCGGCCGCGTCGAGCATCTCCGCCAGGTCGGTGGTGGCGCCACCGCGCGCCGTTGCGGCGGTGCGTTCCAGCTCGGCGCCGATCCGCAGCGCGTGCCGCCGGGACGTGCCGGGCGGCACGACGCGCAGCATCCCGGTGTCGAACAGCAGCGCGCCGACGCGGTTACCGCCCCGTCCGAACAGCCGGGCCAGGACGAGCGCGAGCTCGGCGAGCACGTCATGCTTGCCACGCCCCGGCCGGCCCGCCAGCATCGACGCCGACCGGTCGAGCACGAGCCACACCGTCAGCTCGCGGTCCTCGGTGAACACCCGCAGGTGCGGCTCGTCCAGCCGTGCGGTCACGTTCCAGTCGATGTGGCGGGCGTCGTCGCCGTCGCCGTAGGCGCGCAACCCGGTGAAGTCGATCCCGGAGCCGCGGTGCGCGGTGCGGTGGGCGCCCTGGAGCCGGCCGTCCAGCCTGCGGACGACCTTCCACTCCAGGCGGAGCAGGAGCTTTTCGGGGGCGCTGGCCATGGCTCAGCGGTTCTGCAGGACGACGTCGGGCGCCCGGACCGCGCCGAGCACCCTGGTGATGATCGTGTCGGCGTCGACGTCGTCCGCCAGGGCCTCGTAGGACAGCACGAGGCGGTGGCGCAGCACGTCGAGCGCGAGCTCGGACAGGTCGTGCGGCAGGACGTAGTCGCGCCCGCGCAGGAACGCCAGCGCCCGGGCGCCCGTGACGAGCGCGATGGACGCCCGCGGGCTGGCCCCGTACGTGACGTACCGTTCCAGCTCGCCGAGCCCGGCCGTCGCCGGGGAGCGCGTCACGGAGACCAGCCGTACGGCGTAGCCGACGATCGCCGGATCGACGTACACCTGCTGCGCGCGGGCCCGCATCGCGATCAGGTCCTCGGCCGTCACCATCGGCTGCGGCGGCTCGGGCGGGCGCAGCGACCGTTCGACGATCGCCTGCTCCTCGGACTGCGTCGGATAGTCGACGACCACCTTCATCATGAAACGGTCGACCTGCGCCTCCGGCAGCGGGTAGGTGCCCTCCGACTCGATCGGGTTCTCCGTCGCCATGACCAGGAACGGCTCGGGCACCCGGAACGTCTCACGCCCGATCGTCACCTGATGCTCCTGCATCACCTCCAGCAGGGCGCTCTGCACCTTGGCGGGGGCACGGTTGATCTCATCAGCCAGCAGCAGGTTCGCGAACACCGGGCCCAGCTCGGTCTTGAACTCCCCGGAATGCTGGTGGTAGACCCGCGTACCCACGAGATCGGCCGGCACCAGGTCGGGGGTGAACTGGACGCGCTGAAAGCTCCCGGCGATCGCCGCGGCCAGCGATCTCACCGCGAGCGTCTTGGCCAGCCCCGGGACACCTTCCACCAGCAGGTGACCGTCGGCGATCAACGCGACGGCCATGCGCTCCAGCAGCACGTCCTGCCCGACGATCGTGCGCTTGACCTCGAACAGCACCTGTTCGAGCGGGTGAGCGGACTCGGGGGACTTGGTCGAGGTCATGGTCTTCCTTCTCCAGACGCATCGGTCGGTCAAATACCAGGTCCCGGCGGGCCGTCGCCTTCATCACCGCCCAGGGCCAAGCCGATCGGCACCGCGAACGCGATGCCCGCGAACGCCTCGTCGCCTCCCGGATCGGCGATCGAGACAACGATCCCGATGACCAGGCCACGAGCGTCCAGAAGGGGACCGCCGGAGCTGCCCGGGTTGACGGAGGCGTCGAACTGGATGAGCCCACCCAGGTCGCGATCTCCTTCTTCGGTGGTCCGGTTCAGGCCCGACACCACGCCGGTGGAGACGCTGTAGGTCAGGCCCAGCGGATTGCCGATCGCCACCACGGGCGCGCCCACGGCCACGGCGCCGCCGAGCGTCGCCGGGACGACGATCTCCGGCAGCTTCGCGGGCTTGAGCGCCGCGACGTCGCGCTTGGGGTTCGACGACACGACGACGGCCTTCGCCTTGGTGCCGTCCGCGAACGTCACCCTGACGTCCTCGGCGTCTTTCCCCTTGGTGCCTCTGACGACGTGGTACGCCGTCAGAATCGTCCCGTCCTCGGCCGCGATCACCCCGGTTCCGAGCGACTTCCCGGCCTGGATGACCACCACCGACGGCCCGGCCCTCTTGAAGACCTCGGCCGTCGCGAGCGTCGCGCTGGGCGTCGGCGTCGCGCTCGGCGAGGGCGCGGCCCTTTCGCCGTTCCCACCGCTGCTTCCCAGCCAGTACGCCAGCACCGCCACGACGACAAGCACGCCGCCCCCGGCGACAAACCACCGAGCCCTCCCGGCCCCGGCTCGCCGAGCCTCGGCCGCACCGACCTCCTGCGGCACGTGCTCCATCGCCCCATATTCATAAAACTCAGCTCAAAGTGCCACAAAATCCACCTGAGAACTCCATGAGAACCGGCCCCGCAGCCCAACGCGCGCACGAGACTCGCGGCGCCAACCGCCCCTCAGAGAGCCGGGCCGATCGCCAGGCTGCAGCGGGTGCCCCACGTCCAGAGGGCGACGCCGGTGCGACCAACGCAGGCGCCCCACCGGCTGCCGCGAGCCGCCGCTGCGCATTTGCCGGGTGAGCGCCGGCTTTCTGGGCCCAGTGGCCTAGGGCGAGGCTGAGGGCCAGGTCGGCCACGATCTTGCCGGGGTCGTGGACCGCGCGGGAGGAGCGCCAGCGTTGCAGGCCGGCGGACAGGGCCGTGTCCAGGCCGGTGACACGCAGCGTCTGCAGGAGCAGCAGGCCACCCGCGTGGGAGAGGAGCCCGGCAGCGTCGGCGGATGCGGTGATCTTGCCGCGCGAAGCGATAGTCTTCACTTGGAAAGTGCCTTCTGATTTGGTGTGGACAGGACTCTCGACAAGCCCCATCCTCCCAGCTCAAAGGCACTTTTCTTATGTGAACGATCAAGCGTGGTGAAATTCACCGTGAAAGCCCGAGGCTAGTGCCGATGGGAGGGATGATCATCGGCCATGACGGTCGCGGGCGTTGCGGCGTGTCGGGACGGAGGAGGCGTTCCTGGCGCTCGGCCTGCTCGGACTTACGCGGGGGTGTGATGCGCCCTGACCGGCGTCTTGGCGTTGAGGAACGGTGTAGTCAGGCGCGGCGGCCTCGGCGCTGCTGCGTTCAACGCTCCGACCTGGGGCCTCTTATGGCTTGCGTGCGATCCCGCACCACTGCTCGACCTCGACCGGCAGGCTGCCGTCGTACTCTGGCTCAGGGCGCCACCGTGAGCACGAGACCCAGCCTGGTTCCACCACCTCAAGGCCGTCGAAGAACTCAGCGATTCGTTCCGGGGTCCGCAGCTTGAGTTTCGGCTGAGCGTCGATATTCCATACGCGGACCGCTTCGGCGGTGGCCTCGCCGTTGACCGCTGTGGTGGTGTTGGCCACTGCCACGTAGCTTCCGGTCGGCACGGCGGTCAGTAGCCGATCGATGATGTGCTGCAGTTCGTCGTCGTCGCTGACGCCTCGACCCCCATCCGTCAGGTATCCGCTTATCCAAGCCGGATCCACTACCCGGGGGCGCCGCTGCCCCGCTGGTGGCAGATCGAGGACGGCAAGGTCGACATCGGCGGCTACCCACCGGACCGTTCACACTTCGCGACGCTGCTGCTCATCGACCTCATCATGAACCAGTCCGACGACTGGTTCAGCTTCCCCATCGAGGCCCTCGCCGGTCACATCATCACACTCTCCGATGTCACCGTGATCGACTCCTTCGACGAAAAGTGGCAGCTGTCCCCGCCCGCCGACGGCTGGAGTCTGTTCGCCACGGAGGGCCTTGGCCCGCAATCACTGGCGGTGTGGGCAACAGCCGCAGCCCCCCTGGCCGGACCAGTCCTCGACGAAGTGACGCTTGGCATCGATGAGGACGCCAACCTCGTCTGGGCCGTCGAACAGCGCATCCGCGGCCGGGACATGCCAACTTCCGACGACCCGCACCCAGCACCGCCCGTAATCGTGAACGCGACCGGGCGGCCAAGCTTCACCTACCAAGTGGCCACACGAATTCCGCCGCGCTGGCACCCGTATCCTATTGAGGAGATCGCGGACCGTCGACGATTCGTCCAAGGCCGGGCCGCCAACCTGTCTACCGAGCACACCCCGCTGCCCGAGCCGGAGAGCGATCTGCTGCGCGTGTCCGACGTCCATCGGATCCACCAGATCGAGCCCGCCGCCATCCCGACCGATGGCGTGCGGCTGGAGCGGCGCGCGATGCTGGCCCGGCGCACCGACGGAACGCCCCTGTTGTGGACCCAGCGCCGCCGTGTCCCGCTGCTGACGCCTCCGGCCCTTAGGCTCCGCTATGACGTACTCGAACCCGAGCCTCCCGTGACGACATGACGGGACCAGCCTCCCACGTCGGCAAGGATCGACTCTACGGCTGCGCGACGTATCGCCTAGCCGCCAGGAGCCGAGTGGCGCTTCCTACCCCTACCCGACCGACCGCCTGGAGCAGGGACGGCGCCAGTTCACTCACCAAGGGCTCGATCAAGCTCTGAAGAGCGTTTCCCAGTGAGGCCGTCGAGCCAGAAACCCTGGTTGATCGGATTCCTCTGACGATCTAAGCCTTGTTGATCTCGGCCTTGGCTCGTGCCCGTGAGCTTTGTCCCTGGGGCGTCCGGTGTTGTCTGGTCTGCCCTTTTGATCACGGGGTGGTGGGGACGGATGACGCGGGCGGGCCAGGTGTATCTGGGCGTAGGCCAGCGCCACCAGCCAACTCCACCGACTCGCCTGGGCCGGAGACAGCGGGGTGTGGGCCGTCCAGGAAAGATCTCGCTTTCCGAACCGGAAATGGTGCTCGGTGGTGAAGCGGTGCCCGTACGCCCCGGCCAGCAGGGCCAGGTCGAAGGCGCCGGAGTGACCGGCCCACCACAGCCACCAGGTCTGCACGTGCGACGCTGGGGTGGGCCCGTTCGCGGCGGATCAAGGTGCCCTCCACGATGCCAGTGCCCTCCCATGTGCGGCGGGGCCGCGGCTCGGGGTGCTTGCGATGCCAGCGGCTGCCGTCCGGGGCGCCGATGCGCAACTGCTCATCGGGCTCGCCCCAGGTGCCGGGCTCGTCCAGGGCCAAGCGCGGGCCATGCTTCTTCGGCGCCACCCCGCCCCGCATCCCAGGCAAGGGCGGCGCGCCGAAGAAGGGGTGCCACCGGAATACGGCTGGCATGGGCCGCCGAGCGGCAGGGACATCTCGGACACAGGTTTTCGGACGGCGTTCGCGCAGGTGAGCTCGCCGTCCGAGAACGTACACGTTTTCTGGACAGTGAGCGGATAGCCTTGCAACACCGCAGGTCAGAGGCTCGGACGCCCGGATCTGCCGTATTCCGGCGGCACCCGTTGAACGCGTTAGTGAGAGAGGCGCTCGTGCGAAATCCGGGCCGCGTTCGGGTTCCATTTAGAGGACTGGTCCAACCGCAGCGTGTGGGGCCAAGCCTTCCGGACCCCTCGAAGAGGAAGGAGGCGGGGGCTCTCTGAGGGGTTCTTGGCGGGAGGGTCAGCGCCCCCGGCCTTCCTCTGGCGCTCAGCCTCCGACAGCTCCGCGTCGATCTCGTAGACTCGGTCACGGTCGGCGGCCGACAGCGACCGGAACTCCTCACTCTGCAGGAACTCCTGTTGGATCTCCGGCTTGAGTTTCCTCAGCAACGCGACCGCGGCGCGGTCCAGATTTCCGTCCATCACGTTCTCCTCTTGCAGGCCGGAGGATCTTGTACGTGAATCAGTGCGGACTTACTGGCATACGGGTCAGGGCCTCAGCGGCTGACGTCGTCGAGGAAACGCCGGGGGGTCATAGGTCGTGAAGGATCGTGTCGGCGGGGTCGCCGAAGAGCGGGCCGGGTGTGGCGAGCATCTGGTCGACTGCCTCGGTACGGGTGGCGGCGCGGTGCACGGCCACGCGCCCGTCGGGAGCCAGGGCCTGCCAGTGGCGGCCGGAGCGGTAGACGCGGCCCAGCTCGGTGTCGTCGAAGCCGTCGTCGATGTGCACGCGATAGGAGCCGTCAGGCAGGCGCGGCAGGTTGTCGGCCAGCGCTGCGGCGGCGAACTGCGCCGGGGTGAAGGGGCAGATCTGCCGCTCGTGCGAAGAGCGAGCGCGCGGCCTGCGGGCAGTGCGGGCCTCGGGCCCGAGGTCGGGCAGGGGTGCGGGGGCGACAAAGGGCGGCCAGCAGCGCGGTGACGACCTGCACGCGGTTGGTGCTGGCCGGTCCGGGCACCGGGCCGTCGATCGTGCAGGCGACGTCGCGGCCGCTATGGTCGCGCTGGAGCCAGCCGACGCAGCGGCTTCGCACGATGACGTCGACGGGCCTCCAGGGGCGCAGATCATTGTGACATTACGAACTGCATATGAATGATCACTTAGGGTAAGTTAAGGTGGTGGGGTGGCTTACGAACCCCCCGCCGGCCCGCTCACCCCGGGCGATTTCGACACCTCGCGCGACGTCGCCGCCGGCCTGCCGCTGTTGCTCGTCGAGCAGTGGCGCGCCTCCGCCCGCACCGACGGTGACGCGCGCCGCCTGCTGAGCCGCCACGCGACGCGCGGATACTCCGTGGTGTCCGACTCGGCGGGGCTCACCCGGCTCAGCCAGCGGCTCGGGCTGCTGGAGGTGCTGGCGCTCCTCGACCGGCCGAAGCGGATTCTGCACGCGTGCGCCAGGGCCGCCGGGGGGCGCGCGGTGGGGGTGTGGGCGGCCGACAACGCGCAACTGTTCCATCCGGAGACAGTGGAGGCATCCACGCTGCTGTCCGCCCTGCTGACGGCGCAGGACGAGATCCGGTGCCACTGCGAGGTCCGCATCGGGATCGGCGCGCACCTCGGCTCCTACTACGAGCTGTCGGGCGGGCTGTACGGGGCGGAGGCCGACGCGGTCGAGGAGTTCGCCGAGAACGACACCGAGGGTGGGGAGATCGCGGTGACGCAGGCCGTGGTGGACCGGATGCCGCACGGGCATCCCTTCGAGCTGCGGCCCAAGGACGGCGTCGGCGGCCTGGTCGGGCCCGTCCACCAGGTGCTCGACGGTCCCCGCCTCGACATTCCCGGGCTGGGCGAGGCGGGGACTGCTGAGGGGTGGCCGGGCGAGTCGGGGGTCACCGGCCAGGAGCAGCATTACCCCATCCCCTACTCCGGCGCCTTCTACGCCGATCTGCTGCTGCTCGACGCCCACCCCGGCGACGCCGAACTGGCCGGCCGGCTCGCCGCCGAGCACCTGCGCGAGCGCACGGTCGTCCTGGTCGAGCGGAGCGCCGTCCCGACCGACACGCCCGAGGTGGAGCTGCTGAGAGGACTGTCGCTGTCGGCGGCGATGCGCGACGTGGGCTTGAGCCTCCTGCCGCCCGAGGGAGCCGTCGAGATCAAGGTCGCCGGGCCGCTGGGCATCTACCTGTTCGAGGAGCCCGCCCCGGCCGTGCACTTCGCGCTGGGGATGCGCACGGGGCTCGCCGAGCGGGAGATCGTGGGCCGGATCGGGGTGGCCGCCGGGCCGGTGCTCGCCGGCCGCACCCCCAGCGGCGGCTGGGACGTCGCCGGGGCCCCGGTCAATCTCGCCTCCAAGATGGCCCAGGATCTCGGCACGCCCGGCCGCGTCCACCTGAGCGAGGCCGTGCGCGATGCCTTGGGCGATCGCGTCGACCTGCCGGGCTTCGAGACGGTGCGGCGCACGGTGTCAGGGGTGGAGATGACGTACTACGTGGGTTGAGGTCCACCTGGTCCAGGGGAGGCGGGGGACGGGCTGTTCCTCAGCTACCTCACCGTGCACGGGTCGGGCGTCAACCGGGCGGACGAGGCCCGTACGACCCTGCTCATCCAGCACTGCGACCGCGAGGATCCGACCGCGGACGACGTGCACCGCTCCCGGGGGCAGGAGATGGTGCTGCGCAGGGCCGATCAGGCCCGCCACGCCTGGAGCCGCCGTCGCCCGGTCAGGCAGGCTTCTCACACAGGATCGAATGCCGGGTGATGTGCCACGCCTCCCGGCGGATGTGGTGCCGCGCAGCCCGTCCAGGCGGGCGCCACCGGAATACGGCAGATCCGGGCGTCCGAGCCTCTGACCTGCGATGTTGCAAGGCTATCCGCTCACTGTCCAGAAAACGTGTACGTTCCCGGACGGCGAGCTCACCTGCGCGAACGCCGTCCGAAAACCTGTGTCCGAGATGTCCCTGCCGCTCGGCGGCCCATGCCAGCCGTATTCCGGTGGCACCCCGACTGAGGACGGCGCAGGCCGGCTGCAACAGATAGCGATCTTGCCGGGTGATCGGGTGACGCGTCAGGGGCGTCAGCGGTGCAAAGGTGTCCAGGTGCCCTGCGGTGCCGTCCGCAGAAGCGAGGACAGGCCGGCTTCGTGGAAGGCCAGTTCCAGGTCGGCCAGTCCCTCGGAGAAGTGGGCCCAGCCGTCGTAGTGGGCCGGAATCACGAGATCCGGGTCCAGGACGGCCGCGGCGGCCGCGGCCCGCCGGCTGTCGAACGTGAGGGGGCGCCCGCCGAACTTCGCGGGTACGCGGGCCGCCCCGGCGTGGAGCAGGGCTACGTCGATGTCCGGCAGGCGGCGGGAAATCTCCGCCACGGTACGGATGGAGGCGTTGTCGCCGCTGATGTAGATCGTGGGGAGTCCCGGGCCGGACAGGACGAACCCGGTGACCTCACAGTTGACGTTGCCGTCGGCATCGCGATCGCCGTCTTCGGGGCCGTGGACGGCGGGGACCGCCTGGACGATGAGATGGCCCGCGCCGTCGCCGCGGAGCACGCGGTAGCTGTTCCAGCCGGCGAGGCCGATCGCGGGGGGACCAAGTCGTGCCGCGGAGAGCGGGCCGGTGATGACCAGCGGGGCAGTTCTGGCGAACACGCGTCCCCGCTCGTCGAAGTTGTCCGGGTGGCCGTCGTGGCTGACCAGTACCAGGTCGATCGCGCCCAGGGCGTCCTCGGCGACGGCGGGACCCGCCGTTTTCGTCAGGTATCCATGCGGCCCGGCCTCGTCGAAGGTCGGGTCGCTGACGATGCGCAGGCCCCCGATGTCGATGACAGCCGTCGGCCCGCCCAGGACGGTGATCGCACATTCCTGCCGGGGCAGCCTGGTCGTGGTCATCCGATCAGCTCGAACGGTCGCAGGCCGGTGACAGCACGGTGGGCACGCGCGCTCACGACGGGAGCTCGCTTCCGGCCTGCTCGCGCACCATGTAGTCGGCGTACCAGGCCGGCCAGTTCGGGTCCTCGGCGCCGGTGCGTGCCTCGTGCTCGCCGTGCGCGGCCGCGGCGCGGCGCAGCGCGTTCGCCAGGTCCGAGGCGGAGGCGTACGTGGTGGCCGACGGGTCCACCCGTCCCGGGAGCCGGGTGGTGACCTCCTGCAGGACCCAGCCGTTGCCGTCCGGGTCGCTGAACGACAGGAACGAGCCGTAGCTGCGGTGCTGCGGATCCGGGCCGGGCACCCGGGCGTCGGTCCCGGCGTGATGGAAGACGCCGCCGGCGTCGTGGAAGATCTCGCCCGGGCCGGCGCCGAGCCGCTTGAGCTCGTCGTACGCGGCGGCGATGTCGTCCACGATCAGGTGCAGGCCCTGCGCCGAGCCCGGCGTCTGGGACGTGACCGACGTGCCGAAGATGATCGAGGCCGGCGAGCCGGGCGGAGTCACCTGCACCACCCGGAAGTCCTCGCCGGTGGCGACGTCGGCGTCGAGCCGCCAGCCCAGCGCCGTGTAAAAGTCCTTGGCCCGGTCGACATCCGAGACCGGCACCACGACGACTTCGAGTTTCATGTCCATGACCTGCGCCTCCTGCGCTCGTGCCCAAGGCCGGCACGACGAGATCCGTGCATTCTGCGCCTAGGTGATCCAAGGAAAACTCCCTGGCCACCCAAGGTCACCATGCGTCTCGGAAGCCGGTGGAGCGTCGGCTTCATGCGTGCGCCCCCTCGAATGCGGCGGTGAGCTCTCCGGTGGTGGTGATGGCGTGGGCGAAGGTGGGACCGTTCAGCTCGTGGGCGGCGTGCATCATCTCGGGGAGGAACGCCGCGGTGGCGTCGCGCACCAGCGTGACGTGGTAGCCGAGTTCCATGGCGAATCGGCCGGTGGACTCGATGCAGGTGTTCGCCAGCAGGCCGACGAGCACGACATGGGTGATGCCGTGCTGCTTGAGCTGGAAGTCGAGGTCGGTGTTGGCGAACCCGCTCTGTGCCCAGTGCTCCCGGGCCACGACGTCGCCGGGCTGCGGCTGGAAGTCGGGGTGGAACTCCCCGCCCCAGGTTCCGCGGGCGAAGCTGTGCCGCTCCATGATGGCGCGCTGGGTCGGGTTGGGATGATCCCATGTCTCGTAGTCGCCCGGCTCCCAGCGACGGTGCGGAACGATCATCACCCGTACGCCTGCCTCCCGGGCGGATGCGATCACGGAGCGCAGATGGTCCAGCAGTCCGACCTGCTGTGCCACGGACGCCACGCGCGGCCAGATCTTGCCGCCCTCGGACAGGAAGTCGTTGTAGGGATCGACCAGCAGCACGGCCGTGTGGCGGGGGTCATACGCCTGGGGCATGGCTCCTGCTCCTCGCTCTGAACGACAGAACACCCAGGCTAAGGATCATTCTCATCATCCACAGAATCAAGAAAGCCCTGGTCAAATACCACTTTGCGCAGATATGGATGATGCTCATCATCCCGTTGCCCGGTGATTCCACTGCGCCGCTGCGCGACCCGCGGAGGCCGGGCTCACGCACGGTGGCTTCTACAAACACTTCGACTCGCGTGACGATCTGATCGCCCAGGCCGCGGCCGCCGCGCTCGCCGAAGGCTCGGCGAGGACGGAGCGGGCCACGCGAAACAACGATCAGAATCCGCGGGCCGGCCTCAGGCATATGAGAAGCAGGTCCGCGCGTACCTGGAACTCATCGCGGACCCGGACGACGGCGTCGAGGACGCCCTGGCCGAGGCGATGCTCACCCTCAGCGCCCTGGTCGGTGCGGTGCTCATGCCCCGGGCCGTGGCCGACGAGGACTTCTTCGACGAGCTCCTGCGGACAGTCACCCGGCAGCTCGAGCGATCCGCGCCAGGAACTGTCCCCACCGCTTGGCACCTCCGCGGGCGCCCGGGTCCCCGATCAGGTCCAGGTGACGGATCAGGGTCCGGACGGCGCGCCGACCGGGTCCGACAGCGCGGCCTTGACGCTCCGGCTCTGCTCGTCGGCCAGAACCTCGAACTGGTCATGGATCAGGGCGTCCATGGTCAGCTCGGCCACGGTGCCGGCGCTGATCTTCGGGGCATCGGTCCAGGCGCTGAGATCCGTGTCCACGAAACCCGCATGCACCCCGACCACCAGGGTTCCCTGTTCGCCCAGCGCCTTGCGCAGGGCATCCGTCAGCGACCACTGCGCGGCCTTGGAAGCGGCATACCCGGGGAACTGCGGCTGACCGACCCAGCACGCCACCGAGAGCATGTTGACCAGGGCTCCGCCACCGTTTCGGGCCAGGATGGGAGCGAAGGCGCGGGACACCGCCCAGGTGCCGAAATAGTTGACCTCCATCGCCTGGCGCGCACCGTCGAATGCACTCTCCATCAGCTTGGTGCTCGCACCGCCGATCCCCGCGTTGTTGATCACGATGGAGACGTCGCCCGCGGCAGCCGCGACGCTCTCCTCGTCGGTGACGTCCAGGCGCACGGGAACGACATCGGCATCCGGCACGCTCGCCGGGTCGCGGACGCCGACGTAGAGCTTCGCCGCACCGTGGTCGATGAGCGCGCGGGCGAACGCGCGGCCGATTCCGCGATTTCCGCCCGTGACCAGGGCGACCGATACTCACGAAGTCGTCTACGTCGAGATCCTGTCCACACCGGGCGGCCCGGACTTCCCGTCACGGGTGGGCGGGCGCCTTCCGGCCACGGCGACCGGGGTGGGCAATGCCATCCTCGCGTTCTCGCCCCCGGCCGTCGTGCGGGCCGTACTGGAGCGGGGGCTGCCCCGCCTCAGCGAGCGGAGCGTCACCGCGCCCGGCGTCCTGGCCCGCGAGCTGGACCGGGTACGCGGTGAGAGGGTCGCGTTCGATCGCGAGGAGTCCGGAGCCGGAATCGTCTGCGCCGCCGCTCCCGTGCTCGCCCCGGACGGCACGGCGTTGGGTGCGCTGTCGGTCTCGGGCTGGAGTTCGCGCAGGCGGATGCAGCAGGTCGCGCCTGCCGTGCACACCGCCGCCCTCGCCCTGTCCAGAGCCCTCCGTACCGCCCGGCCTTAGGCAGAGGGCACGAAGCTCGCCCTGCGCTCTCGTACCGCCGGTCAAGGCGCGTTGGCAGGAAGGCCGCGGGAGGTCCAGCCGTTGGAGGTCACTGGACGCTCCAGTCCTCCTTCCGCGGCGGGTAGGCGAAGGTTTGCGTATCGGCCCAGTCCTCTCCGACGACGCGGTAGTCGTGCGCGGCTTCGCTCGCGGGGTGGCCGCGGCCGATGTCGACCGTGTCGGCAGTCGACCAGACGCCGTTGACCTGGTGCTCCACGGTGTAGAGAAACTCGTTGAAGCCCGAGGAGGACACGCACGTGTTGACGATGGTGAGCGAGCGGCGCCCCGCCGTCAGATCCGGTGGGATGGTGACGATCTGGTCTCTCCACTTGTAGATGCTGTCCTCGAGCAGCGGCCGCCATCTTGCCGCCGGGGCTCCGTTGACCGTGATGGTGGCATGTTGCAGACCGACGCCTGCGTCCAGCCGGCGGATCAGCCGCACGCCGGTGTTGGCCGGGTTGACGGTCACGGTGAACCGGCTCGACCCGCCACGAGGGAACGCACGGCCGTCGTCACTGACGATGTGGGCGAGATTCACGACGTGGTCAGGCGCCCCTGCGGAGGCGCCACGTTGCGGTGTTGCGCTCTGGGCGATGACGACGCTCAGGGTCACCGCGGCCGCCGGCACGGCCACCGCCGCGAGCAGGGCGGCTCGGCGCCAACGCCGGCCGGTGGCACGGGGCGTCCCCGGGTCGCCGGGTGCGGTCATGACCTGGGCAGCGAGCGGCGTGTCATGGGACGACTCGACGCTGCGATTCTCGCTGAACCCAGCGGGCATCTGATTGACACGCACCCGTTCCCACGCCCGCTCCCACTCCGGGAGCTGATGGCCGGGGACGCGGCAGCCCTGGAGGAACGCCACCATCACCGCCTTCTTGGGAAAGCGCCGACCGGCCAGCATGTCGGCGCAGGTGCTGCGTGGCAGCCGCGTCCCGCCGGCCCTGTCCGCTCGTGTCTCAAGCTCTCGCAGTGACACATCGGCTCGCGCGAACTGCTCGGCCAGCAGTTTCACCAGCTCCTCGTGGCAGGTCACCGACTCGAGCCCACCCTCGGTCGCCTCTCCTGAAGGCCGAGGGTCTTGGTCGCATTGGGGGGCCTCGCTCATGCCAATCAGTGTACGAGCGATTACCGAACGTGTCCGAATCCGGCGGTGGCTGCGTCGACGCCGAGATCGCGCTGCCCGGCCGGGCCCGCAGCCGCGTGGGACTGTCACAAACGGGGAGGCCGTCTTGTCCTCACTCTGGACAATCCCTGTTCGGACGGAGGAACGCATGAGCGCTGAGCACGCACACCTGCCCCCAGGCGTAGAGGTGATCGCGACCCTGCCGGAGGCGGCGTCCCGGATCCCGGCCGGTGCCGAGGCCAGGACCATCCGGGTCACCCTGCCGCCCGGTGACCCCGGCGCGCCGCCGCACCGGCACCCCGGGCCGCTCTTCGGGTACGTGACCCAGGGCGAGATCCTCTTCGAGCTGGAGGGGCAGCCGCCCCGGGTGCTCAAGGCCGGTGACGCCCTGTTCGAGCCCGGCGGCGACGTGATCCACCTCCAGGGCGCCAACAACCTCCCGGACGCGCAGTCGCAGCTGGTGGTGACCATGTTCGCGCCGCCGGGCACCCCGATCCTGACCCTGGTCAGCGCGGAGGAGCTGGCCGAACGACGACACCTACGGGTCACCCGGCCATGATGAGCCCCGATGAAGGTCGCCCTGTCGAACCGGGTCTCGGTGAGGTGAGCCTCCGTGAGGTCGAGGTCTGAGGGTGACGCTGGTCAGGTCGATGCGCCGGCCGCGACGCGGCGGTCGTAGCGGCCCGAGGTCCGGGACGGGTGGTGCCGGTCGGGCACGCGTCCGCTCGCTGCCCCCACTGGCGAAGATCGTGGCGGGTGGCCCGTTCAGCGGCTTCGCCGCCATCGGTGAGCTGGTCGAGCACACGCTCGCCCTGGCCACCCAGCAGGCCATCACCGCCACCTCTTTGGGCCTGATGGCCGCCGCCGCCGGCTCGGCGCTGCGCCTCACCTCCACGCTGGTGGCCGGCTGCCGCCACCGGGACCTGATGGCGTCCTGCCGTACACCCTGCAGCTCCAGTCCCATGCCCTTCTGCTGAGCGGCCGCAACGCCGAAGCGCTCAGGCAGGCCACCGAGGGGCTCAAGCTCGCCGGTGACCTCGGCCAGACCCACCGGGCCGGCCCGCGGACCGTCGGCTACCACCTCTACCGCGCCTTCCCCAAGCTGGGCATCACCTCTCGGATCGAGCTGGCGGGTCTGCTGTAGCTGCCGCCGGCCGGCTGTCGCCGATCTCAGGTCACCAGGCCGTTGCGGTAGGCGTAGACCACCGCCTGCACGCGGTCACGCAGGTCGAGCTTGGCGAGGATGCGCGACACGTACGTCTTGACGGTCTCCTGGCTGATCACCAGCGTCGCCGCGATCTCGCTGTTGGACCGGCCGTCGGCGATGAGGCGTAGTACCTCCAGCTCGCGTGGGGTCAGCGCGACGCCGTTCGGCGTGTCCTCGGCGGGGCGGATCCGCGACGCGTACCTGCCGACGAGCTGCCGCGTCACCTCGGGTGCCAGCAGCGCGGCGCCGGTCGCGACGGTGCGGATGCCGTGCAGCAGCTGCGCCGGTGGGGCGTCCTTGAGCAGGAACCCGCTCGCCCCCGCGCGCAGCGCCTCGTACACGTACTCGTCCAGGTTGAACGTCGTCACCACGAGCACCTTGACGGGATCGGCCACCCCGGCGCCGGCCAGCAGGCGGGTCGCCCCGATGCCGTCGAGCACCGGCATCCGCACGTCCATCACCACGATGTCCGGCTTCAGCCGGCGGGCGAGGTCGACCGCGGCGCGGCCGTCCCCGCACTCGCCCACCACCTCGAGGTCGGGCTGCGAGCCGATGATCGTCGCGAACCCGGTGCGGATCAGCGCCTGGTCGTCGCAGATCAGGACCTTGACCGGCGCGTTCACGACGGGCTCCCCGCAGGGATGCGGGCCCGTACGACGAAGCCGCCGCCCGCCTGCCGGTCGGCGCCGAACTCGCCGCCCAGGGCCTCGACCCGCTCCCGGAGCCCGGCGAGGCCGCGCCCGCTCCCGCCCGGAGAGCCGACCCGCGAGCCGGCCCGCGAGCCGGAGCCGTCGGTGCTGACCTCCACGGTGATCTCCTTCTCGCCATAGCGCACGCGGACGGCGGTGCGGCTGCCGTGGGCGTATTTGAGGGCGTTCGTCAGGGACTCCTGCACGACCCTATAGGCAACGAACTCGGCGCTGCCGGCCGATTCCGCCGGCCTGCCCTCCTCGGTGAACTCCACCGGCTGCCCGGCCCGGCGCGTCTGCTCCACGAGCGCGTGCAGCTCGCCGACGGACGGCGTCCTGATGTCGGGGTCGTTGCCGGGGTTGAGCAGGTCGAGCATGTGCCGCAGGTCGGCGATGGCCCGCCGTCCGGTGTCGGTGACGGCGCTCAGCGTCGCGTCGAGGCGGTCGGGCGCGCCGGTCAGGTAGCGTGCCGCCTCGGCCTGTACGACCATGGCCGTCACATGGTGGGTCACGACGTCGTGGAGCTCTCGGGCGATGCGGGTGCGTTCGGCGGCGCGGGTGGCCTCGGCGATGCGCAGGCGGCGTTCGGCCTCGGCGGCCCGGGTGGAGCGCAGCCAGGACCCGATGCCCCACGCGAGGACCAACGCCAGGTAGAACAGCACGTATCCTTCCACCGGCTCGGTTGCGCCGAGCCGGTGGAGCGCGACCGCCAGCGGCAGGTACGCCGCGGAGAGGAGCACCACGGTGACGCGCCGGTGACGTTCCAGATGGGCGCCCGCGCTCACCAAAGCGATGGGGAGTGCGGTGCCTCCCAGCGCGTGGTACGCGTGGAGTTGGTCGAGGGTGAAGCCGAGTGACACCAGGACGAGGCAGACGGCCGGCCACCGCCGGCGCACGGCGAGCGGAAGGCACTGGAGGGCGACCGCCACGACGGCCAGCGCGTCGAAGGGACGGGCCGGCAGCTCGCCGATCTCCGTCCCCTTGCCCTGGAACGCCGGCAGGAGCGACGCGACGGCCAGCAGCAGCGCGAGCGGAAAATCCCGGACCGTGACGTCACACCGCTGCCACAGGTCCGGGACCCGCCGGAGATCGATCACCGGGGAAGCGTAGCGGTCGTGCCTCCCCGCGCGCTGCGCCGGAGAGGGACCACGTTGCCGCGCCGGCGGGCCAGCCACATGAACACGATCGTCAGCAGCACGCCGAACACGACCGCGTACGGGCTCGCCTCCGGCCCGAACGCGCCGCCGGTGAGCAGGGCCGGGCCCGACGTGACGCCGTGCAGCAGCCCCTCCGGCGCTCCGTTGCCGGAGACCTCGGTGCCGAAGATGCCGGCCGCGGCGAAGTTCCAGCCGAAGTGCAGGCCGATCGGCACCCACAGGGTGCGGGTGGCGGCGTAGGCGGCGGCGAGCATGCCGCCGGCCTCGATCGCGATGGCGATCGCGCCCCACAGGTTGGCGTGCGGGTTGAACAGGTGCGACAGGCCGAACAGCAGGCCGGTCAGAGCCAGCGCCGTCCACGTGCCGGTGCGTTCCTCGACGATCCGGAAAAGGATGCCGCGAAAGAGCAGCTCTTCCGTCACGGCGGCGGCGGCCATGAAGCCGAACAGCCCGGCCGCCCCCGCCACCGAGCCCAGCCCCTCGATCCGGTAGCCGCCCATGAAGGCGATGTTCACGATGACGGCCACGAACAACCCGACGCCGATCAGCACTCCCCGGCCAATCGCCGCGGCGGCGCCTTCCGCGGCCACTTCCACCGGCGCGCGACGCTCCGACCACCGCACCACCGCGGCGTACACGAACACCGCGAGCACGGCTGTGGCGGCACCGAGGATCAGGGTGAGAACACTGTTTCCCTGGACGGCGCCCACGCCCATGCTGCCGGCGAAGGCGACCGCCGCGACGGCCACCAACTGCTTCAACAGTCGCATGACGACTCCCTTGCCGAATCCCGCGGCCGAGCGCCGCGGCTACGCCGAGAACGCTAGAGATTCGACGGCCTGGAATCGTCACCGCGCGGTGGACACTCGCGGGTAGCTCGCACGGGGGACATGGACGGGCCTGGGCGGTCGAGGCCGGTGCGGCGGAGGCCGTCGCGGGGAGGGCGGTGAGGAGCATCGCGCGGACGACAGTGGCGCCGCGCACGGGGTCCGGCAGAAAAATGTACAGCTGTTGAGATTTGCCGCCTGCCCGCCTAGCCTGAGGGCGACCGTCATCGCGGACGACAGGGGATCTCGGCATGATGAAAGTCATCGGCGCGGGCCTTCCACGCACGGGCACCACGTCCATGAAGGCCGCTCTGGAGCGGCTGGGCTTCGCTCCCTGCTACCACATGGTCGAGGTGATGACCCATCCCGGCCACGTCGATCACTGGCTGGAGGCGGCGGCCGGGAAGATCACGACTCGCGAGGACTGGGACCGGGTCTTCGAGGACGGCTACCAGGCGGAGGTCGACTGGCCCGCCAGCCACTACTGGCGGGAGCTGGCCGAGGCCTACCCTGAGGCGAAGGTCATCCTCACCGTACGGGACCCGCACAAGTGGTACCCGAGCATCCGGATGCTGCTCTCCGGCGAGAACCGTCCGGAACCTTCGGACGAGATGCCCGAGCAGATCCGCCAGCTGTTCACGACCATGCAGCGAATGCGGCCTGCTCTGGACCAGATGGGACGCGCCCACTTCGGCCCCGACTGGACCTTCGGGGCCGACCTGACCGACGAGGAGCTGGTCGTGGCAGCCTTCGACCGGCACGTGGAGACGGTGAAGCAGAGCATTCCCGCGGAGCGGCTGCTGGTGTTCGACGTGCGGGAGGGGTGGGAGCCGCTGTGCGCCTTCCTCGGCGTGGACGTCCCGGCCGGCGAGCCGTTCCCCCATCTGAACGACGCCGAGTCGATGCGGCAGGCGTTCGAGCGGATGAAGGCGGGCGACATGTCGGGCTTCCCGCTGGGCCGCCCCGGTAGCTGACAGGCCGTAGTCGATAGCATCGGCCTGCGCGGGAAGAGGTGACCAGCAGTGACCGATGTCATCGAGCAGGCCGGCAGCAGTGGGCGCAAGGGCGAGCGCACCCGCCGCCGCATCCTGGAGGCGGGGCGGCGGGTGTTCGGCGAGGTGGGTTACGACCGCGCCACCATCCGGGCCATCGCCGCCGAGGCGCAGGTGGACAAGTCCTCGGTGATCCAGTATTTCGGCACCAAGGAACAGCTCTTCCGCGAGGCCCTCGACCTGCGCATCAACGTGGACGCGCTCACCGTGGACGGCGACCCGGCGGCCTCGGCGGAAAGCTACCTGCGCGCCATGCTCGAACGCTGGGCCGCCGCCCCCGACACCCCCATGGCCGTGCTCCTGCGTACCAGCCTGACCAGCGAGGAGGCCGCCGACCTGCTGCGCAGGCACATCACCGCCGAGGCCATCGACCGCATCGCCTTCCATCTGGAGGGGCCGGACTCGCGGCTGCGGGCGGCGCTGGCCGGGGCCGTCATGTTCGGCATCACCTTCCACCGCCACCTGCTGCGCACCCCGGACCTGGCCGGCGCCCCGCTGGACGACGTCCTGCGCCTGGCCGTCCCGCTCATCCGCGAGCTGCTCGCGACGCCGCCCGCCGTGCGAGACTCCTGACGACCCGCTCGGATCGGGCCGGCTGCCCGGGTCAGGTCGTGCGGGTGGTGTCCGGGGACAGGGTGGTGTCGCCGATGTCCGGGGCCTGGGCCGGTGCTCGTCGCGCGCTGATCGTCATCACGACGAGTCCGGCCAGGACGATGGCGGCGCCGACGTACAGCGGGGCGGTGTAGCCGAAGCCGGCGGTGATGGCCAGGCCGCCGAGCCAGGCGCCAAGCGCGTTCCCGACGTTGGAGGCCGACACGTTGGCGCTGGCGGCCAGCGGGACGCCGTTCGCGTGGTCGGTGACGCGGGTGATCATGCCGGGGACGCCGGCGAACCCGAAGAAGCCCAGCAGGAAGACCAGGATCACCGATGCGACGGGGCTGCCGGCCAGCAGGCCGAACGCGGTGAGCGTGACGGTGAGGCCGGCCAGGGAGACGATCAGGGTGCGGTCGCGGTCGACGTCGGCGGCCCGGCCGCCGGCCAGGTTCCCGATCACCAGGCCGCTGCCGTACACGACGAGCAGCCAGGCGACGTCGGCGCTGGTGAAGCCGGTGATCCGGGTGAAGGTGTAGGCGATGTAGCTGAAAGCGCCGAACATCCCGCCGTAACCGAGTGCGGTGGCCGCCAGCGTCAGCCACACCTGCCAGGAGCGGAACGCGCGGAGCTGGACGCGCAGCCCGTCCGGGCCGGAAGCGGTCGCGGGATGCGTGCGGTCCACCGCGCCGGCCCAGCCCGGCACCAGCGCCGCGATGGCGATCAGGGCGATCACGCCGATCACGGTGATCGCCCAGAACGTGGCGCGCCAGCCCCAGCGTTCGCCGACCAGGGCGCCGAACGGCACACCCAGGACGTTCGCGAGCGTCAGCCCGGCGAACATCACCGCCACCGCCCTCGACGCCCGCTCCGGCGCGACCATGCGCCGGGCGACGAGCGAGCCGATGCCGAAGAACGAGCCGTGGCACAGGGCGGCGACGACGCGTCCGACCAGCATCAGCGGATAGCCGGATGCGACGGCGGAGAGGAGGTTGCCGGCAACGAACAGAGCCACCAACCCGATGAGCACCGACTTGCGGGACAGTCCGCCGGTGGCGGCGGTCACCACGATCGCGCCGACCGCGACGCTCAGCGCGTATCCGGAGATCAACCATCCCGCCGCGGCTTCGGACACGGCCAGGCTCAGGCTCACCTGCGGAAGCAGGCCCGCGATCACGAACTCGGTCAGGCCGATCCCGAAACTGCCGAGGGTCAGCGCGATGAGTCCGGCGGGCATGCGCCGGCCGCCTTTTGCCTGAATTGTCACCCGAACATCATCCACCGGGACCCGATCCCGGTCAGATCGGGGACCGGCCGTCGTGCTCGGCGGCACGGCGCACCCGCTGCGGCCGGAGGTGGTGGACTCCCCCAGCCAAAGGTTCTCAGACCGGCCTCTCGTCCTCCTCGAAGCAGAGCGTGCCACCGATCTGGGCGCCCAGCTCCAGTTGGTCGTAGTAGATGCGGTGGCTGACGATGAGATCGTCCTCCACGGTCGAGACGCTGCACGCGCGCACGAGGATGGGGCGGCCGGTCGGCTCGGCCACGCCCCCTCCGGGCATCAGGTAGGCGCCCTTGTACGTGCCGCTCAGGGTGTACTCCGCCACCAGGGTGTCGCCCAGGATCGTGAGCGACTGAATCGTGCATCTCGAGTCCGGGAACGCCTCGATGAACGCGCCGTAATAGGAGGCGATCTCGTCCCGGTCCTGGCCCACCCCGTCCGGAGCGACGAGGACCGCACCGCGGCTGAAGGTGTCCGCGAGGCTGTCCGGATCGTGACGGTTGAAGGCCCTGCGCAGCCGGTCCAGCGGGCGTCGGGGATCAGACATCGACTCATTTTAATGGCCAAATGAGCAATTATTGGACCAACCCTCAGTACAGAACCCACATTCCAGCTAAAGCCTCAAAAAGGCTGAAATTCGTCAGGTGGGTTGTCCGGAATATCGGGCAGTGTCACAACTTGCCGAGCTGTCCTGTCAGAGAGTGTGGCCGGCCTGGTGCCGGCCTCGCCCGGCAACCCGCCGACGACTACGATCTCGGCCAGTTCGGAAAACGAGGAGTTACCTGCCCGGTGAAAGTCGAGACCGCCTGATGCAGGCCTTCCTCCACGCGGTGGCGATATCGGCCGGCTGCGCCCTGGCCCTGGCCCCGGCCCTGCTACCCGCCGCACGGCCCGCCAGGAGGTGGCCGCACGTCGTCATGGCGCTCGGCATGGCGGTGGGGCACCTGGGCGGCTGGTTCCTGTCCGTGGCGGTGCTCGCGCTGCTGACCGCCGGCTGGCTCTGCGGCTCCCCCTGCCGCCGCGCCGAGACCGGTCATCACATCCAGGACTTCGTGGTCATGTCCATCCTCCTGGTGCTGACGGCGTTCGGCTCGCCCCCGCTCGCCGGCGCTGCGTACGGGCACCCGCACGGAGGCGGTTCGATGGCCACGGTGGCCCTGGCCATCGGGCTGGCCTGGACCTGCGCCCGGCTCATCCGCGTCCTGCCCGGGCGGAGCGCGGATCGCACGATGCTCAGCCAGGACGTGTGCTCGGCCGGGATGGCGGCCAGCATGGCCTTCATGGCCGCGCTGGCCCTCTGACGGGTCGGAGTGTTTGTCACATATCAAGGCGCTGTCCGGTCTGAGCTGGTGCACGGCCGGACCGAGCCGGCCACCGTCCCGTGAAAGGGAGCCTGATGAGCACCGACCACGCGCACGCCCACCACCTCGACAATCCCGACAAGAGCGGGCCGCCGCCGAAGATCGACATGGTCGCCACCGTGCCGGGAGCGCCGCCCGCGCCGGAGGGGGCCGAGGCGATGACGATCCTGGTCACGTTGCCGCCGAACAGCCCGGGCGCGCCGCCGCACCGGCACTCCGGGCCCGCGTACGGGTACGTGGTCAAGGGCGCCGTCAACTTCGAGCTCGAAGGCGAGCCCGTACGGGTCGTCCGGGCCGGCGAGGCGTTCTGGGAGCCCGGCGGGGACGTGATCCACTACCAGGACGGCAACCACCTCGCCGACGAGGAGTCGGCGTTCGTGGTGACGATGTTCTGCGCGCCGGGGCAGCCGATGCTGGTGCCGGTCAGCGCGGAGGAGCTGGAAGCCCGGCGGGACCGTCGCGCGCCGCGGCCATGACCAAGGCCACACCCCACGTGCCGCACGGGCGGGTGCGGGACGCTGAGGGAGAAGAAGGCGGGAGCCGGCGCCCGGTTCCCGCCTCTTCGAACAAGGACCTCAGCCGGTGTGGGGAACGGGTGTGCACGGCTTCACGGGTGAGCCCGCCTGGGCCAGCCAGGAACCCATTCGCCAGAGCATCTGCGCGCTGCGCTCGTCGCTGAACTCCAGCACGAGCGTCTCGCCCGGCTTGATGTACTCAGGGAAGATCTGGAATTTGCCCGAGCTCCCCCGCACGGCCTTGAACGAGCGTAGCCTGCCCGCGCGCTCACGCAGCTCGTCCGCGCTGTCGACGGGCGGCCCGCCATAGGACTCGTCCGCGCCGGCGAATCTGGGGACCTCGCATCGCATGCCGGGAGCCAGGAACGTCACGTCGGCCTTGACGCCGGCCTCCGCCAGCTCGGCCTCCAGCCCGTCGGGGTCGCGCAACTCCTTGAGGGTCACCGTGAGCGTGCCGTCCGGGTCCTCGGTCACCGCGTACGCCGCGGTCCCGGTGCCGATCACCTGCGGCGTGAGGGCGACCGCCGCCGTGGCTGCGACCGCGACCAGCACCCGGGGCACGGTGACGACGCGCCGCCGGGTGCGCATCCCGTCGATCAACCGTCGTCGTGCTCCCGCGAGATCGTCCGGGGTGGCCGGTGGGACGGTCTCCCACATGGCCTTCAGTGCGTCCAATGTCATTCTCCTTGGTCTTCTTGGTCGAGGGCGCGACGGATCCGCAGGCGGGCCCGGTTGAGGCGTGACGCGACGGTGCCCGGCGGGATGGCGAGCGCGTCGGCGACCTCCTGGTAGCTCAGTTCGGCCCAGGCGACGAGCAGCAGCACGTCGCGGTCGGCCCGGCTGAGCTCCAGCAGTGCCCGTGCCAGCGGCCGGTTGACGGCCAGGGTGTTGATGCCGTCCTCGACCTGGCGGCCCACGATCTCGGCCGGGTGCACGCCGCTGCGGATGTACGCGCGGTAGAGGTTCGTCTCGGTGCGCCGCCGCTTGCCGATCACGTTGGTGGCGATGCCGTACAGCCATGGGCGGGCGTCGGGGCGGCCCCGGTCATAATCGCCCCGGCGCTGGAAGGCGGCCAGGAAGGTGTCGGCCACGACGTCCTCCGCCTCGTTGGGTCCCAGGCGTCTGGTCACGTAGCGGTGCAGGAGCGGCGCGTGCCGGTCGAAGAGGACGGCGAAGGTCTCCGGCTCGTTCAGGGACCTCTCGATGAGGGTCGCGTCATCGAGCTCGACGCCTTCGCGGTGAATTGTCATGCATGTCGGCCTTTCTGGCGTATGCGGTCACCTGTACTTACCGCCCCAGACCGAAAAGCTTCACGGCACACGCATCTCACTCCACGGAGGAGCTTTTGGCACTCTGCGGGCGCGCGCTTGGGCGTGCCGTCACTGTTTATATAACGCTAATTGTCATCGTTTATATAGATTTGCGAACTATGGAGAAGGCGCTCGACCAGGATCGGGTGAAGGAGTTCCTGGAACGCGTGATGATCGACAGCGGTGCCGCCCTCGCGGGCCTGTGCACGTCGATCGGCACCCGGCTCGGCCTCTACGGGGCGATGGCCGGGGCCGGGCCGCTGACCTCCGAGGAGCTCGCCGCCCGTACCGGCCTCAACGAGCGGTACGTACGGGAGTGGCTGGCCTCCCAGGTCGCCGGCCAGTACGTGGGCTACGAGCCCGGCGCCGACACCTACGTGCTCCCCGACGAGCACGCCGCCGTGCTCGCGGACCAGACCTCTCCCGCGTACTCGGCCGGGGCGTTCACCATGCTCCAGTCGCTCTACCCCACCGAGGACACGCTGGTGGACGCCTACCGGACGGGCGACGGTGTGGGCTGGGAGGAGCACGAGCCCACCCTGTACGAGGGCGTGGCCACGTTCTTCCTCCCCGGCTACGCGGCGTCCCTGGTTCAGGAGTGGTTGCCGGCCATGGACGGCGTCGTGGAGGGGTTGGAGCGGGGCATGTCCGTCGCCGACGTCGGGTGCGGCTTCGGCCACAGCACGCTGCTCATGGCGCGCGCGTTCCCGAACTCCCGCTTCCACGGCTTCGACTTCCACGGCCCATCCCTCGAGAGGGCGCGGCGGGCGGCGGAGCAGCAGGGGCTGGCCGGTCGGGTGACCTTCGAGGTCGCGGGCGCGGGCGACTTCCCCGGCGGCGACTACGGCCTGATCACCTTCTTCGACTGCCTGCACGACCTGGGTGACCCCGGCGCCGCGTTCCGGCGGGCCGCGCGGACGCTGGCCGCCGACGGCGCCTGCCTGGTCGTCGAGCCGAACGCCGCCGCGGCGCCCCAGGACAACATCAATCCGCTCGGCCGGTCGTTCACCGCGACGTCCGCGACGTTGTGCCTGCCCGGGGCGCTGGCCCAGAAGGGGCCGTACGCGCTGGGCAACCACGCCGGCGAGGACGCCCTGCGGCGCATCGCGTACGAGGCGGGCCTGCGCACCTGGAAACTGGCCGCGGAGGGCCCCGCCAACCGCGTGTACGACGCCCGCCGCTGATTCCCCCCGACCGCGTCAGTCGTCCTCGTCGTCCCAGTCGTCCTCCTCGTCGTCCCACAGGTCGCTGGGCGGCAGCGGGTGCTCGTCGTCGATGAGCGAGTCGTCCACGTAGCGCCGCCAGGCGCGGCTCTCCTCGGGGTCGGCCCAGTCCTCCTCGGTGATCCTCGGGATGGGTATGGTGGCCCGCTGGTGGTCGGCCATCCACGAGTTGCGGAAGAAGTCGAACTTGAGGTGGTAGCAGCCGGCGGACTCGGCGTAGATGATGGGCGGGACGAGGAACTGCGCCACGCCGACCTTGGCCGCGACGACCACGTAGTCCTCGGGGATGGACTCGTCGTTCCAGCAGGCGGCGAAGTTCACCGGCTGGAGCGCGCCCTTGCCGAGCACGTGGATGAGGTTGTCCTGGATGACGAACCGGTCCGGGTCGAGGGCGACGTCCTCGCCGAGCATGAGGATCGGCGCGGGCAGGATGTGCGCCTTGGCGAAGGACTGCGCGTCGGCGTAGAGATCGATGATCTCGCCGTGTCGTGTGGGGTCGTAGCGTCCGGAGTAGTGGAACGGGCAGCAGATCCGGTTGTCGGGCCGCTCCGGCTCGGGGAAGAACGCGGACTTGTCCACCCGCGTCATGACGGACCCGCCGCGCCTGTCCGCCAGGAACTCCGGGATCCAGCCGGCGTCGTCGGACTCGATCACCTCGGTCTCGCACAGCGCCCGGAACGCGGTGTCGCCGACCTTGCAGTTGAAGTAGTCGAGAAGGGTGAGCGCGGCGCACTCCGCCAGCGACAGCTCCTCGGACTTGGGGAACCAGAAGTCGTAGCCGTTGGCCACGAAGTGCACCCCGCGGAACTCCTTGTGCACGAAGGTCTCGCGGGCCGGGCCCTCCCCCAGGCCGTTCCAGTGGGCGGCCGCCACCTGGTTGTAGTACGCGTCGGCGTGCCGGGCCAGCTCCGGCGCGAACACGCTCTCGCCGGTGAGGTAGCACGCCTTGCTGAACAGCTCGCCGATCTCCGGCGCCTCGGTGACCTCGTCGGCGGCGTAGATGAGCTCGGTGCGCAGGAACACCTTGCGGCCGTCGTGGTAGGGGGCGCCCTCGTGCTCGTACCGCTGATCGAAGATCACGCAGGTGAAGTCGCCGATCTCGCTGAGCGCGGCGCCTCCGACCAGGTCCAGGGCCGGCGACCCCGTGCCGCCGGTCAGGTACAGCAGCACCGTGTACCGGGAGATGTGCCGCCGCGCCGCGTCGAAGTACGGCGTGTCCCGATGCCGGTGGAAGTTCGCGTCGCCGGGCTCGAACCGGTTGCACCTGAACACCGGGTTCACGTGCGAGAACCCCTCCGCCGTCGCCGGCGGCAACGCGTCGGCCACGGCCGCGGTCAACGCCTCGGCCAGCAGCGCCGAGTGGAAGATGAACCGTTCACCGCCCCGGGACCCGGCGTTCAGCGGCGGGACGTACAGCTTCAGCTCGTCCAGCCGCTCCAGGCGGGCCCGGGCCTCGGCCGGCAACCGCAGCGAGAAGGAGAACACCCCCTCCGCGTGCTCCGCCCGCCCGGCGAGCTCGGCTTCCAACGGCACGTCCTCGAACAGGCGGTCCAGCGGGACGATGTTCTCGAACGTGCGGAAGGACAACTCGTGCGGATCCACGAACACCGCCGCCAGGTACGGCGCGTCCGCGCTCGGCCGGGCGAACAGATCGCGCACCCGCTCGTCGATCCGCTCGGCGTCGATGAACCGCACCGCCTTGAACCGCGCCGACGGATGCCAGGAGATGCCCAGTCCGTCCACCGTCGCGGCCGGCTCGGCGTCGGTCGCGTCCACCTCCGCCCGATACCGGGCGGCCTCCTCGGCGGAGGCGTCCCCTGCCGACAGGACGAAGAACCGATCCCGAAGTTCGATGCTCACACGCACCTCCACAGGCTGCGCAGCGCGGACGGAAGGTTTTCGGCGTGCGCCAGTTTCCGCACGCCGTCCCGGCCCACATCGGAGCCGTAGAGCCACAGCCGGGCGAGGGACCCGGCGAACGGGGCCGCGATCAGGGCCTCCGCGCCCGCCTCGCCGAGGTGGTTGTACCGCAGGTCCAGCTCGGTCAGCTCCGGGAACCGATGCAGGGAGCGCACGCCCTCGGCGCTCACCCTGTTGCGCTGCAGGTGCAGGCGGCGCAGCCCGCCCAGGTACGGGGACGCCGCGAGGACCGCCAGGCCGGCGTCGCCGATCCGGCAGTACCGCAGCTCCAGCGTCCGCAGCCGGTCCGTGCGGAGCGAGGCGGCGAGGAGTTCGGCGCCGTCGGGGCCGAGGTCCAGATAGGAGAGGTCGAGCCCGGTGAGTCGCCCGAGATCCAGCCCGTCGAGTGCCCGCATGGCCAGGCGCCCGGGGCGAACCGCGCCTCCCGAGCCACCCTCCCAGCCGTCCTCGTCGTCCTCGTCCTCTTCCTCGTCGTCCTCTTCGTCGTCCCAGTCCTCGTCGTCGTCCCAGTCGTCGTCCTCGTCGGTCGCCGCGCCCCCCGTGATCCTCAGCGTGGTCACGAACCGGCCGCGCAGCACCTGCTCCACGACCTCGCGGACGTCGTCCGACCACGGGACGGCCACCTCCGTGGCGAAGCCGTACCGGCGTGCCAGCACCTGCGCCGTCGCGGGCAACCCGTCGTCCCAGCCGTCCTCGTGCTCTGCGAGGAGACCGGCGATCTCGCGCTCCACGGCCGGGCGGTCGGCGGGACGGGTGCGCGCCAGGCGTTGCTCCAGGCGGATCAGCGTGCCTCTGGCGTCGCCCTGCTCCAGCAGCCAGTCACTGTAGGCACCCCACGAGGCGAGGTCATCGGGATGAGCCCGTAACGCGTCTTCGACGGCGGTCACTTGCATTCGTACGAATGTACGGAGATCGACAGATGTGTCAAGGCGCCGCACATCATCTGTAAACGGACCCCGAGCGACGGCGGGGGCAGGTATCGTGCTGCGCCGAGTACATGATCGCCGACGGGACAGCCCCGCGCGGCACGGTGTCTTCGCGGCGCCCTCGGGCGGAGCCAGGGGGCCCGCCCCAGCTGGAGGTCTCCACCGTGAATTCACCGGATCCCGAGCCGGGCCGGGACGACGACGACGCCGCCGAGAGGCGGGCGTGGGAGTCCGCCGCCCGTGCCTGCTACCGGGAGATCGGGGTCCCGTTCCCGGAACGGGTCGTGTGGGTGGCCTCGCCGCTCGTCGGCGCGTTCGCCGCGCCGATCGCCGCCTGTCTGAGCACCGGCCACCGCAACAGCCGCGTCCTGGAGTCCGTCTACCGCGCGGTGGACGACACCGCCGGCGAGCCCGTCGGCCACGCCGTACGCGCCGCGGTCCGGGCCGCGGCCGACGGGGCGGCGAGCGATCCGGTGCACGGCGCGGCGGCCACCGCCCTGCACGCCGAGATCGCCGCGGCGATGGGCTCCGCGCTGGCCTCGGCGGCGCGGGACCTGCCCGCCCGCGCGGAGAGCCGGACCGTGCCCGCCGGTGTGTTGAACCTGGTCGCGAGCGCGTCGGACGCGGCGGTGCGGGCGGCGGTGGACGCGGCGGTGGGCGGCCCGCGCCAGGACACGATCCGCGGCGAGGTACGCCGGCTGTGGCGGGCCCACCTGGCATTCCAGCGACCCGCCCCCTGGCTCACCCTGGTCGACCGCTTCAGCCAGGACGCGTTCGCGCCGGACGACTCCAGGCAGGACACGGTCGCGCCGGACAGCTTCAGGCAGGACGCGGTCCCACCGCCCGAAGGGGACCGGCCGTGGTGGAGCGTCGCGGAGCAGGACGCGGTGCGATCCGCTCCCGCCGGCTGGTGGTGGTGGCCCTTCCTCGACTTCGTCATGCTCTGCCCGCGCCCGGCCGAGCTGCACCTCGAGCAGGTCGGCGAGGGCGCCGGGGCCGCGCACCGGCCGCACCGCGCCGACGGCCCCGCGGCCGGCTGGGCCGACGGGTTCGGGGTCTACTTCTGGCACGGCACCCAGGTCACCAGGGCCGTCATCGACGACACCCTGACCACCGACGAGATCCTCCGCGAGCCCAACGCCGAGGTCCGCCGCTGCGCCATCGAACGCCGCGGCTGGGACCGCTTCATCGACGAGGCCGGCCTCGCCCAGATCGGACCCACCGTACCCGACCCGGGCAACCCCGGTCAGACCCTCAGCCTGCACGACGTCCCCGAGGACATCTACACCACGCACGTACGGGTCCTGCTGTGCACCAACGGCACCGTCGAACGGGACGGCACCCGCCGCCGCTTCGGCCTCACCGTCCCCGCCAACTGCACCGACCCCATCCAGGCCGCCGCCTGGACCTACGGCCTCACCCCGGCGCAGTACGCCACGGCGCAACGACGATCCTGACCCACGCCCACCGGCAAAGGAGCCCGAGAGAAGATGCCCACCATCGAGCAGGCCATCGCCACCTTCGGCGTCGACGTCGACGAGCACCTCGACCGGCAGGCCGAGATCCCCATCCTGTCCGGCCTGCAGTTCCAGGGCGATGTCGCCGTCGTACCGGCCGACCGGGAGCCGGCCCGCAGCCCCGTCCCCGAGACCGGCGTCCCGATCGTGCGCGGCCAGGGCGGCGCCAACACCCACCTGCTGCTCGCGACCGGCAGGGCGTTCTTCACCCCGGAGCGCTTCGGCGGCGGGATGGTGCTCGGCGTGCTGACCGTCGCGGAGGACGCGACCGCCTACCTCGCGCACCCCGAACACGCCTTCACCGGCATCGCGCCGGGCACCTACGAGCTGCGCCGCCAGCGCGAGCAGGCCGACCAGACCCGGCTCGTCGCCGACTGAGGGCCACCCCCCGTCGCCCGGAGAAGGGCGGATACCGGGAATCCGCCCTTCTGTCTTCCCTCAGGGCACCAGAGCGGCCATCAGCCCGTACTCGATGGCCGTCGCGGCGTTGGCGGGCCCGGCGACCGTGCCGGCGAACAGCGCCGGCGCCGAGGCGGCCAGGACGAGCAGGAGGGAGATTCGTCGGACCATGAGGACCTCCAGTCAGGTTTCTGCCGCGCATTCGAGGACCGGACCGGCGCGGAGCTCATGAGCCCGAGGCCGCCTGCTTCTGCCCTCCATCAACCTCGACCGGCTGCGGGAAGTGGCGATGCGCCCGTTCGGGCCGCCTCAGTCGCCCGGGCGGGTGGATGCCCTCCGCCCCTGGCTCGCCGAGGTCACCGGCGGCCTCATCGGCAACGGCCTGCTCACATCGAGTTCGATGCCGTCGCGCCTTGATACGTCATCTGACGTACGGGAGATGGCTTTGCCGGTTCTATGGTGGTTGGTGCGTCACCTGGGGCGGCCCACGGGTGGCCGACGTTCCGGGGAGGGCCGCCAACGGGGACGGAAGCGTGATGACGCTGGGCATGGCGGGACGGCCGGAAGAAGGCGCTGCCGACGATGTGGCGCTGACGCGGGCCGCCCAGGACGGTGACGTCGCCGCCCTGGGGCTGCTGCTGGAACGGCATCGGGCGGGCATGCGGGCCGTGGCGCTGAGCATCCTGGGTCCCGGTCCTGACGTGGACGACGTCATGCAGGAGGCGGCGCTCGTCGCCCTGCGCCGCATCGGCGACGTGCGGGACCCGCGGGCGGTCGGCCCGTGGCTGCGGATGATCGTACGCAACGGGTGCCGCGCTCTCCTGCGCGCGTCGAGCCAGGTCGAGCCGGTCGCCGAGCTTGCACCGCGGGACGCCGGCGCCGACCTCGGCGAGCTGCTGGAACGGCACGCGCTGCGGGACTGGGTGTGGGAGGCCATCGAGGAGCTCTCGCCCACGCTGCGGTTGCCGCTGGTGCTGCGCCATTTCACCGAGGGAGTGACCGGGTACGAGCGCATCGCCCAGGTTTGCGGCGTGCCGGTGGGGACCGTACGCAGCCGGCTGAACCAGGCGCGGGCCAAACTCGCCGCGGCCCTGGACGCGACGGCGGCCGGAGCGCACAGTGACGCCCGGCTCCGGACCGCGGCGAGCTGGGACGAGGCCCGCGACACGTTGTCGGCCGCCGAGGCCGGAGAGTTCGGCAGGCTTCTCAAGGAGAGCTGGTCCCCCGAGGTCGCCTTGATGAGCGGCGACACGTGGATGGGTGACGCCGCACTGCTCGAACGGGGCATGGACGGCGATCTCTCCGCCGGGGTGCGGCAGCGGCCGGTCAACGTGGCCGCGGGGCGGTCGCTGACCGTCTGGGAGATGGACATCCTCAATCCGGCGGACGACCCCGGCCACTGCCCGCCGTCGGTCGCGTGGATCATGAGTCTCAGCGACGGCAGGGTGGCGCGGCTGCGCCTGTTCCACCCGGTCCCGTTGAGGACCGCCGTGCTGCCGCCGGAGCTTCGGGAGGTCTGGCCCTCGGTGTGACGCAGGTCATACCTCCGGGATCGAACTTCGGCTCCGCCTCCGCATCTTGTCGGTGTCATCCACACACCTTCAAGATCGGGAGTTCTGATGGTCTCATCTGCTACCGGGCAGCCGGCCGCGGGCGTACACACCTTCGAGGCGGAGGGCGTCGTCGTGCGCTACCACGTCCACGGCTCCGGGCCGGTCTGCGTGGCGCACCCGGGCGGCCCCGGAATCGACTGGGAATATCTGCGCGCGCCCGAGCTGGAGAAGCACCTGACCATGGTCTACCTGGAGCCGGCCGGGACCGGCGGCTCCGACCGGCTCGCGACCCATCCGCACGGCTACACCCGGCGGCTCTACAGCCGGCACCTGGCCGCGCTCATCGATCGCCTCGCCGTGGGTCCGGTCCATGTGCTGGGCCACTCGCACGGCGGTTTCGTCGCCCAGTACCACGCGCTGCACCACCCCGACCAGGTCGCCGGCCTCATCCTGTACGAAAGCGCCCCGCTCACCGGGCCCGAGCACATGGCCGAGGCGCAGCGGCTGGTGGGAGAGTTCGCCGCCCGCCACGCCGATCAGCCGGACCTTCCGGCGGTCCTCCAGGCGTTCGCGGGGATACCGGCGATCGCCGACGACGAGAGCATGGAGCGCACCGTCAGGGGCATCCTGCCGGCTTATGTCGCCGACTACTGGGCCGACGCTCCGCGCTGGGCGCGGCTGCAAGCGGCACTGCGGGCGAACCACATCTCGGGGCTGGACGAGCACGGCTCCCCCGACCTCATCGACGACCGCGCGGCACTCGCAGCGCTGAGCGCACCGACCCTGATCGTGGTCGGGCGCCATGACGTCATCTGCGGGGTTCGCTGGGCCGAAGAGCTGCACCGGCTGATTCCGGCCTCACGCCTGCTGATCCTGGAACGCAGCGGGCACCTGGGCCACCTGGAGGAGCCGGAGCGGTTCGCGGCCGAGGTCACCGCCTTCGCGAGCGCGCAGCCCGGCCTTCGGTAACTCGTCTCCTTCACTCCCGGCCGTCGCGGATCCAGACGGTCATGTCGGAGAGGCCGCGGTTGGCCCAGAAGAAGTACGGCACCGCCGTCAGCGTGACGTTCCGCCGGGCGGGAGGACGGTCGCCGTACAGCGAGCCGTCGGTGCCGTCATCCGCGGTGGCCTCGGCGTTCAGGGTGACGACGCCGGTCCGCTCGTCCGGGACCGCGTGGATGGGGGCGTCGCGGGCGAGGGTGAGGCTGTGCACGGCGCAGTCATGGTCGACGCCCTCCAGGCAGAACACGATCGGACCGCGTTCGAGGGCGACCTTGCCGGCCGCGGCGGCGACGGCGGGATGCGCCCAGGTCCGGCGCACCTCCATGCCGAGATCGATCTCGACCACGTCGCCGGCCCGCCAGCGGCGCGACAGGGTGCAGTAGCCGTCGCGGAGATCGGGCCGGTGAACGGGTTCGCCGTTGACGGTGACGGTGGGCTGCCGGCTCCAGCCGGGAATGCGCACGGCCAGCGCGAACTCCGCCTCGTCGTCGGCGTGGGTGACGGTGACGGCCAGGCGGCCTTCCTGGGGGTATGCGGTGTCCTGGCGGAGGGTGACCTCGCCGCCGGCGAAGACGAAGCGGGCGGTGCCGGCCACGTACAGGTTGACGACGGCTTCGCCGGGTCCCTGGGCGTAGACGTAGCGGCCGAGCTCGCTGAGCAGCCGGGCGAGGTTGGGCGGGCAGCAGGCGCAGTCGAACCAGTCCTGCCGGGTGACGGTGCCGTGGCTGGCGAGGGGGTTTCCGTAGAAGTAGCGGGTGCCGTCGGCGGAGGCGCCGCTGAGGACGCCGTTGTACAGGGCGCGTTCGAGGGCGTCGACGTAGTGGCCGTGGCCGGTGAGGTTGCTCATCCGCCGCGCCCACTGGACGAGGCCGATCGCGGCGCAGGTCTCGGCGTAGCCGTGGGCGTCGGGCAGGTCGTACGCGGGCCCGAAGCCTTCGATACCGGGATCGGAGCCCATCCCGCCGGTGACGTACAGCTTCTTGTCCGTGACGTCGGCCCACAGCCGCCGCACGGCCTGGAGCAGCCGGTCGTCGCCGTACTCGCCGGCCAGGTCGGTCATCGCGCTGTACATGTACATGGCGCGGACCGAGTGGCCGACGGCCTCGGCCTGGTCGGCCGCGGGCAGGTGGCTCTGGTTGTACTCGCGGAACCGCCGCAGGTCCGAGGGCCGCCGGGGGAGCCTGGTGCCGAAGTAGCCGGGGGTGCCGCGGCGCTCCAGCTCGGTCTCGAAGAAGAAGGGCTGCTCCCCGCGCCAGTCGATGAAGCGCCGGCCGAGGTCGAGGTAGCGGCGCTCGCCGGTCGCGCGGTAGAGCTTGACCAGCGCGAGCTCGATCTCCTGGTGCCCGCAGTAGCCGCCGGCGCGGGGGCCGCCGGGGCTGAAGACGGTGTCGATCAGGTCGGCGTAGCGGCGCACGATGTCGAGCAGCCGGGTCTTGCCGGTCGCCTCGAAGTGGGCGACGCCGGCTTCGATGAGATGGCCGGCGCAGTACAGCTCGTGGGCGTCGCGGAGGTCGGTGAACCGCTCGCCCGGCTTGACGACGGTGAAGTACACGTTGAGGTAGCCGTCAGCCTGCTGCGCGCCGGCCAGCAGCTCGATCGCCTCGTCGACGGCCCGGTCGAGCTTGGGGTCGTCGGTGGTGGCCAGGCAGTAGCTGGCCGCCTCGATCCACTTGGCGACGTCGCTCTCCCAGAAGATGTGCGGCTCGTCCGGGTCCCCCGGCCGCCAGGACAGGCTCAGCGCGTCGAACTGCCGGCCGGGCCGGCGCAGCTGGCCCTCCTGGTGCCGCAGCGTACGGGTACGGATCAGCTCGCGGCGCGGCGCCCAGAACTCGTCGTCGATGGTGACCGCGGTCAGGGGCAGCGGTTCGCGGCGCAAGGCGGCGGCAGAGGTCATGGTCATGGTGTTCCCAACGAGGTTTCGTGAAGTGATCGTCACGGGCCCGGGGCCCTGGGCAGGACCCCGGTGCCCCAGACGTAGGCGAAGGAGGCGAAGGCCGGTACGGCGACGCCGAAGACCGGAACCAGCCCCGGGACGAGGTAGTACGCGCAGAGGACCACGCCGACCACGAGCAGCGTGACGAGCGCCTGGACCGGGCGGGCGAGGACGAGGATCGCGCTGCGGCGGACGAGCGCGCCCGGCCCTTCGTCGAAGTGGGCGGCGAGGATCCAGACGTTCACCGTCATGCCCGACACGAACAGCGTGACCAGCCAGAGCAGCGCGCCGAGCAGCGGCTCGACGACGCCGAGGTCTGCGCTCTCCAGCAGCCGCCGGTCCAGCAGGAGCACCGCCCAGGCCGCCGCGAAGACGTAGCCCACCACGTTGGCGGTGCGGAACTCCTGCCGCCAGAGCCGGCGGAACTCGCGGGGCGCCTCGGACCGCAGGAGTTCGCCGCGGATGACGCCGTACACCGCGGCGGTCGCGGGGAAGACGCCGAGCACGATGCCGCCGGCCAGGCTCCACCCGACCCACAGCAGGTGCAGCTTGAGCAGCAGCAGGCCCACCTCGCCCGCCCTCGTGTGCCAGGTGAGGACGCGTCGCATCAGCCTTTCACCGACCCGATGAGGACGCCCTTCTCGAAGTAGCGCTGGAGGAACGGGTAGAGCACCAGGACCGGGAGGCTGGAGACGACGATCACGCCGTACTTGATCTGGTCGGCGTACTGCTGGTCGTAGGAGGTGCCGCTGCCGCCGGAGGCTCCGACGCCGCCGGCGAACGCCTGGTTGGACAGGAGGATGTCGCGCAGCACGATCTGCAGCGGTTGCAGCGCGTTGTCCCGGACGAACACCATGCCGGTGAAGAAGTCGTTCCAGTGCTGGACCAGGTAGTACAGGCCGATGACCGAGACGATCGCCTTGGACAGCGGCAGCGCGACCCTGGCGAAATACTGCAGGTAGGACACGCCGTCGATCATCGCCGCCTCGAACAGCTCCTTCGGCAGCGAGTGCTCGAAGAACGCGCGGGCGATGATGAGGTTGTAGACGTTCACCGCCGACGGCAGGACGAACACGAGCCAGTTGTCCAGCAGGCCGAGATCGCGATAGAGCAGGTACGTCGGGATCAGGCCGCCGTTGAAGAACATCGTGAACACGAAGAACAGCATGAGAACCCGCCGCGGGCGGAATTCCGGCCGTGACAGCGCGTACGCCGCGGGGATGGTCACGACGAGGTTCAGCGCGGTCCCGACCGCGCTGTAGAGCAGCGTGTTGCGGTAGCCCGTCCAGATCCGTTCGTCGTTGAAGATCTCCCGGTACCCGAAGAGGTTCATACCCTTCGGCCACAGCCACACCTCGCCGGTGGAGATCAGCGACGGGTTGCTCACGGACGCGATCACCACGAAGTAGACCGGGTAGACGACCGCGAACAGCACCGCCACGCAGACCGCGCCGAGCGCCAGCATGAAGAGGACGTCGCCCGGTGTCTTCTTCAGGGGGGTCGCGCTCACCACAGGCTCCAGTTCGATACACGGCGGGCGATCGCGTTGGCGGCGATCAGGAACGCGAAGTTGATGACCGTGTTGAAGAGGCCGATCGCGGTGGCGTAGCTGAACTGCGTGCTGAAGATGCCGATCTTGTAGACGTACGTCGCGATGACCTCGGACACCGGCAGGTTCAGGTTGTTCTGCATCAACCAGACCTTCTCGAAGCCGGTGTTCAGCACGCCGCCCATGGTGAGGATGAGCAGGATCACCATGGTCGGCACGATGCTCGGGACGTCGACGTGCCGGATGAGCTGCAGCCGGCTCGCGCCGTCCACCTTGGCGGCCTCGTACAGCTGAGGGTCGACCCGCGAGAGCGCGGCGAGGTAGATGATGCTGTTCCACCCGCAGTGCTGCCACACGTCGGAGATCACGTACACCGGCACGAACGCCGCCGTGTCGCCGAGGAAGTTCACCCCGTCCAGGCCGAAGGGGGCCAGGACCCGGGTGAGCAGTCCGGTGGACGGGTTGAGGAAGGCCTGCAGCATGCCGACGATGACCACGATCGAGATGAAGTGCGGCAGGTACGTCGCCGTCTGCATGACCCTCTTGCGCCGGCCGCCGGCGATCTGGTTGATCATCAGTGCCAGCAGGATCGGCGCGACGAACCCCACCACGAGCGTGGTGAAGGCGATGACGAACGTGTTCTTCAGCAGCGGCCAGAACAGCGGGCTGTCGAAGAACTGCCGGAAGTACTTCAGCCCGACCCATTCGCCACCGGTGAGACCGGCGGTGAAGTCGAACTCCCGGAAGGCCAGCTGGATCCCGTACATCGGGACGTACATGAACACGGCGACGAACCCGACGGCCGGCAGGACCATGAGCCACAGTTGCCAGTACCGCCTGACGTGCCGGCCGGCACCGAGCCCGGAGCGGTCCCGGGTGCCGGCCACCGGCTTGCGAGCCGCGACGAGAGATTCCGCCATCAGCGCGTCTTCACGTACTCGTCGTAGTAGCGCTGGTAGATGTCGATGTTCTTCTGCAGGCCGGCGTTCTGGACCTGCTGGACGTACTGGGCCCACTGGTCCTCGACGCCGCCCTTGGTGATCCACTCGGCGAACTTCGTCATCGCGCTGTTGAGCATCGTGGTGTTGTTGAGCCCGAGCTGGTTGGTGTCGTCAGGCTTCATCTGGATGAACTGGAACGGGTAGACGTCCTTGTCGACGTCCATGTTCGCCAGCGCCTTCTGCAGCGGCTTGGTCTGCTCGACGGCCTCGTCCAGGTCGGCCGGCAGCTTCACCTCGATGTCGTCCCGGATCCAGACCGGGCCCGCGTCCGCGATGGTGACCGTCCACTTCCAGGTCGACGGGTCGACCTTGGCGTCGGCCGGTGGGAGGACCTCGTACTCCTTGTCGCTGACCTTCTTGACGTACCGGCCGAGGTCGCCCCACAGCACCTGCAGCGACATCTCCTGGTCGTAGAAGGCGTTGACGACCTTGAGCGCCGCCTGCTTGTTGCTCGTCCTGGCGGACATGAGGATCTGGTTCGACGGGAAGTTCTCGCCGTTGGAGTCGTAGGTCCAGGTCACCGGAGTGCTCTGGCCGGCTTCGGCGAGCAGTGGCGCCATCGCGACGTACTGGTCGGCCAGCTCGGCGCCGAACCGGTCGCTGGCCGTCCAGCCCCAGCTGAAGCCGACCTTGGCCACCTTGCCGGAGCCGCGGCCGACCGCCTGGTAGGCCGAGTAGTCCTGCGTCATGACGTTCTTGCTGACCAGGCCCGCGGCGTAGCAGCGGTGGAGGAACTCGATCACCCGCTTGTAGCGCTCGTCGACGAGGAAATTGCCGACCTTGCCGTCCTCGAGGAAGTAGCCCTGGCCACCGCCGCCCGCGATCGGCAGGCCGACGCTGCCGAGCAGCACGCTGGGCTGGAAGTAGCCGAAGCCGCCCGTGCCGACCGGCGACCAGTCCATCGGGATCTCGTCGTTCTTGTCGCCGTTGCCGTTCGCGTCCTCCTCCTTGAACGCGACGAGCACGGTGTACAGCTCGTCCCAGGTGGTCGGGACCTTCAGGCCGAGCCGGTCGAGCCACTGCTTGTTGATGTACTGGTGGGTGACGGTCGTCGGCCAGAACCGCTTGTAGCCCGGGACCGCGTAGACCTCGCCGGTGGTCAGCGTGGCCATCGACTTCAGCTGCGGCTTGGCCGCGAAGAGCGCCTTGACGTTCGGCAGCGCGTCCAGGTCGTCGGCCAGGTTCTCGAAGAGCGTCCGGTACGTGCCCAGGTCGGCGTTGGTGATCGCGTTCGTGCCGACGATCAGGTCCGGCACGTCGCCGGCCGCCAGCATGGTGGACTTCTTCTGGTCCCAGTCGGCCGAGATCTCCTGCCACTGGATCTTGACGCCCGCGATCTTCTCCAGCTGTTTGGGCCACTCCATCGTGCTCATCGGCTTGGTCAGCGGATGCTTGTTGACCAAGATCCGCAGTGTGTTCGGATCGCCGGCGGAGTTCTTGCCGGAGCAACCCGCGAGTGCGGTGAGGCCGGCCGCGACGACGAAGGCCCGGCGGGACAGAGCCGGTGAAGTGGTCATGCGGTCCTCCTGAGGGGGACGGAGGGGTGTGACCGAGATCTCGGTGAATGTTTCAGCGATGTTAGGGGCCGTCATTCAGCGTTGTCAATGACAAGACAAGCAGCGGAACACGTGACCGCGTCAAGGGTGCGGGGTCGGTCAGGCCTGCGCGGACGAGCCGCGAATCAGCAGGTGCACCCCGGTGTGCACCTGCCGGGCGGCGCCGTCGTACCCGTCGAGACGCTCGATGAGCAGGTGGACGGCGGCGGCCACCATCTCGCCCTGATCAGGGCTCACCGACGACAGCGACGGGATGGTGAACTCCCCTTCGTCCGTGTCGTCGAAGCCGGTGACCGCGACGTCCTCGGGGACGCGGATGGCGTGCGCGCGCAGGGCTTTCAGCACGCCGACGGCGATCGTGTCGTTGACGCAGACCGCGCCGTCGAACCTGGGGCCGGAGCGCCGCAGCAGCCCCACCATCGCCTCGTAGCCCGAGGCCCTGCGGTCCCAGTCGGAGCTGTAGGCGACGAGCGAGGGGTCGTGCTCGATGCCATACTCTTGCAGGGCGGCGACGAACCCGGAGTAGCGGTCGCCGGTCGGGATCGCGCCCGCCGGACCGTTCCAGACGAACGCGAGCCGCCGCCGGCCGGTGGCCAGCAGGTGCCGGGTGATCGCCAGGAAACCGGCGTGCTCCCCCATCAGCACGCAGTCGAGCGTCTTGATCGGCGCGCCGCCGAGAGCCACCGCCGGGCGGCGCGCCGCCGCGCCGGCGAGCAGCTCGTCCGACAGGTGGTGCGGGCAGATGATGACGCCGTCGACGTCGGCGGTCGTCACGCCGAGCACCGCGTCACGCTCGCGGATCCCGCCGTTGGCGATCCGCAGCGTGCTGGTGAACCCGCACTCGGCCAGGGCGAGGATCAGGCGCTCGGCGTTCTCCGCGAAGTACGGCTGGTAGAGGTTCGGCACGACGACGGCGATCCGGCCGGTCCTGCCGGAGGCGAGCCCGCGTCCGGCCTGGCTCGTGGCGTGGCCCGCCTCGTAGCCGACCTCCTCGACCGCGGCCCGGACCTTGGCCCGGGTGGCGGCCGAGACGTGCGGGCGGCCGAGCAGGACGTTGGACACGGTCTTCGCCGAGACCCCGGCCAGCGCGGCGACATCCGCCAGCGTCGGGCGCCTCATCGCGCGTCCCGGCCGAGCGTGGACTCACGCCGGATCAGCTCGACCGGCGAGACGACCGCGCGCGGCTGTCTCGGCGCCGTGCCGGCGAGGCGATCGGCGAGCAACTCCAGCGCGCTGCGCGCCAGCCGGGCCGGCCCGGGGTCGATCGTGGTGAGCGACGGCGTCGAGAAGCGCCCGTCCTCCAGGTTGCCGTATCCGGCGACCGCCACCTGTCCGGGGACGTCCACCCCGTGCTTGACCAGCGCCGCCAGAGCCCCGAGCGCCACCTCGTCGTTGACGCACAGCAACGCGTCCACGTCCGGGTGCCGCTCCAGCACCTTTACGGCGGCCCGCGCGCCCGCGCGCCGGTCGGCCACCTCACCGAGATCCGCACCCGGCACGGGCACCGAGCCGGATCCGTCGAGAGCGGCACGCAGCTCATCCTGATGCGCGCCGAGCAGCGCAGGCCGGGACCGGCCCATGACGGCGAGGTGGCGGGCCACCAGGGCCGCCGCCTCCGCGACGTCCTCCTCGACGTGATCCACCTCGGCCGCGCCCCCTTGAACGACGACCACCGGGCGGTCGTCCAGCCCGTCGCCGACCGGCGCCGCCGGCCCGATCAGCACCACGCCGTCGAACGTCTTCCCCCGGGCGGCAAGGACCGCCGCCAGCCGGGCCGGATCGCCGTGCGTGGGCTCGACCGCGGCCAGCATGCCCCAGCGATCCGCCTCGGTGACGAGTGCCTCGACGAGACCGGCGAGATAAGGGCGGCGCAACTCGGTGACGGCGATGCCGACCACTCCGACCTGCCCGGTCCTGAGCGCCCTGGCGGCACGGTTGGGGACCCAGCCGAGCTCGTCGATCGCCGCGTGCACCCGTCGCACCTTCTCCGGACGGATGTGCGGCTCGCCGTTCACCACACGTGACACGGTCTTGATCGAGACGCCGGCCCGATCGGCCACCTCCCGCATCGTCACGCGCATGCGTACAGCGTAGGTCACGGCAGGACTTCTCAGCATTCGCTTTGTGATCAGCAGGACAGCGGTGCCGAGCCGAGTGCCACGTCGTCGTACCAGAGGGTGTCCTGGTCGCTGCCGTAGCTCTCCCAGCCCAGCCGCAGCGTGGCCGGACGCGGCGCGGTGGCGCGGCGCAGCCACTGGGAGTCGACGTCCTGCGTCGGGGTGCCGTCCACGCGCAGGCCGGCGACCTCCTGGTTGTCCAGGTACGTACGCATCGACTGCTTGGTGGTGTCGATCTCGTAGCGGAGGCAGACCCAGCGGTTGACGGGAAGCGCGGTGCTGAGCGCGACGCCCGCCGGGCTCTGCTCCGGCAGGGTGGCGTCGTCGGACTCGCGGTTCCACTGCAGGGCGCCGTTCTGGCCGCCGATGCGCAGGTCACGGCTGCCGTCGTTGGCGTCGGCCATGGTGATCATGCTGACGTGCGTCGCGGGCAGGGCGGTCGTGTGCCGGACCCACATCCTGGCGTAGACCACCGGCCCGACGCGGGAGACGTCGCGGGTGGTGCCGACGAAGAGGTGGTTGCAGTAGCCGCCGCCCCCGTTGACCCGCAGGGACCTGCCGCCGCTGTGCGTGACCGCGGTGTCGATCACGGCCGTGCCGGTGCCGGCGCAGTTGGGGGTGACGACCTGCCAGTCGCCGGACGGGCTGCCCGCCTGGTCCTCGAATCCGGAGCAGACCGTCGCGCCCGAGCAGCCGGGCGGCACTGTGGGGGTGACCGTGGGGGTGACCGTGGGGGTGACCGTGGGGGTCTGGCTCGGGGTGGTGGTGCCGTTGCAGGCCACGTCGTTGAGCGTGAAGTCGGTGGGCGCGGGGTTGGCCGCCGACCAGGTGGCCTGCAGGCCGAACTCGGCGCTGCCGCCCGTGGCCAGCGCGCCGTTCCACGCCACGTTGACCGCCGTCACCACCTTGCCGTTCTGCTCCACCTGCGCGTTCCACGCGCTCGTCACCCGCTGGTCCCCCGCGTACGTCCACCGCAGCCGCCACCCGCTGAGCGCCGTCCCCAGGTTCGTCACCTTCACCTGGGCGGTGAAGCCGCCCTGCCAGGAGTTGACGGTGTAATCCACCTTGCACCCGGTGTCCGCGGAAGCGGGCACGGTGACGGCGGCGATGCCGCCGATCGCCACGACGACGCAGGCGACGACTGCCCAGAACCGGGCAGACGGCGTGAGGGGACCGGACATGACATCGCTCGCCTTCGGGGTCCGTATGGGAGCGCTCCCAAACCGTCTCTTGAGAAGAGATGTTTCGCGGGATCATGCCGAGGTGTCAACCCCGCGCCTGCTCTTTATGCGCCTGACCAGGGAACCCACCGCTGAATCTTTCATCTGGTCGCAGTGAGGGCGGACAGGATGCTGTCGGCGATGACCCGGTGTCCGGCGGCGTCGGGGTGGTCGCCGTCGGCGGCCAGCAGCGGGGTGTCGTCCCGGGAGCCGTCCCCCTTGAACGGGCCGTAGAGGTCGACGTAACGTGCGCCCTTCGCCGCGGCCGCGCCGGCGAGCGTCCGGTTCACCGCGCGCGTGAGGGCGTCGCTGTTAGACACGTACGCCGCCCCCTTGGCCCGGGCGCTGTCGCCGTCCAGGAACACGTTCCAGTAGCCGGTCACGACGATCCGGCTGCCCGGGCGGGTCTGCATCGCGCGGACCTTGCCGAGGAGGCCGTCCACGTTGACGCGCAGCCGCGCGAGGTCGCTCTTGTAGCAGGCCAGCCCCGCACGGGGAGCGCAGTCGTCGTCCTCGATCGAGGCGCTGTCGAAGTCGTTGGCGCCGATGGTGATGATCACCAGGTCGGCGTGCGCGATGGCGTCCGTCGCCGACCCTGCGTCCACCTGGTCGAGCAGCCCCTGCGAGGTGAGCCCTCCAGTGGCCAGGTTGTCGACGGCGACACCGGTGCCCTGCCTTGCCGCCAGGGTCTTCCTGATCAGCGAGACGAAGGTGTCACAGTCGCACGCGGAGCCCGCCGGCACCGAGTCGCCCAGCCCCACGATGGAGGTCACCGCCGCCGAGGCGGCGTGAGGGGTGGCGTGGGGGCTGGCGTGAGGGGTGGCGACGGCAACCGTGTCACCGGCTCGCGCGTCCCTCGTCACCCTCGCGACCGGGACCGCCTCAAGTGCGACGCTCCAGGCCACGGCGAGAATCGCGACCAGCGCGACCCCCTTGAGCCGCCGGGTCATGCCGGGATCGCGGCGGCTTGCTCCGTGACGCCCACGCATGCCGCCTTCCCACCGCACGCAATCGCCCTCCCTGCTCCGCCGCCGTCCTCAGCAAGGTGAACCAGCTTACGCCGGACACTTCACGCAAACCCCCCGCTGCACCGTTGCCGTCACGGCAAACCTCGCACGATCGAGAATCGTACGGTGACCGGCATCGAGCCCGGGCCGGCCCTCGGCGTACGGATGCTCGCCTTCACCCCATCGCCTTCAGGACGTCACGCACCCGGCGCAGGTCCCGCATGCGGGCCTCGTACGTCGCCCCGACCACCACGAGCAGCACCCCGCCCACGGCGATCGGCACCCAGCGCGGCACCACGAGGAGCATCTCCGACACGTACGGCCCCAGTTCCCGCACCACGACCCCGGCGAGCACGACGCCTCCGATCACCGTGGGCGCCTGGAGCCGGAACCGGGCTCCGGCGAACAGCACCGCCAGCGCCAGCACGCCGAGCGCCAGCGACCGCCGCCATTCCGTGTCCGAGTACACCGCCACCAGGCTGGGCAGGAGGGTGAAGGAGAGGCCCGCGCCGTAGGCCGCCCAGGATGAAACCGGTGCGCCGCGCCGCCGCCACCAGCCGGATGCCAGCAGGACCAGCGAGCACGGCACCGTGTACGCCTCGACGACGGTGACCTCGTCCGCCCCCAGCCGCAGCCACGAGGCCAGCAACAGCAGGATGGTGCCGGCGTACCTGAGGCCCTTCACGCCGCCTGCCCGCAGCGACATGAGCAGCACCAGCACGCCGGCCACGGCGAATCCCACGCTCGCCGCGACCAGGACGCGCAGGCCGAGCGAGAACCCCACCGCCACCGCCTCCAGCCCGAGGAACAGCGCGGCGAAGCCCAGTCCCCAGACCCGCAGCTCCTTCAACCTGGCCGCCAGCGCCACGGCGGCTGCTGCCACCGCCAGGATCGGCAGCACGATCAGCGTCGCCGGCTCGCTGCCGAACGCGTACGCCGCCGCCCGTACCGAGGCCGGACCGGCGACGAGCGCGCATGCCAGCGCCCACCAGGGCGCCCGGCCCAGTGTGGCGGCCACCGCCGGCGCGACGGCCAGCACCGCCAGCACCGCCACCGCGGCCGGGTAGGGCATCGCGAAGGCTTGAGGGGTGACCGCCACCATGAGCGCCCCGGACACCAGCGCGCCCGCGACCGCCGCCTTCATCAGCCATCCGCCGGTCCCGGACGCGGCCGCCTTCATCGGCGGTCCATCTGTGCCGCGCACGGCCGCCTTCGTCAGCCGCCCTCGCGTGCCGGACGCGGCCGCCAGCAGGAGGCCGGCCGCCAACGTGCCCAGCACCGCCACGTCAGCCGGCGTCGCCGTCTCGAACGGCTGCCACTGCCGTCCGTTCCATGTGCCCGTCCAGAGCACGTCCAGCCAGGCGAGCGGCGCGACCAGCGTGGCCACGAGCCGAGGCAGTATCACCAGCGTGGTCAGCAGCGCCACCAGCCCGCCGGTGGCCATGCCCGCCACCCGTACCCTTCGCCAGGGCAGCCAGGCGGCGGCGAGCACCACCGCGAGTGCGGGGACGACGTAGGCCAGGGCACGCCAGTCCGTGCCCGGGCCGCCCAGCACCGGCTGTGCCGGCGCGGCCGGCACGACGATCAGCGTGAGCGCGGTCCCGACGGTGACCACGGCGGCCCAGGTCTCCCCCTGAGCCTTGCCCGGCCTGGCCAGCAGCCAGGTCACGAACCCGCCGAGCAGAGCCAGCGCGACCAGCGGCACCGACCTGACCAGGGCCTGAGCGACGGAAGGGGACCCCAGCGCGTCCGCCGCGCCGACCAGCAGGGCGAGGGTCGCGACCCCGCTGCCGCTCAGGGCGGCCGTCACCCGCACCGCTCCCCGGCCGTAGCGGACCAGCGCGACGTCCAGCGCCGCCGTGGCCACCAGCATGCCCACCAGCCAGGTCTCCGACAAGCTACCGGTCAGCAGCGACAGGACCGGCTGTGCCAGCACCACCGCGACCGGAGCGGGCCCGCGGAGCCGGGTGACCCGGGCATAGGCCACCAGGATGAGCGCGGTGAGCCCGAACACCCCCGCTGTGTACTGCAGCACGTCGAGGGCGTCGACCCCCAGGAGTCCCACCCGCCTGGCCGCGTACCCGTCGAGCAACAGCAGCACGACCGCGAACCCGGCCACGGTCTCGGCCGTCGCGGTGAGCCTGCGCCGGACCAGCACGACCGGCGCCAGCATGACCAGCGCGGTGAACCCGGCCAGCACGGCCGCGCGCCCGCCCATGCTCATCTGCCCCCAGCTCACCACGGTGAACACCACCGCCGCCACCGTCAGCAGCAGCCCGCCGAGGATGAGCAGGACGTTCTTCGCGGCCCCCGGGGAGACCTCCCGCACCGTGCCTCCGGACCCCGTACCTCCGGGCCCGGCCGCCGCCCCTGGATACGGCGGCAGCATCCCCGCATAGGGAGGCGCCGCCCCCGGGTGGCCCTGCCCCGCCGCGCCCGCCGCACCCTGCCCCGCCACACCCGGAGCCGCCGCGCCCGGAGCCGCCGCGCCGGCGCGCAGGATGCCGAGCAGTTCCGTACGGCGGGCCTGCAGCCTGGCCTGCTGATCCCTCAGCCCGGCGAGAGCCTGGTCAACCTGCCAGAGCTCGTGCGCGGCGGGCCCCTGCAGAGGCAGCGCACACCTCGGGCACCTGGACACCGGCTCCTGGGACCCGGTCCCGGACAACACCGCACCGCAGTCCGGACAATTCATACTTCACGCACCGATACTCCGTTTGAGCCTGTCGAGATGACCCATATTTCACCGCGACGTCCTTGCGAACCACTGTCACCCGGGAACCACGGACGACAGCCAGCCACTGTAAGGAGGCCACCCAACAGGATGCCGCCAGGACAGCCCTCCTGGAGCAGGGCGGCGCGGGCCGGCCGCCACGCGAGGGGTCAGTAGACGGAGCAGCCGACGCGGACCGGGACGCCGGCGGACCAGCGGCCGGACGTGACGTCCTGGGCGCGGGCGTAGGCATTGGCCGGCCGGCCCGGCGTCGAGCAGTCGAAATTGCCGGTCTGCTTGCCCCAGCTGCCTCCCTCATGAGCGCCGCGGGCGGCCATGGCGGCCGCCGCACCCGCCTCGAGCGAGGCCGCTTGATCAACGTGAGCCCTCTCGACCAGGGGATCCGGCCCCCGATCGAGGGCTTGGGCGGCGATCAGGCAGCCGAATGCCGCGAGGGCGAGCGCCGTTCGGATGAGGTGCAGGCTGAACCACCGCCGGCGGCTCTGGTGCCAGTCGGCGGGCAGCCGATCGGGATCCCAGGCGTCCGCGATCCGGTTGAGAGGCTCCAGACCCGTCAGGGTGAGGGCGACGGTGAGGATCACCAGGATCAGGGCGGCCGAGCTGACGCCGAAGACGACCCATCCGCGCCGCCACGACAGGGCCGAAACAACGATCATCGCCGCGATGCCGGTCAGAAGGAGTGGCGGCATGGCGCGGCCGTAGTCGACGTTGAGCGCCTGCCAGTACCTGACGTACGCGGGTCCCGGCATGCGAGCCACGGACGGGGCGATCACCACGAAGAAGACACCGCCCGCGTACAGGCCGACCAGCAGCAGCGCGACCGTCCTGGACGCGACGAGAACGAGGGACACCGCAAGCCCTCCCATGAAAGGCTTTAATTAGATCACAACTCTTTCATTAGAGATGTATCCAGTCAATGTACTTCTGAAATCATGGCGTGCGATGACTGAGCAGAAGAAGCGACGCCCTTACTCCAGTGCGCTGCGCCAGGAGCAGGCCCAGGCCACGCGGCAGAAGATCGCGACCGCGGCGCGGGAGTTGATGATCAGGAAGGGCTACGCCGACACCACCATGGCCGAAGTGGCACGTGAGGCCGGCGTGGCCGTCCAGACGCTGTACACGTCCTCCCCCGGCGGCAAACCCGCACTGGCCAAGCTCGTCTACGACATCACGCTGGCCGGAGACGCCCAGCCCCTGCCGCAGAGCGACCGCCCCGAGGTCCAGGCGATCATCGACGAACCTGACCCCGTCCGCAAGCTGGCCCTGTACGCCGCCATGGCCACCGCGATCCTGCGGCGCATCAAGCCCGTGCACCGCGTTCTACGCGCGGCGGCCGCCGCGTCCCCGAGCGACGCGGGACTCCAGGACGTCCTGGCCGACATCGAACGGGAGAGGCTGACGGGAAGCCGCGGACCTGCCGAACATCTGCACGCTCTGGGAGCCTTGCGCCCGGACCTCTCTCCGGCCAGGGCCGCCGAGCAGATCTACGTCCTCACCTCGACGGAGAACTTCGAGAAGCTGACCGAAGTGTGCGAATGGAGTGAAGCCGAGTACGAGGAGTGGCTCGCCTCGATACTGGCCGCGGCCCTCCTCGGACACCCTCACCCTGAGCAGGCTCGCGGGCAGTGAAATCTCCGTGCGTCATTGTCCCCGCCGCCACACCCTGGAACGGCCTTGATCCGGCACCCGAGCGGGCGTCCACCGCCCGGTCCGGCTCCTGGGCCCCCAAGCCGACGCCGCCCTGCCGACATCCGATCGAGCACGTCCGTCTTGTCCTGGCGGGTGACGCATCTGGAGCCGCAGTACAGGAACGGCCGAACGCCCGGACGTCGCTCAACTGACGGCCGCGATGGGCGGCGCGCCGCTGCCCTCCAGGCGGGTTGTGACCGCGATGCGGTTGTGCGCGTTGATGACTGTCGCGGCCCAGATCAGCGCCGCGAGCTGGGTCTCCTCGAACTGCCTCGCCGCCTCGGCGTACACCTCGTTCGGGACCTGTCCGGCGAAGACGAGTGTGATCGCCTCGGTCAGCGACAGCGCGGCCCGCTCCTTGCAGGTGAAGTGCTTGCTGTTCCGCCATGCCCGCACCTCGCGGATGCGCTGCTCGCTTTCCCCCATGGCCCGCGCGTCCTGGGTGTACCGGTCGAGCGAGAGGGAGCAGCCGTTGATCTGGGACGCGCGGATCTTGATCAGTTGCAGCAAACCGGGCGCGATGTCCGCCGCCTGCGCCGCGGCCAGAGCGGCCTCGTGCAGGGCGCTCATCGCGTCGGAGACTTCAGGGGTCACGTTCTTGATCGCGATCCGCGGGGCAATCGTGGCTACAGACATATCGTGACTCTCATCTCGCTCGTTCAAGCTCTTTGAAACGGGACGGGCGCAGCGACGACGTAGCGACGTATCCCCCTCTCCGTTCCGTTCGAGAGCGCGCCGCCGGGACCAGGCCCTACGCGCCCTCCGTACTGCATGGGATACGCGAGATCGCCCGCCCCGGTTCGCGCCACGCATGCCGCCGAGGGTGAGCTCGATGAAGCTGGAACGCCGGACGCCCAGGTGGTGCTCAATCGGGAAGCACAGATTGTTCCGGCGACCGCCGAACTCGCGGCGACCCCGCCAGGCGGCGTCGCACGGGGTATCGCCGGTCCTGCGGGCGGTGACGAGGTGTACGGACCCCACGTGCGTACGGGGCCGCATGGAGCACGGCGGCGTCCTACGGGCGCACCGTGGCTCCTACGTCTTCGTCACGAGATGGACCGGAGCCGGCCGTGGGACTGGCGCCGGAGTCGGTCGACGGCCTCGGCCGTCTGGTCGTCGGCCGGGAGAAAGACGACGAGTTGCTGGGCCTCCGTGGGTAGTTCGAGCGTCTCACGAAGCAGTCGAAGCTGGTGCCCGGCCGGGTGGTTGAGCCGGAGGATGCCAGGTCGCGGCAGCACATGACGTTTCAGGCGGCGGGTGAAGTCGGGCCCGGCGACGGGTGCGAGCTCCCCGGTGAGCCACTCGAGGTTCTCGAGGGATGGCGCCTGCCACAGGTCGAACGCCTGCTCGTCCGCGACGTCGTCCCAGTCGACGAAGAACATCCGGGCGCGGGGGTCGGTGAACAGATAGCGGTTGAGGTTCGGACGGGCGGCGTCGAGCAGTCCGGTTCCGCCGGTGACCAGCTCGTAGCCGCTGGTGTGGGCGAGGACGTCGCCCAGCCGGTTGGTCACGATGGCGACGCCGGGTTCGAGGAGGCGGAGTGTCTGCAGGACAGCCGGCCGCACGTGCCGGGACGGCGGCACAGGCCGGATGTGGACGGAGCATACGTCGCCGGTGATCTTCGCGAGGTAGCGCAGGTGGTTACGCTCCGAAGGGCTGAGGCGTAGCGCGTCGGCGAGGGCGTTGATGACGGCCGGCGATGGATTGCGGTCGCGCCCCTGCTCGATGCGGGTCAGGTATTCGACGCTGATGCCGGCCCACGTGGCGAGGTCCTGCCGGCGCAGACCCGGTGACCGGCGGCGGCCGCGGTCCGGCAGTCCACGGGATTCCGGCTGGATGCTGTCGCGCTTGGCCCGGATGAAGTCCCCCAGTGGCGTCCCCACGTCGGTACGGTACCGGGCCGCCCGTTGATCGCACAGTGCGGAGCGTGGCCCTCCGGGGGCCAGCCTGAGCACGGCCTGGCTGTCTGCCGCGGTGCGGCTTGATCGTGGCGTGCATGGAGAACACGTCGACGCGGCGTTCCGGTCAGGCGTTGCTGGTATGGGGGCTGCTTGTGGTGGCGGCGAACCTGCGGGCGAGTCTGACCGGCGTCGGGCCGTTGCTGGATCAAGTGCAGGCGGATCTGGGTCTGGCCCCGGCCGTGGCGGGCCTGCTGAACACGCTGCCCTTGCTGACGTTCGTGGTGCTGTCCCCGCTGGTGCCTCAACTGGCCGCGCGGTGGGGAGCCGAGCGGCTCCTTGGGGGTGCGCTCGTGGTGCTGACGCTGGGGATCGCGCTGCGGTGGGTGCCGGCGGCAGTCGGGCTGTTCGCGGGAACCGCGCTGATCGGGGCGGGCATCGCCGTAGGCAACGTACTGCTGCCGAGCCTGATAAAGCGCGATTTCCCCACCAAGGTGGGACTGCTGACCAGCGCCTATGCCACGGTGATGGGCGGCGTCGCCGCAGTGGCGTCCGGGGTGGCGGTGCCGATCAGTGAGGTCGCCCCCGGCGGTTGGTATACCGCGTTGGGTTGCTGGGTCGCGTTCGCGCTGGTGGCCGTCCTGCTGTGGCTTCCTCAGCTGCGGGCTCCGCGGCGTGCCGCACAGGCGGCTCGGGGACATCGGTTGCCGTGGGGTTCCGGGCTGGCGTGGGCGGTGACGGCGTTCATGGGGTTGCAGTCGCTGGGCTTCTACGTCGTCGTGACGTGGTTGCCTCAGGTTCTCCAGGACAACGGCATGAGTGCGGCCACCGCGGGATGGCTGCTGTTCCTGTTCCAGGCGGTCGCGGTGCTGACCAGCCTGGCGGTGCCCGGCGCGCTGCGGTGGGCGCGTGACCAGCGGGCGCTGGCGACGATCTGCTCGGCAGTCATGCTCCTCGGCTACCTTGGACTTTTCGCGGCGCCGGGATTGGCGTTGCTGTGGAGTGTTGTCCTCGGGTCGGGCGGCGGAGCCTGCCTCGTGCTCGCGTTGGCCTTCATCAGCCTGCGCGCCCACGACGCGAGCATGGCGGGCGCGTTGTCGGCGATGGCGCAGTCGATCGGTTACCTGCTGGCCGCCGTGGGGCCGGTGGTTTTCGGGCTGCTGCACACGGTGAGCTCCGGCTGGCGAGCACCGATCATGTTCATGTGCGTGGCCGCGGCCGGCCAGACGATCGTCGCACTGGCGGCCGGCGGGGGCACGGTGCGCTCAGCCACCGGCCAGGGGCCCGATCGCGTCCCATCGCCCGGATGGTGATCCGTCCGGGCGGGAAACCGGGTGCGCTGCGGCGTCCGGCGGATCGTCACTCAGGTTCCACGCGCACCGTGCCCGCCGTACCGTCGATCGTTATCAGCTGCCCGGTCTCGATCTCGTGTGTGGCACCGCGGACGCAGATGACGGCGGGGATCCCGTACTCGCGGGCGACGGTGGGGCCGTGCGCCACCGGCGAACCGGTCTCGGTCACCAGGCCGGCCGCGGTCATGAACAGCGGTGTCCAGCCTGGGTCCGTGGTCGGCGCCACCAGGATCTCGCCCGGTTCGAGATGCGCGCCGACAGGGTCGTGGATAACCCGCGCCCTGCCGGTCGCCTGCCCGGCGGCTCCGGACATCCCGGTCAGCATGCCGTCCTGCACCGGCTGAGCGGGAGCGAGCGTCTCCACATCGGTCCCGTCCGACAGCAGGGCGCCGGGAACGACAGGCCGCCGCAGCTCCCGCTCGTGTTCCGCGCGCCGCGTCGCGGCCAGTTCCCGATGGTCGATCCCGTCGTGTACGGCCGCGCAGGCTTCGCCGAGATTCAGGAACATGATGTCGTCGGCGCGCTCCAGCCGGCCGCGGCGGGCCAGGTCCGCGCCGACCAGGAGGAGTTGCCGCCGGGCCGCCTGGATCGCCGGCAACCAGGCGAACTTCGCGATCTCGCGCAGCCCGGTGAGCTCGCGCGAGCGGCGCATGAAGAACACCGCCAGCCGGCCACGTACCGGCCGCCTGCCCCGCACCCGCCGCGACAGCGTCTGGATCATCCGCTCCGCCTTCGCCGCCGCGGCTCCGAACCGCGCGTCGGGCGCCTGAGCGGGATCGTCGACGCGGAGGTAGTTGGCGATGGTGGAGAACAGCGGTGCCGGGTCCTCATCCCAGTGGGGCACGCCGACGTCGATCTCGGCCGCCGCGCGCATGCCGTACTTGGCCAGGAAGTCCGTCATCCCGATCTCCGGGAGCTCACCGGCTAAGTACCCGGCGGCGAGGTCCTGCGGTGGCGTGTTGAGGAACAGGTCATGGTGCTCGCGTGCCTTGACGGCCAGGTCCCAGAGCTTGAGGTCCATCTCCGTGGTCACGTTGTACGGCATGCCGCCGAGAACGGTGTCGAGTTCCTCGTCCGTGGCGACGCCCTTGAGCAACGCGGCCGGGATCACGCCGCTGATGATCCCGGCCACCAGAGGCCCGAGGATCCCATGCATGTCGAGGCTCATGATCCCCTTGTGGGAGTCCTCGATCACCCAGCGCAGCCGCTCGGCGGAGGTGGCGGACTCGCCCGGTGGAGTGATCAGCCGCTTGATCTCCGCGACGCCCCGGTGGGCGCGGGCTCGGGCGCGAGCCGGCTGGGCCAGGCTCGACGCCACTCCGGCGATCGCTAAGGGCAACACCCGGAAGGCGCCCTTGAGGGCGGCGCCGGCATGGAACGGCAGGCCGGGCCGCGGCGCGAACCGCGGATCGTCCAGCATGCGCAGCACCGCACCCTGCACTCTCGGCCCGTAGACCTCCAGGGAGGTTCCCATCCGCTTCCGCGTTGCCTTGCTGCGCATGAAATCGGTCAGGTCGAAGAAGAGCCGGCCGCCGATGGGCACCAGCCGGGGCATCGGGTCACGCCGATCGACCTTGGCCCCCACGGCCTCGAACCACAGGGACGCGCCCGTCTTGAGCAGGGAGACACCCATCGGAGTGCATGGGCGAAGCATGCCCTGCATGTGGCCGAACTCCAGATAGAGCCGCGTATCACCGGTGTCGGGCGGCAGCGGGAAGAGCGTGGTGATCGGCCGTGACTGGAGCAGCCAGAGTGTGCCCTCGGCGTCGATCGCCCATTCGATGTCCTGCGGCGAGCCGAAGTGCTCCTGCAGGCGCCACCCCGCCGCGCGCAACTGTTCGAGCTGCTCTTCGTCGAGGCATCCGTCAGGGTTGGGTACGGCCGGCGTCCGCCGATCGAGAACGTGATGGTCCGGTACGACCGTGCCCTCGACGATGGCGGTGCCCAGGCCCGGGGCGGCGTCGACGACCATTTCCGCGCGGCAGCCGGTGATCGGGTTGGCGGTGAAGAGCACGCCTGCCGTCGTCGGGTCGATCATGCGCTGCACCACCACGGCCATGGCCGCCTCGTCGATGCCGGCGGCGGCGCGGTAGGCGACGGCGCGCTCGGTGTACAGGGAGTCCCAGCAGCGGTGGACCGCCGCGACCAGCTCGCCGGCGCCTTCGACGTTGAGGTACGTGTCCTGCTGGCCGGCGAAGCTGGCGGCCGGCAGGTCCTCGGCGGTGGCGCTGGAACGAACCGCCACCCGCCCGCCGCCGAGCTGCCGGTAGGCCTCGATCAGCTCCTTCTCCGGGAGCTCCCTCGACCGGTAGGACTCCACGGTCAGGCAGAAACCGTCCGGGACGCGCTCGCCGGCCTTGATCATTTCCCCGAGCCCGGCGCCCTTACCGCCCACGAGGTCGATCATGGAGGAATCCACGTCAGACAACCGGATCAGTTTCATTGCGCCTGCTCCCAATGCCGACATCATGACGACGTTGCCGACCAGACTTCCCGGCGCTCCACGTTCGACGCTAACACCGTCAAGGTGCGTGCACCAGACACCGCCGCTGATGTCGAGCAGCAGCCTGCACGCATAGCTGCCACGGATTGGGTAGTGGCACTACGCAACGTCGGTCCTTGGTCCAACCAGCGGCCGGCAGCGCAGCAAACGATCACAAACGGGCCTCAACGGCCCGATCCTGGAAGAGATTGCCGGGGAGCACTCATGACGCTCACCGATCAGATCAAGAAGATCACCACGTCCAAGCCGTTCTGCGCGGTCGCGGGCGCGGGCGGCTACGCCGTCGACAACGTCCGCACGTTGCGGGTCCGGCTGAGGAAGCAGCTCCGGGCCCGCCGGGACGAGGTCCGCAAGAACGCGGGCACCACAGCGACCAGGGCGAGCAGAGTCTACGACGATCTCGCCGCGCGCGGCCGCAAGGTGGTCACCCGGGTGAGCCACGAAACCGCCCAAGGGCTCAAGGAAGTCTCCGCGACGGCCGAGCCGGAGCCCGTATCGAGGGAGGACAAGGCGCCGGACAGCAAGGCCACGCCACGCGCGAAGAGGCCCACGAGGGCGTGACCCCAGGTCATGCGGCCCCGTACCCGATGCTCGGCGTGCGGGGCCTCTCGCGTTCGACCAGCACCCGCGCCGCCCACCGGGACGCCGGCAAACCGGCCGTGACGTCGGGCGGTCTCGCGCAACGCTCCCCCGCGGCCGCGAGCTCCCGTTCGCGTCCGGTGAGCGGGTCCAGCGGTCGTGGCGGTGCGGCGAGCGCACCCCGGGCCCCGATGTGCGAGCTCACGCATCTCTGACAGAGCTGCCCAGGCTCACCCCGCTGGAGTTGATCTGTCGCCGCGCAGCTCAGCTCGATCTTCGCCGGCCAGCTCCGCAGGGCCCTCCTGGCCACTCGGTTGACATTACTCACAGGGCGAAATGTCCGTATTGTCGTGACAAGTCGGTAATGGATCCGACAGAATGCGGGACCACCACCGTCTCCCTCCACCGGAGGAAACCTCATGCGTCGACCCCTAGGGGCAACGCCGTTCAGTTAAAGCGGGGGTCTGTTCGTCAAGGTCTATGAACGAGGAAGCGGAGCTGCTGTAGAAGAGGTGTGTCACTCCAAGACATCCTCACCACAGGAGCTCCGCTGTTGGAACA